>CAYJXJ010000018.1:0-39553 GCA_964374095.1 uncultured Elusimicrobia bacterium
ATCAGGATGCGCTCGGCGAGGCCGCGCAGTTCCAGCTCGCGGATGAGCAGGCCCGACATGATGGTCTTGCCCGCGCCGGCGTCGTCGGCAAGCAAAAAGCGCACGCGCGCGAGCTTGAGCAGGTAGTCGTAGACGGCTTCGAGCTGATGCGGCAGCGGATCGACACGCGAAATCGAGAGACCGAAGTAGGGATCGAACTCGTAGGCGATGCCGAGCGCGTATGCCTGGAGACCAAGCCGCAACAGCCGTCCGTCGCCGTCGAAAGAGTGCTTTGCGTCGAGGATGGTGAGGCGATCAATATCGGCTGCGGTCAGCGTCACCTTGCGGAACCGCTCGGACTGCGTCCCCACGAGACTGACCACCCAGCTCGCCGGGCCGTTGGCCTGCACGGTCTCGACCCTCACCGGCTCGCTGAAGAGCGAGCCGGTGAGGATCTGGCCCGGGCTGACGGGAGGCAAGCGAGTCATCGTGCCGGACCTCCCATCAAATGCAACCTCTCACGACTGTTGTTTCCCGCAATGGGCGCGCACGATGGCCTCGGAGCGCTACGCAAGCGGCCTACCGTGTGCGTGCGCTGATTCGCATGGCATGGATTGCAAAAGTTACCATATATCGAATTGTGGTAGAATCACGCGGGTGGACCGTCCCTACGCCGTCCTCCTTTCCAAAGCCGATGCCCTCCGTCCCCAGGACATCGCCCGGGTCCTGGCGCGCCTGAGGAAGGTCCCCTACCAGGACGTGATCCCCGTTGTCCGCCGGTGCTGGGGAATCATCGAGCAGGGCCTGGAGCCCGGCCCCGCCGGCGAGATGGCGCAGGCTCTGACCGCGGCGGGACTGCCGGCGACGGCCTTGCCGCAAATCCTGATCGAGGAGCTGCCGGCCCTAGAGCCCGCCGCGCGGCTGGTGGCCGGCGACGGCGGCCTCTCGGCGGGCGCAGGCCTGCCGGCCCCGTGGGCCCGGCTCTCCTTCATCGCCGCGGCGGTGTTCCGGGAGATCTCCGTTCGCAAAATCACGACGACCGAAGGGCCGGACCCGGCCAAACGCGCCCTCGGAATCGGCCTGTCCCTAGCGACCGGGATTCCGATGGGCCTGGGAAAGTCCAAAGAGGTGCAAAAGAGCGTGGAGACCTCCGAGGTGGCGTATCACGCGGATTTGTTCCTGGCCGGGCCGGCCCGCCGCCTTCGCGTCGACGCCCAGCGCTTCGACTTCTCCTGCCTCGGGGATTCGATGGGCTGCCATGTGACGGCCAATTTCCCCGCTCTCCTGGCCATGCTCGCGCGCCGCGCGCCCCATGCCGCGCTCAACCGCGGGGCCCGCATGCTCTTGGAATCCCGGCCCGTTCGCGAGATGGGCTACGACGACCTCTCCGATCTCGAGCGCGAGAGCCGCTGGCTGAGGACCCTGGCGGCTATGGGACAAGCCCCCGGGGGGTCCGCAGCCTCCTGCGCTTCCACGTAGCGCAGGCGCAGGCCCCTGAGGGCTTCGCGGAAATCAGCCGGGAGGGGGGACTCGATTCTCAGGCGCCGCCCGCCGCCGGGGTGCGGCAATTCCAAGGCGGCGGCGTGGAGCATCTGCCGGGGCGCGCCCAGCGCAGTCCAATCACCGGCGCCCAGGCTCCCCGCCCACGCCTTCAGGTAAGCCTCGCCCGCGCCGGTGTAGAGCTTGTCTCCCAGCACGGGATGGCCAAGCCAGGCCAGGTGCACGCGGATTTGGTGCAGACGGCCGGTCATCGGAACGGCCCGGAGCACCGCAGCGGCCGGAGCGCGGGACAAGACTTCCAATTCCGTGACGGCCGATTCCCCGGAGGGAGTCACGGCGCGGCGCACGCGGATCTCTCCGCCCGCGCCGGCGATAGCCGCCGAAACCCGCCGGCGGCTGAAGGAAGGCGCTCCGCGCGCGATGGCGAGGTACTCCTTGCGCACCCGGCGCTCGGTGAAGGCTTCGGCCGCCGCCTTGGCCGCGGCCGCGTCCTTGGAGATCAGAAGCACCCCGCTCGTTTCCCTGTCGAGCCGATGGGCCAGCCGCGGACGCAGGCCGGGAAACTGGCGGGCCAGAAGCCAGACCACGCTCGCCTTGACGGTCTTGTCGGTGGGGTGGCTGAGCAGTCCGGGGGGCTTGTCGACGGCCAGGAGGCGATCGTCCTCGTACAGGACCGTCAGGCCGCGGCGCTCCGGCTCGGGATCCGGGCGCCGCTCGAAGAGCACGGTGACGGTCTCCCCGGCCCGCACCGGCATCGCGGCCCGCACGCGGCGGCCGCGCGCGAGGACACGGCCTTCCCGAATGAGCTCCTGCGCCCGCGCCCGGGAGACCCGGCGCAGGCGCCGCGCCAGCCACCGGTCCAGCCGCCACCGCTCGAATTCGGCCGCGACGCGGCAGGGAACATCGACCCAGTTCATGGTTCCTTGTGGCAACCACGCTACCACATTCCCGGCCGCGGGGTCGAGCGGGCCGCATTGAAATTTCGGAGCTCCGGGGCTATACTTTGAGAGAATCCAGACCCCTTTCCGGAGGATGCCATGTCAGAGTCCAGGCGCGCCGCGATACTCGTCATCGACGACGACAAGAACCAGCGAAGCATGCTCAGCTTCTCTCTCCGCGACCATGGTTACGACGTGGTGGCCGCCGCCGGCGGCGAGGAGGCTGTCTCGGAGCTTCGGGCCCGCCCCTTCCAGGCCGCGGTGTGCGACGTGAAGATGCCCGGGATGGACGGTCTGGAGACCCTCCGGCGCCTCAAAGAGGCGAATCCGGGCCTGAAGGTCGTGATGGCCACGGGCTATGCCACCGCCGCCTCCGCCGCCAAGTCCATGCGGCTGGGCGCCGTCAACTACCTCGCCAAGCCCTACGAACTCGGCGAACTCTTCGCGGTCCTTGAACGCGCCCTGAGCGACGCCGACCCTGGGCCGCCGGGAGCCTGACCCGCCCGCAGGCGCATGAGGCTCACCGACACGCTGCTCCTGGCCTTCCTGGCGGTTTCGGTGGGCGCCGCCGCGATCGTGAGCCTCTCCTCGCGCCGGGCGGTGCACGCCCTTCTCGCGCGGGGGGTGGCCGGCCCCGCCCGGGCCCGATTCGCCGAGATCGAGCGCTCGCTCGACGTGGGACTTCTTCCCGGCAACGAGCGGCTCCTCCAGGAATTCCTGCAAGGGACGCTCGCGGGCTTCGGCGCCTCCTACGCCGTCGCCCTGGACCGCGAGGGACGGGTCGCCCGCCACGCCGCCCTCCCGGAGATGGCGCAGTCCTGGGACCGGCCGGAGCGGCCCGCGCCGAAATCGGGAGAGGTTAAGGAGCGGGAAATCCTCCTGGGAGACGGCCCCTTCCTCGAGATCGATATCCCCGTGCGGCGGCTCACCGGCGACCGCCGGGGCCCGGCCGGTCGGCTCGTCGTGGGTTTCTCACTTGCGGAGACCCGCCGCCAGGAGCGCCGGATCGCCCTGCAGGTGTTCGCCTGGACCTTCGGCAGCACCGCGGCGGGGCTCCTTGTCGTCAATTTCTTCGCGCGGCGCGTGCTCCGGCGCGAGGAAAGCCTGCGCGGCAAGGAGGAGAAGCTCCGGCAGACCGAGAAGCTCACCGCCGTGGGCCAGCTCGCCGCCGGGATCGCGCACGAGATCAACAACCCCCTCGGGAGCATACTCGGATTCGCCCAGGCCGCGGCGCGGCGATTGGCTCCTACCGATGAACTCTCGGTCCCGGTGGCCGGGATCGAGGAGGAGGCTCGCCGCTGCAAGCGCATCGTCTCGGATCTCTTGACCTTCTCGCGCCAGTCCGAGCCGCGCCTGGAGGTATTCGAACTTGGCTCGGCCCTCGATGCCGCTCTCACGATGGTTTGGGCGCAGGCACGGGTGCGCGGCGTCTCGGTAGAAAGGCGGTCGCTGGCCCCGGCGCCCGTCAGGGCGGATCGGGACCAACTCATGCAGGTCGCCGTCAACCTCTGCGCCAACGCCCTGGACGCCATGCCCGATGGCGGCCGGCTCACGGTGTGGACCGGACGAGACGACGGGGGCCGAATCTACCTCGAGGTGGAAGACACCGGCGCCGGGATCGCGGAGGAGCACAAGGCCCACGTCTTCGAGCCGTTCTTCACCACCAAGGAGCTGGGACGCGGCACGGGCCTGGGGCTTTCCCTTGTTCACGAGATCGTCACCCGGCACGGGGGGGAGGTCTCGCTGCGCAGCTCCCCGGGGCGCGGGAGCGCCTTCAGAGTCCTGCTTCCCGCCGCCGGCTGACCGATGGCGGCCGGCCGCTCGCCCTGTCGGGACCCTACAAATTGTCAGCGCACCCAGATTCGAGCGCGTCTCAGTCCGGGCTGAGAGGATTCTGAGGAGCGGCTGCCGGCGGGTCAGGCGGACGGATGAGGCGATGCGCCCTCAGGTGACGGAAACCCTGGTAGCCAAAATAGACGCCGAGGCTTAGGAAGACGAGCGACAAAGCCACCATCGCAACCTTAAGCCACAGGCGTTTTGGCTCGGTTGTCATATCGCAAGTCCCGCTTCGCCCCCGGCCGAAAGGCCGGGGACGAACTGCTCACGGGAAGTTCCCAATTAATGGGGAACGAGACACTTACCGCAACAAGCCGGCCCCGAGCCAGGACAGGTCGACTTGGCATAGGCGTAGACGCCCAGGCCGCTAAGTCCGACGAGCACGGACAGGATAAGACCCGCATACCATCTTTTCATCTGTTGCCTCCCTTGGGCCCTTCCATGCTGGGAAGGACATAGAACTCTTTCACGTCATAACTGCCCCCGCCACACTTCTTGAGGGCCCTGGCTACCTTGTCCAGACGAACGCTTTGGCCCGCCGCGATCTTCATCACCACGCGCCGCGTCGAATGATCGACTTTGACCGATTCAATCTCCGGGAAACTTCTCAGTTGCGCTTCAATGGGCTGGACGCAGCAAGCCCCTTTGATGCCTCCCAGGTGGCAAACGAGGGTACCAGAAGCGTACACGGGCGGCGTGAAGACCGTGAAGCGCAGCAGAATGAAATAGCCGGCCAACGCCAGGCCGCTTGTCGCTACGGTAGGCACCAGCCATCGCCGCCAGCCTGCCGAAGTCGGCCTCGCCGTCCTTGGGCTCTCTGCCGACAGCGTTTCCCACAGCCTGGCGTCAAAATCAACGGAAGGCACCAGCTCATCGGACTGGGCCAGGACTCCCTTAAGGCTCCGCAACTCCGCGGCATCGGCGGCGCACGGGGCGCAATGAACGAGATGAGCCTCCAGGTTATGGGCTTCGCCGGCGGGGACTTCCCCGTCGATCCAGGCCGACAACCGCGTCTTAATTTCCTCGCATCCCATGGCTATCCCTTCACTTAATTAAACGCGGCATGGGCTAGAATCCCTCGGACCTAAAGTAAGGCAGGATGTTCTTCCTGAGGCTTTCCCGGCCTCTAGAAAGCAGCGAATCGACCGCCTTGTCCGTCACGCCCACGATTTCCGCGATCTCCCTGTAGGAAAGCCGGCCGAACTCCTTAAGCACCAGGGCATCGCGCTGGGTCTCGGGAAGGCTGGCCAAGGCCGAGCGCAACAGCCGGTTTCTTTCCTCCATCTCCGCGCTTTGGGAAGGCTCCGGCTGGGAGAGGTCGGCGATCGAGGCGCTCCGTTCGAAGGCTTGTTCCGGGGATGTCGGCTCGTCCAGAGAAACCGTCGGCCTACGTGCCGATTCCCGCAACTTGTCGCGACACAGGTTGATCAGGATGGTGTAGAGCCAGGTCTTGACGCTGGCCGTTGGCTGGTATTTTCCGGCGGATCGAATGACATTGACAAACGTCTGCTGGACGGCATCCTCGGCTGGCTCCCGGCCGCCCAGGATCTTGTAGGCTGCGTTCAAAAGCGGCGCTTGATAGCGGTGGACCAGCGGACCCAGGGCTCCGCTATCGCCGGTTTTCAGGCGCTGCATGAGCGCAGAGTCCGCCACCGGGTAGCTCACCATAAATTAAACGTAAAGGTACGTAAAACCCCTCGTTTCAGCGAACTCACTCCTGCGGCCGCCGGTTGTAGGCGGTTGCCACGGTCTTGTGAAAACGCGAGAGCAGAAACGGTTCGATTGGGTACGATGACTTCTCGCCCGCGGCCAGTTCGGCGATGATCAGGCCGGTGAGAGGAGCGTTCAGGATACCCGTCCGGAAGTGGCCGCAAGCATTAAGATAGCCCTCGAGCCCCTCCACGGGACCGAGAATCGGGAGTTCATCCGGTGTCTGCGATGGCTCCGCCTCGATCAGCACCGCCCCATGAACGAGGTTCACGAGCACGCTGCGCACGCCCGGCAGCTTCTTGAGCGCTTTCTCCACGCTCATCGTGCAGAAAGAACACATCATCCCGGAGGCTTTGATCTGAACCATTTCGTTTGCCATCTCTCGCCCTCCTCTAAAGAAGCGCCATGAATGTCTTCGCGTAGTACACGCTCACCAACAGCAGGGCGAAACCGCTGACGACCCGGATCGCGCGACGCCAGCGTCCGAGTCGCGTGAAATCTGTCACCGCGCTCGCGATCAAGCCCGCTGCCAGAAACGGCAGCCCGCGTCCGAGCCCGAAGGTGAACGCCAAGAGAAAACCGAACCCCGGCGTTGCGTTGGCGGCCGAAACCGCGAGCAGGAGCAAAAGCGGCGCGACGGACGTGCCGAGACTGAAGATGAACCCATAACCGAAGCTCCCCGCAAGCCCCGGACGACGCAGCGACTCAAGCTGGGCCACCGTCAGGCGCAGCTCCCGGAAAGAGGCTGCCGCCGCGGCCAGCGAGAGGACCGCCATCGCCAACGCCCAATATCGGCCGAACGACTCGGTGGCCAGCGCGCCCAAGCGTCCGGCTAATGCTCCAAGCAAGGTGAGATTGAGGACGATGCCGAAGAAGAAGGCGGCCGCGATCTTCAGCCCTTGGCTGCGGGACTGCGCCTCCGAGGCGCCGGAGTGGCTCGCCAGGCCGAGTCCCACGGGCAGCGTGCACGGGCATACCGCGCTCGCCACGATTCCGGCAAGAAAGGTGATCCCGAGCGTGACCAGGAAGCCGTGCCCGGAGCCGACGCGGCGGAGGAACTCATCCAACGTCATTGTTTGGCCTCCGCCGGCGCTCCCGCGTGATAGCCGAGAGCATTGATGGCGGCGGCGAGCCGCTCCGGGGACAAGCGGCTCGGATCGAAGCGAACGCGCGCCCGACGCTCGCCCAGATTCACTTCGGCTTCGCCGACCCCATCGATTGCGGTGAGCGTCTTCTTGATCCTTGCGGCGCACGCAACGCAGGACATTCCTTCGACCGGGATCACCACGATTTTCATATTCGTCTCCTGAGTCGCGGCCGGCGGGGCTTGCCGGCCGCACCCGTTAAGACCGCTGATCAGAACGGACATGCCGAGAAGAACGACGAGCCTCCCGGAGGCGCTCGCGCCTCTCCGCCTTGTGATGCGAGATGGGCTTGCGGCGGACTGGAGCTTGGAGACTACGGCTTCCACGCCGGGCGCTTCACCGACACGGCAGGAAGGCATGCCTGGAAAGGTCGTCCGTCCGGAGGATACATCGGCGCCGTCCACTAAGATGGTCGGGGAGGGGAATCCACGCCGCTCGGCCGGGCATTCCGACGAGTTGAGATCGACCTCATCCCAAAGCGGCTCCAGCGCGATCCGGTGGAATGCTTCCTTTAAGACGCGCCGGGCTTGCGCCGCGTTCGGACAGCCTTGAAAGGCCAGCAGGCATACCCGCTGATTCATGATTTGCTCCTCTCCATGCTTCTAAGGATAGGGCAGTGATCGGTGGTTCGGCCGCTGTGACACGAACGGAGAAGTTCCTTAAGCACGCGTCCCATGGCTTGAAGACGCTCGATACGGCCTTCCACATCGGTCAGCTTGGCCTGAGCCCGGCGCTTGACGTCCGCGCACCGAGCTCTGCCCCTTAGCCTCAGCCGAAGCAGTTCCGCAATCTCTTTCAAGCTAAATCCCAATTCCTGCGCGTTTTTGATGAAGCCGAGCTTCCGGACCGCGTCCGGTCCGTAAAGCCGGTAGCCGGAGTCGCGGTACCCATCCGGGCTCAGGAGCCGCCGACGCTCGTAGTAACGCAGGGTCTCCACGTTGACTCCTGACTGCTTGGCGACCTGGCCGATGGTCAGTCTCTTTGGTTGCATGATGCCTCCTCATGGATAGTATAAACCATGTACCTAGGTACGGAGTCAATCGCTCTCTCGGCCCTTTGGGGGCCATGTCCCCGGGCGCAGTCTAGGCCCTACGGTGGAGACCGCCGCGTCGGTGGAAAGCTGGCACGACCAGGGCGAGCCGCACCCCGAGAACTAAGAGAGCCCCCGTGCCCGGGAGAGGGCGGGGACTCTCTGTTCGCCTGCGCTCCTGCGTCGGCCCAAACGATCTCTGTGGAGATTTCAGAACCATCCCTTGCCAAAACTGGAGCCACCCGTCAGGACCCAGACATGCCTAAACACCGCCCAAACACCCCCTTGATACCCCCTGGACGGCGGGGTATACTCTCCCGAAGGTGCCAGGTGCCTACTTTTCCCTACTTAGTCGGACCGCCCGATCTTCACCTGAGGAACCTGATCTCGCCCGTAGTAGCGTCGAGCCAGGTAGGTGACGTTCGCGCGGAGATAACTCTCGAGCTCCGAGAGGTCGATGCGGCCGTTCTTGTTCCCGGTCGGCGCCTTATCCGCCTCGCCTCCCCAGCCCTTCAGGAGATACTCCGTGAACAAGCTGCCGCGCCCGTTCTCCCCCCACGAAGCGACCTGGTCCATCGCGCCGGCGGATAAGACCGTGATCGTTTCCGGAACTGCGGGGGTCTTTACGGTCAGGACCAGGGGAGAGGCGTTGGGGATCAGCGTGCCGCCCTGGCTGGTTCCGGAGAAACAGGCCTCCAGGACGACAGTGACGGAAACCGCGGGGAGCTTCCCCAGGTTCGAGTAGAGCAACTCCAGCGGGAAGCCGTTGAGATCGAGCCGTCCGGCGTCGGCGTCGGCCGGCACCAGATAGGATTGCCCTTTCGTGGACGGAGCCCCGTGCCCGGCGTAGTAGACGTAGACCTTGGAGTGTCCCGGCTTGACCCAGTCGAAGAGCTGGCCCTTGTGATCCTTGTCGGTGCCGAAGACTCGGGCGAACTGGGCCCCCGTGGCATCCTTAAGATAGATGATGTTTCCCTCGCGCACGCCCAGCACCGACAGCGCCAGACGCCGGAACCCTTCTGCGTCCGCGTAGGCGGGCAGGACGTCGGGGATTTCCTTGCCCAAGCGCCCGTAGTCGGCGTTGGCGATGATGACGGCGATGTCATCGGGACGGGACTCGCCCTTGGGGAAATTGGAGACCAGCGGTTCCAGGGGAAATCGCGGCTTTGACGCCGGCTGGGGCGCGGCAGGAGCGGCTGCGGAAACCGGGCGGACGCCGCCGCCGGCGACGAATCGCTGCAGTTCGTTGGAGGCGATCAGCTTGGCCTCCAGTTTTCGCCGCGCGTCCTCGACGGCCTCCGCGATCTTGAACGTCGTCGCCGGGAACGGGATCGTCTTGGCGCCCGCGGCTTGGATGGTGGCCACCGGGTTGCGCCCGGAATCCGAGAAGGACACCTCCGTCTCGAAGCTGGTCGTCGCCAGCGCCCCCGTCCCCAAATTCGCCGAGGCATCGAGATTGGCGACGAGGTCGCAGCCGGCCTGAGACGCTTCCTCGAGGCTCGCCGCCCGACGGACCTCCTTGAAATGGCGGGTCAATAACTCGATTACACGCTCGACCAGAGCCTCTCCCTTGTAGGGGGCCATGTTGACCAGCTTGAAAGGGTTGGAGGTGCCGTTTTTGGCGTCGAGTTCCCGGATCGTCTCGCGCGTGTGGGCGGAAACGACCAGGGCCAAGGTGGTCGAGCCGTAAGCAGGAGGGACATGCGCTTGCGGGGCGTGCGAACCGGGGGTTGACGCGACGCAGGCCTCGAGCAGGGTCGCCGCGAGGGCGATGAATGGGAGCTTGGTTCTCATAAAGACCCACTGTATCAACGCGGAGATCGACTTTGACTTTGTAGGAGATTCAAGGGCACTTTGTCTCGACAAGTTTTCGCTCTCCGTAGAGGATAACTCCGAAATCATCTGCTCGTCAAGGCCGGCGGGGGTCCCTGATCCTCAGCTACGGTCGACTTCGTGAAACAACTCAAAAAGGGCCATCGCCCTTTGGTGCCGACGGTGAATGGAAGAGCCGAGGTCGTGGTCCAGGACGCAGATTCCTACCAGAGACTCTTGGAGATGGCGGAAAGTTTTGAGGCCATTTCAGCTGTTCAAGAAGGGATGGCGCAGGCCAAGCGCGGGCAAGGGATATCCCTGGAGCAGTTCGATAAGCGCATGCGAAAGAAGCATGGCATCCCGAGAGATGGCCTGAGAGCTGGCACATCAAGTCTGCGCCGGCCGGCACGTCCAGCTCCAGTCCTTCCTCCCGAGAGATGCCTGAGAGCTGGCACAGCGTGAGGCAGAGGGTTTGGGGGCTTGTGGCTTTGTCCTTCCTCCCGAGAGATGGCCGGAGAGCTGGCACCATTTATCCCTCAGTTTCCGGCCCAGCCGAAAAAATCGACTCCCCTCCGGAACCTTGACAGAAGGCTGTCGTCCTGCTAAACTAGAAGTGTGGAAGTAGGGAAGTAAGCAAAGGAGGGTTTATGTCGCATCTCATGGTTTCGCCAGTGACCAACAAAGGCCAAGTGACCCTGCCAAAAGCCGTCCGGGACGTGCTCGGACTCAAGTCAGGGCCTGAAATGGTGGCCTTCCGTGTGGAACGTAACGGGAAGGTGGAAATCGTGTCTGTCGAGATTAAGGAGAAGAAGGCTTCTCCGTACAACGAAGAAGAGTGGGCAAAGATCGGGAGATTGTCCGCGCAACGCGGGAAGTCGTTTGCCTCCGCTAAGGCGGCGAAGAAGCACGTCAAAAGCCTGTAGCTCGCGTGCGCTTCGAGTTCAAGCCCTCCTTCGGCCGCTCCCTGAAGCATCTGCACCCAAGAGAGCAAGCTGGGGTCAGGGAAGCGGCGGACAAATTGATCGACTTCTATAACAGCGGAGAGAAAACGCCTGGTCTGGGCATCGACCATTTGCGGGGGCCGTTCTGGGAGGCGAGGGCCGGTCTCCGCGTACGATTGCTTTATCGCTGGCAAAAAGATTTGATCGAGTTCGTGCTGGCGGGGAACCACGACGACGTCAAGCGCTTCCTCAAGAGCGGCGCGCTCAGGCAAGGGCGTCTGGCGGGATGACTCGCGCGGGGGCAAACTGCTGCAGGAAATCACCGTCATGGTCGTTTCTTACGTACCGCGGTCGGAACTCAGGAAGAATCTCGCGGCGCTGAGAGCTTTCCTCCACCGTTTTGGACGCGAAGCAAATCAAGGAGAAGTCGGCATCATCAACGGCAACTATTACGGCATTTCGAGTTACGATGCAGGCGGAGGCAATTGAAATGAAAACCAAACGAAGAGATCCTGAGCAGGCGCTTCTTGCCCGCTCTCTTGGCGCCTCGCGTGTCGTCAAGGTCAAGGACGGCCGAACTCGCGGGCCCTTGGAATGGATTGAGATGGGGCAGGCCCTCCAGCAGAGGCTCATATCGCGGGGGGGAAGACCAAGCGATCCGCGATGGGATACCAAACGCCTAGTCCCCTTCCATCGCAAAACTTGGAACCGACTGACTCGAAAGGCTCGGAGCATGAGCGCTCGCGGCCGCAAGGTCGGCCCGGCGCAACTCGCCGCGATTCTCATTGAACAAAACATATGATGCTGAGACCTCGGCGACGACTGGCGAAGTTGCCTGACGCGACTCAACGCCGTCTACTCCAGCATTTGCCAATCGCAGGCAGCCACCGTTCGCCTACTAAGAAGGTGGCCGCGAGCCGTTTCTCGATGAGAAAGCTCGCTGCATGAGTCTCTCCGAAGCTCAATCGCGTTCGACACGCATGCGGTAAAAATTGTATTTTTCTCTTTAGTTCTCACTACTTTTCGTCCCCGTAGCTCAATGGATAGAGCCCCTGTTACTGCTACGGGGAGGAAGAAACGTAATAAAAATAGATAATTTCAAATCATGAACGACGCAGATCAAAATCCCGAGACTCGCATCGCCCTGTTCCAGCGGAAAGAAGTCCGCCGTGACGCGGAGTTTTCCAAAGGGTGGGGGCGGATTGCCACCCTCCTCCCCAAACTCAGCGCGGAGGCGACTCCATGAAAACGGCGCCAGAGTTGTTCGTCATCGCCGGTCCCAATGGCGCCGGGAAGACGACTTTTGCCCGGGAGTTTCTTCCGCGCTTCGCGAAGTGCCGGGAGTTCGTGAACGCCGACCTGATTGCAGGCGGGCTTTCGCCGTTTTCTCCCGGAACGGTGGCGATGGAGGCCGGCCGCATCATGCTCGGAAAGATCGGCGAGTTGGCCGCGCAGCGGCACACCTTCGCGTTCGAGACGACACTTTCCGGCAGAGGCTACCTGGCGCTCTTCAGAAAGCTGAAGAAGGGAGGCTACCGGATCCATATCGTGTTCCTGTGGTTGCCCCGCGTCGAGCTCGCGATTGGGCGGGTGAAGGACCGAGTCCGCCGGGGCGGGCATTCCGTGCCGGAGCACGACATACGAAGAAGGTTCGAGCGCGGAGTGCGGAACCTGCTGATGGAGTATCACCCCTTGGTGGACACTTGGGGTCTTTTCGACAACTCAGGGAGCGATCCTCAACTCATCGCGCGAGCGGATGGCGGCGAGATCATCGTCGTGGATGCACCCCTGTTCCTGAAGATCAAGGGAGGACTAAAATGAGCGTGAAACGAAAACGCGCGCGACGGATTCCCACGGTCGTGCAGAATGCCGGGAAAGCCCTCCGGATCGCCGTCGCAAAGACGATCGAGGAGCATCGCCTGAGCGGCGATCCGATCGTGGTCTGGAAGAACGGCCGCGTGGTCAAGATTCCGGCGAACAGGATTCCCCGCAGGAAGGCGAGCGCAACGCACTAAAGTGGCGCAATCGAGGCTTATGAAAATAAATCGCACGAAAAGATCCGGCTTCGATAATTATCTTGAGAAGAGCCTTCGCGCAGAGCCAGCCGCACGAACGCTGTTTCTGGGCGAACTGAAAAAGGCGCCGCTGGCGACGCGTCCTGGTGGTTTGTCATCACCGATGTCGTCGCCGCATTGACCGATTCGCCTGCTCCAGGCGACTACTTGAAGAAACTGCGAAAACGCGATCCATCGCTGGCTGAGGCCTTTAAAGGGGGGGACAACTTGTCCCCCCTTATTCTCTCATGCTGTTGTCTCCAGCAGGCCTGACATTGGCGCTGTCCCTGGCGGGCCTGGCCGGAGCGAGCCCCTTCCTTCCCATCCGCTCGATTGATCCGGCCGACACGGACTACTCCGACCTCGAAGCCTTCGGCGAGTCCATCGGCTCGGCGAGACTGGTCCTGCTCGGGGAGCAGACGCATGGCGACGGAGCGGCCTTCCTGGCCAAAACGCGCCTCATTAAATACCTTCACGCGCGCAAGGGCTTCAGTATCCTGGCCTTTGAGACCGGCATGCTCGACGCTCGCCTGGCCTGGGCGCAACTGCGCTCCGGCGCACCCATGGCCAATATCCGCGAGGGGTTGAGCATTTGGAGCTGGAGCGAGCAGCTCGGGCCGCTTCTTAAACACGTCTCGACCTCATCGGGCAGCCAGCGGCCATTGGAACTCGCAGGCTTCGACTGTCAGACCTTCCTTCCGCTGTCCGCGAAACGACTCGGGCCCGAGCTCGAGCGCGTCCTCTCGCAACTGGGATTACTGGACTTGACGGAGCGGCTGCGCCCCGCGATGCGGGCGCTGACCGAGTACGCGGCGCGGCCGACTCCTGAGGAGCGAGTGCTGTGGTTGTCAACGCTAAAAGAGGCCCATGCCGGCGCTAAGCAGAGAGGAGGCGCGCCGCATCCTGGGTGGGCCTGATGCCGCATTCTGGGGACAGTTCCTCGAGTCCACCGAGGCCTTCGCCGGGTATCATTGGGCCGGGCCCAACTCAGACCTGAACAACGCGCGCGACGCGCAAATGGCGCGCAACCTCCTCTGGCTTGCCGCGGCGCGTCCGGACGTCAAGATCGTGGTCTGGGCTGCGAATTTTCACGTCTTGCGCGAAGCTCGGGCGATCGAACCTATCCACGGTCCGATCCGACGCCTGGCGCGGCGCGTGATGTGGCCGGAATTGGAGTCATGGGTGTTCGACGACCTGGGCGGCATTGTTTTGTGGCTTTTCCATAAGCCGCCTGACGAGCGCCTGCCGATAGAAACAGTCACGATGGGCGAACATCTCTGGAAAGCCCTGGGGACCCGGATGTACACGGTCGGCTTCACCGCGTTGGAGGGACGGCAGGGATTACCGGGTGGCCGAGCCGCGCGACTGCCTCCGCAGCTGCAGGGAGGGCTCGAGGATGAGTTCGCGCGCCGAGGCCTCGAACAGGCCTTCCTCGACTTGCGGCGCTCGGACCCAGAGCTCAGGCGCTCTAGGCCTGGCCGCCTATTTTGGGGATACGCGGCCGCGAAGGCCGACTGGTCGCGTGTCTATGACGGCGTCTTCCTCCAGCGCCGGATGACTCCGAGCACGATTCCCCGGTCCAGAGCCGCGTCAGGCGCCACCAATCCGTGACAACGCAGGATGACCACTATGGATAAGCGATTGCCGGAGTGATTGGCCGGAGCTGGAGCGAATTTGTATGATTGCTTAGAAGACGATTGATGGTTTTTATTGACGCTGAATTTTCATCTAATTCCAATTATAAATTAAATAGATTTCGTCCCCGTAGCTCAATGGATAGAGCAGCGGTCTTCTAAACCGCCGATAGAGGTTCGATTCCTCTCGGGGGCACTCGAATATGGCTGAGACACCGCAACAGTCGCTGGAGCGCCTCTTCCGACGCCGCTTCGGCGTCCTGCCCGAGTCCGTGGCGCTTCTCCAGGGCGACGGCTCCAACCGCCGGATCTACCGCCTCGTCGGCGGCGGCAGTTCCGCGATCGGAGTTTTCGGCCCCGACCAACGGGAAAACCGGGCCTTCCTGGGATTCTCCCGGCATTTCCGCAGCGAGGGTCTGCCGGTGCCCGAGATTTATGATGAGGATGCCGCCATCGGGAGCTACCTGGAGGAAGACCTCGGCGACACGACTCTCTTCCAGCACCTGACCAACGGCCGCGGCTCCCGCGGCCCCTCGCCGGCGACGATCGCTCTCTACGGGCGCGCCCTCTACTGGCTTCCCCGTTTTCAGTTCCTGGGGGGACGGCGACTGAACTACCGCCTCTGCTGCCCGCGGCGCAGTTTCGACCTTCAGTCCATGCTGTGGGACCTGAGCTATTTCAAGTACTACTTCCTCCGCCTGGCCAAAATCTCCTTCGATGAACAAGCCCTCGAGGACGATTTTAAGCGGTTCGCCGAGCATTTACTGGCGGCCGACCGCGATTCATTCAGCAGGCAGAGGCTCCGCTGCCCCGCAAAAAACGAGCCTGGCAAACCATCGTCCAGGCCAAGATTCGGTCGCAGGCCCGCCTTCTGGCCCTTCCATCGCAAAACTTGGAACCGCCTGACTCGAAAGGCTCGGAGCCTGAGCGCTCTCGGCAGAAAGGTCGGCCCGGCGCAACTCGCCGCGATTCTCATTGAACAAAACATATGATGCCTCGGCCAAGGCGGCGAAGAAGCATCTAAAGACCCTGTAAGCCCGCGTGCGCTTCGAGTTCAAGCCTTCCTTCGGCCGCTCGCTGAAGCATCTATACCCCAGGAAACAAACCGGACTCCCCCCTTGCAGTTCCCGCCGATATCAACTATACTCTTATTAGATGCTAATTAAATGCGAGGTGTCCCCATGCTGAATATTCGACAGGATATCCATTCCCTGACAGACTTTAAGCGTCACACCGTAGACTTCGTGAAACAACTTAAAAAGGGCCATCGCCCGCTGGTGCTGACGGTGAACGGAAGAGCCGAGGTTGTCGTCCAAGACGCGGAGTCCTACCAGAAGCTTTTGGAGATGGCGGAAAACTTCGAGGCCATTTCAGCCGTTCAGGAAGGGATAATGCAGGCCGAGCGCGGGAAGGGGATATCCCTGGAGCATTTCGATAAGCGCATGCGAAAAAAGCATGGGATATCGCGTTAGGCTGACGCCGCGCGCGCAGAGGGATGTTGAGGAACTCTATCGCTGGGTAATCCTCCGCGCGCCTCATCAGGGAGCCGTATGGTACAACGGTCTGATGGACGCGATTAAATCCCTGGCTGATCATCCCCATCGTTGTCCCATCTCCCCGGAAGGACTCGAACTCCGAGAGCGGGTGAGGCAGTCGCTTTACGGGAGGCGGCCTTATCGAATTCTATTTTGGATCAAGGAGAATGAGGTTCAAGTCCTGCACATTCGGCGAGGAGCGCGCAAGCCATGGAATCCTGCCGAGGAAAAGATCAAATGACGAGTCGCGCGAAACTAAGGGAGAGCGGCTTCTCCAGGTGCTTGCGTAAGAGCATGGAGAAGGATCCCAAATTCCGGGCGATGCCCGTTGCCGAAGTGAAAGGGCTGCCTGCGGCCTCACGGCGCCGGGTCCTCCGGCATTTCCGATTCCTCAACGACCATCGATCGCCTTCTAAGTGACCCATGTTTTTATTTTTCTCGACGAGGAAGCGCACAACTGGAAAATACCCGTAGCTCAATCGCGCTCGACGGCGGCGCGGAAAAATTTGTATTTTTCTCTTGTTGGAATAAGCGCTTTTCGTCCCCGTAGCTCAATGGATAGAGCAGCGGTCTTCTAAACCGCCGATAGAGGTTCGATTCCTCTCGGGGGCATTCATCCATGCCCGAGACCCCGCAACAGTCGCTGGAACGTCTCTTCCGCCGGCGCTTCGGCGTTCTCCCGGAATCCGTGGCCCTGCTTCAGGGCGACGGCTCCAACCGCCGGATCTACCGCCTCGTCGGCGGGGGAAGCTCGGCGATCGGAGTTTTCGGTCCCGACCAACGGGAAAACCGCGCCTTTCTCGGATTCTCCAGGCATTTCCGGGGCGAGGGCCTGCCGGTCCCGCAAATCTACGAAGAGGACGCCGCCCTCGGGACCTACGTGGAGGAGGACTTCGGCGACACGACCCTCTTCGAGCACCTGACCCGCGGGCGCGGCCCGCGCGGCCCCGCGCCCGGGACGGCCGCGATCTACGAGCGCGCCCTGCACTGGCTGCCGCGCTTCCAGTTTCCGGGGGGAAGACGCCTCGATTACCGCCTCTGCTATCCCCGCCGCAGCTTCGACCTCCAGTCCATGTTGTGGGATCTGAGCTACTTCAAGTACTACTTCCTGCGCCTGGCCAAGATCTCCTTCGACGAGCAGGCCCTCGAGGACGACTTCCGCAGATTCGCCGTCCACCTGCTGGCGGCCGACCGCGGGTGCTTCCTTTATAGGGACTTTCAATCCCGAAACATCATGGCGCGCAAGGGCGAACCGGGCTTCATCGACTACCAAGGGGGCCGGCGGGGCGCGGCCCAATACGACGTCGCCTCGCTCCTCTACGACGGCAAGGCCGCGCTCCCGGAGCCGTTCCGGCGCGCCCTCCTGGAGCGCTACGTCGAGGAAGCGTCGGCGGTCACCCGCCTCGACCGCAAGGACTTCCTGAAGCGCTTCCCCGGCTACATCTACATCCGGATATTCCAGGCCCTGGGCACCTACGGCCTGCGCGGCTACTACGAGAAGAAGCAGCACTTCCTCCAATCGATCCCGCCGGCCCTCGACAACATCGAGCGGCTTCTGGGCTCGCAGGGCCTTCCGGTACGCCTGCCGGCCTTGGAGAAAGCCCTCCGGGGACTGGTGCGATCGCCGCTGAGAAAGTCGCCGGCGCCGGCGCAAGGGCTTTCGGTGCGGGTGAGGAGCTTTTCCTACAAGGGCTCGATTCCAGAGGACGACAAAGGCCATGGGGGGGGATTCGTATTCGACTGCCGCGCCCTGCCCAACCCGGGCCGAGACGAATCCATGGCCCCGCTGACGGGCCAGCACCCGCGGATCGCCCGCTGGCTCGAGCGCGAGCCTTCGGTCCGCGCCTTTCTCAACCACGCTTTCGGCCTGGTCGGGCAGGCGGTGGAGAGCTACCGGGCGCGGGGCTTCACCGATCTATTGGTGAGCTTCGGTTGCACCGGAGGCCGCCACCGTTCGGTCTACTGCGCCGAGCGGCTCTCCCAGCGCCTGCGGGAGTCCTTGGGCGTGGCCGTCGAGCTTCGCCACGAGGGGGGAGGGACCTCCGGGCCATGACGCCCCGGCGCTATCCGCCCTGCCGGCGGCGTCATGACCAGGGGCCTGCCGGCCCCAGGCCATGAAAGGGATGATCCTGGCGGCCGGCGTCGGCAGCCGGCTCAAGCCGTTGACCGACCGAACGCCCAAGGCCCTCATCGACGTGGGAGGACGAACGCTGCTCGAAATCACCCTCGATCGGCTCAAATCGGCCGGCGTGACCGAAGCCGTGGTCAATGTGTTCCACCACGCGGATCAGGTCTGCGATTTTATCCACGGCCGGGATTTCGGGATGAGGGTGGAAGTCTCCCGGGAGACCGGGCTCTTGGACACGGGAGGGGGCCTCAAGAAGGCCTCCTGGTTCTTCGACGACGGCAAACCCTTCCTCCTCCACAACGTCGATATCCTCACCGACGTCGATCTCCGCGGAATGCTCGAGGAACACCGCCGGCGCGGATCCCTGGCAACTCTGGCGGTCATGGCGCGGGAAAGCTCCCGCGCCCTGCTGTTTGACGGCGAGGGCCGTCTCCGCGGCCGGCGCCGGGACGGACTAGACGAGTGGTGGGGTCCGGCGGCGGCCTCGGCCGAGGCCCTGGCCTTCATCGGCATCCACGTCATTGCGCCGGAGATCTTCCCGCTTCTGACGGAGACCGGGGCCTTCCCGATCGCCCCGGCCTACCTTCGTCTCGCCGGGGAGGGTCGCCCGATCGGGGCGTTTCGAGCCGACGCCGCCCGCTGGATCAACATCAACAGCCTCGAACGTCTGGAAGCCGCGAAGCGCCAAGCGCGGCGCTAGTCGGAGAATGACTCCCAGGGCTGGGAGTAAAATGGACGGAGATTCAGCGCGGGCGGCTTTCACCGAGTCGGCGCACCCTGTGACTAAGGTCGCCTTGAAGGGGGGAAGGCTTCTGTTATACTCTATCGTTCCGTCCCTTTCCAATCTACCGGAAGGGACGGTCCCTTCCAGAGACACTGGATGGGGACCGAGGTGACACCCATGAAAATTTCGCTGCTGGCGGCTTTGTGCGCCGCCCTTCCAGTCCTGGCCGCCGATACCCCCAACATGTCCCGGCAGCCGCTCCCGCGGCTGGAGCGGGAACTCAGCCCCAAGCAGATCTACCGGCATTACGGGCCCGCGGTGGTTCTCGTGATGTGTTTCGGGGCCGACGGCAACGGCGAGATGGGCACGGGCTCGGTCCTGGATTCCACGGGGCGGATCGTGACCAACGCCCACGTCGTCATCCGCAAATCCACCCGCAAACCTTTCGAGAACATCCGCGTCTACTTCAAGCCCCAACGCGTGACCGGAGACCCGAAGGAAGATCTCACCCACCCCCGGGAGGCCAGCGTGGCGGCCTTTGACGCCGCCCTGGACTTGGCGATCCTCGAGCTCAAGGATCCCCCCGGGAAAGTCACGGTCATGCCCCTGGGCGACGCCGAGGCCGTGGACATGGGCGAGTCGGTCATCGCCATCGGCCACCCGGAGCAGGGCGGCCTGTGGACCCTCACCCAGGGCGTCGTCAGCACCGTCGTTTCCAATCTCGGGGGCGTTCAGGGAAAAAACGCCTTCCAGACCGACGCCTCCATCAACCGGGGGAACTCCGGCGGGCCCTTGATCAGCCGCCGCGGCGCGATGATCGGAGTCAACACCTCCATGGCCCGCAAAGCCCAGGACGGGCTGACCATCACCAGCGTCAACTTCGCGGTCAAGTCGAGCGTGCTCAAGAAATGGCTGGCCTCCTCGGGCATCCGCGCCGAGTATTCGGAGCTCGCGCCGGAGGCTCCGGAAGAAAGCCGCCCCGCGGCCGCGGCGGCCGCCCCTCCCGCCGCGGTCAAGGCCCCGCCGCCGGCCGTCAAGCCGACGCCCGCGGTCAAACCCCCGCCGCCGGCCGCGAAAGCCCCGCCGCCCCCCGCCGAACCCCGCATCCTGACGCCGAAGAAGCCATTCCGCATCGACGACCTCATCGAGCGCGAGATAGGCGAGATGGAAGACCTCGAGAAAGAGATGAAAGACGAGATTCAGAAGCGCGCCGGAGGATCGCCGGCGCCGCCCGACGGGGACTAGCCGGCCTGAGGCCCCGCGACGCGCCCGATTGCGGCTGACCGCCGCGCGGCGAGGAGGCCAATCGACGGAGGTTCTCTCCGTGGTCCGGCTCGCCGGACTTCGAACGTCGTCAAAAGACGAAAAAGGCGCCGATCACCATCAGGGCGCCGAGCGCCATGCGGCCCACGCTCTGGCGCTCGCGGCCGGAAAGCACATAGTACATCCCCATCGCGATCAATGCCGCGCACAGGGCGATGCGCCCCATGAGAGCCGGAGTCAAGGACATCGCGGGCCTCGTCGCGTCCTGAGGCTCGGGGATGGATCGCAGGTCCAGAAGAAACCCCACCATGGGGGCCTAGCGGGGGGCGGACCTTTGGGAGGCCAGCCAAGCCTCCCAGGACTTGTAGTCCCGCCTGTTGTGGCTCTCTTTGGAGAGCAGGATGAGCAGGGTATAGGCCATGTCGTGGTTGATGGGCTGCTTGAGCTTCAGCAGGCGGATCAGGTGATCCCCGCCGAGGGCGATGATGCTGCCCTTGCGGGCGGGGTCCTCGGCCACCCCGATCAGAACGGCCATGGCCTTGCCCCGGTCGCCGGTGGTCGGGAAATCCAGGGCCTTGATCACGCGGCTGATGTCGAAATAAACCTCCTTGTGATACACCCCCATATCCGCGAGCACCTGCAAGCCCGCGCCGCGGACGCTCTCGTCCGGATCGGCGAGCGAGTCGATGGCGATCTCCACGACGTCCTTGCCGCTGGGCAAGTAGGCCAGTAGGTAGACCGCGGCGACCCGCTTGGCCGGGTCGGCCTCCTTGGCCAACACGCCGAGGAGCTGCTTCCTGTTGGGGGCGGACTGCTGGACGAATTTCCTTTCAGCGGCTTCGAGCTCGGGCTTGGAGGATCCCCACAGGCAGTAGAACGCCGCGCACGTGGGGCGGTCCGCGGCGAGCTCCCCGGCGAGGCGATAAGACTTGCCGGCGGCGTCGTATTGCTGCCAAGCCGCGATCAGCCCCTCCGGATCGGCCGTCGTTCCCGTCGGCGCGGCCCGGAAAGGCATCCGGGTCTTGGCGTCCTTGCCGTCGACGACTTCGAAGGTGATGTAGGAGGTGCGCCCCGCGGCCGTGACGTACTGGGCATAATGCATCCGGTGGAAAGCCAAGCCGCCCATCGCGGTCACCTCGGCCTCGATCTTGCGCTTAATCTCTTCGGCCCGTCGCAGAGAGGATTTCCGGCCCTCGGCGCGGAGGAACAAGTATCCTTCGATCTGGTCGGAAAGCTTCTCCGCGATCCGCTCGACCGTCACGGATTCGGAGCGGTAGACGTCCATGCCCTTGAACGTGGCGCTGCTGCCGAAGGCTCCGGCGGAGGAGGGCAGCAGCCCCGCCACGAGCGCCCCGGCCGCTATCGTCGACATGCCGCGGATCATAGCGCTTCCTCCAGATCGGCTAACCCGCGGGGAGGACGACCTTCCCCGCGGGGATCGCAAACGATGAGCCGTCGAGTTCATGGACCCGATCCGAGATGCCGGCGGGGCCGACGGCGACGGTCAGGTAGTGGTAGAACCGGTCCGTGACGCCCGAGGGATAAAGCGGCGAGCCTCCGCCGCCCGTCAGGATATAGCGCACCCCGCCGCAATCCTGAACGCCGAAACCATGGACATGCCCCATATAGACCCGCTCGACGCCCATCTCCGAGACCGTGTCCGCGAATTCCCGGGCCCCCTCGGAGAACCCGCCCCAGCGCCGGCGGGCGGCGCCGTCGCCCCAGAGATGGAGCAGGGACGGGGGCATATGGGTGAATACGAGCTTTCGACGATCTCCCTTCAGGACGAGTCGAAGCCAACGCAGTTGGGCTTGGGTCAGCCGGCCCCAGCTGGAGTCAAGAACCACGAATCGGGCGGCGCCGCGGTCGAAAAAATAATTTGACGGACCGAAGAACTGATGGTAGCGGCTGCCGGCCGAATGTCCGTGCGGGTAGAGCCGGTCATGGTTGCCGATCACCGTGAGGTAGGGCTGCGAGACGCCGGAGGATTCGAGTTCGCCGAAGAAGCGGGCGTATTGGCCGGGCACCCCGCGGCTGACCATGTCTCCGAGCTGGATGGTGAAATCCACCGATTGGGCGCGGATCGACCCCAATTGCCGGGAGAAGACCCCCTTGCGATTGAACAACGCCCTCAAAATCCAGAAGCGCCCCGGTTCGCAGTCGCCCAGCACCGCGAAGCGAAAACTCTCCCCGGGGGCGCGGGGCCGCTCGCGAAGCCGTTCGATCTGGGTCCCGGTGCGCCAAGGCACCGCCAGGCCGGCGACGACTCGGTCATCCGCCGCGCTTCGCCCCCGGCGCTTCCAGTAATCATGGAGGCGCCGGCCCATCAACCCTCCGGTCATCGGCACCCTATATATATGGCCCCGGTGCCGGGATTTGTCAAGGTGGTCAGCGGAATTCCCGATTCCCGGGGGTTTAAGAGCATGGCGGGAGGGCGGGGGTGAGGGGGGAGTTTTCCACGGCACTTGGAACGTTCCAAGTCTTGTGGATAACCGACGCTGGCCGCCTCGACTTGGTGGAGTCATGGAGCGCCCCCAACCTCGCATCCCGGACCTTTGCTAGAATCCGCGGAGGAAAACCATGCTTTCTTTCCGGAATCGACAAGGAATCAAGCATTCCCTTCGCTTATGATCGAGCGCCTCAAGAGCCTCGCCCGGGAGACGCTGGTCTATGGATTCTCGACCGTCCTCGGCCGGCTGCTCAACGTCCTGCTGCTGCCCCTCTACACGCATACCCTGCGGCCCGGGGACTACGGGGTCGTGGCGACCCTCTTCGCCTACATCGCCTTCCTCAACATCCTCTACACGCGCGGCATGGAATTAGCCTACATGCGCCAGGCGTCGGCCGAGAGCGGCGAGAGCCGCCTCTTCTCGACCGCCTTCTGGTCCCTCGCCGCCGGCGCGCTGGGCTTTTCCGCCCTTCTGCACGTTCTGGCGGATCCCCTCGCCGCGGCCGCGGGCCTCGGCTCGGGCGGCACGACCCTGGTGCGCTACGCCGCGTGGATCATGGCGACCGACGCCATCGCGGTCATCCCTCTCGCGGAGCTCCGCCTGACGCACCAGGCCTGGACGTTCGTCGGCGTCCGGGCGGCCAACATCGCGCTCAACGTCGCCCTGAGCATCATCTTCCTGGCCGGCCTGGGTCTGGGTGTGGAAGGGGTGCTCATGGCGACCCTGGCCGCCTCGAGCGCCTCGTTGGCGATGCTCGCTCCCGTGGTCGCCCGGCGCCTGGGCGCGGAATTCGACCGCGACTCCCACGGCGCCCTGCTTCGCTTCGGGCTGCCGCTGGTCCCCGCCGGGCTGGCCACGACGGCCATCCAGGTCCTCGACCGCCCCATCCTCAAAGCCCTCACCGATGATGCCAGCGTGGGACTCTACCAGGCCAATTGCAAGCTGGCCGCCTTCATGCTCCTGGGAGTCAACATGTTCGACGCGGCCTTTAGGCCCTTTTACCTCCAGCGCGCCGCCGACCCCGATCATCGGGAGGTCATGGCCCGGGTCATGACCTACTTTGTCGCGGGCGCGACCGCCTTTCTGCTCGCGGTTTGGCTCTTCCTCCCGGACATCGTGGCTCTTCCCATGCCCGGAGGACGCACCTTGATCCACCGGGATTATTGGCCGGGATTGCGGATCGTGCCGTGGATCATGCTGGGCTACCTTCTCCACGGGGTATACTTCAACCTCCTGGCCCCCTTGAGCCTGGCCCGCCGCACGGACCTGGTGGCCTATGCGACGGCGGCCGGCGCCGCGATCAACGTGGCCGGCAACTTCGCCCTCGTTCCCCGCTGGGGCATCGATGGAGCGGCGGCCGCCACGGTCCTGGCCTACGCGGCCATGGCCGCCACGCTCCTAACCCACGCCCGCCGGGTCTATCCGATTCCTTATGAATACTCCCGGTTGGCGAAGGTGGGGGCCTGCGGGGCGGGGCTGGCCGCCGCGGCGTCGATTTGGCCCGCGGCGATGAGCGCCTCGGGAGGCGCGGGGCTGCTGGCGCGGCTCGCCCTTCTCGGCCTGTTCCCCGCCGCTCTGGCCGCCTGCGGGTTCCTCGCCCCCGAGGAGCGCCGGGTCCTGCTAGGGGCCCGGCGGGGGGAGAGGGGCGGGGTCTAGCTCCCGGGCCGACCAGAGGATGAGGTCTTCCCCCGCGAAGCAATAGAGGGCCTCGACCGGGCCGCCCTGGTGCGCTTCCAAAACGCGCGCCAATCGTCCCAGCTTGCGCAAACCCTCCGGAGCGAGGAGCGGCGCGTCCGGCCGCTGGAGAAGCCTTCCCTGCCCATCGATGACCAAGTGGACGGAGACGACCCGGCCGGTCACGACTCCCTCGACGTCTCCCGAACCCGCGCTCACCGCGATCCGCAAGGCCGCCGCGCCGGGCGGGCGCGAGAGGAGCGCCCCCGAGACCCCGCAGGGCTCCACCCGGGCCAGCGACACCTCGGCCTCGGAAACCGAGAGCGGACGCCGATCGCGCCGCCGCGCCCCCAAGGCCCGCGGGCTCCAGAGGGCCGACCACGCCTCGCGAACTCCTTCCCAGCCCGGCGCCGCGGCGGGGCGCGGGCCGGCGCCGGGGACCAGCGCGGCCCATGGGCCGCGGTCCGGGAGCAGCGCCGAGATCTCGCGCGCCAAATCGGGGGGAATCGGAACGCCGGCGATGAGCTCCCGCGCGCGGGCGGAGCGCTGCCCCGGACGCAGGGAAGTGTCTTGCGAGATTCGGCCGAGAGATTCGCCGAGACCCGCCTGGGCGACGTAGCGGAAGTAGAAACTCCCGGGCAAAGGCACCGCTCGAGGCCCGCGGACGCCGATCCCCCGCAGGAGCGGCTCCATCCCTTGCGGCGCGGCCTCCGGGACCGTTCCCGCGCGCTTCTCGAGCGCCGCGAGTCCGGAGTCTAATTCCCGGCGGCCCCCGGGACTGTCCAGGGCCTCGCCCAGGAGCCTGACTCTCTCGACGCCGGCGCGGGCCCGCGCCAGCAGCCGGCCCGCCAAGGACGGCGGCTCGGCGACGGCGGCGGAGAGCGCTGAAAGGACGCGCCGCCGCTCGCGCGCCAGCACCCGGGACTCGGCGTTCTTCAATACCGAGCGCGCGGGACCATCCAAGATCGGCGCGATGTCGGACCGGAGCTGCCGAAGATCCGCGGCGCCCGCCGCGCCCCCGACCCGCTCGGCAACCTCGCTGATGAGCGCGGCCGCCAAAGCCCCTTTCAGCCCGTCCCTCGCCGATGAGATCTCCTCGACCGCCCATCGCGACAAGGCGCCGGCGTCCCTGAGTCCGTCATAGGCGCGCACGGCCGCGGCCAAGGACAGCCAGGATTGGCCTTCGGAGGCCGCGCGGAGGATGATCCGCCCACCGGCGGGGTCGAGGGTGACGATATCGCCCTCGGCCAGCCGCACCGGGACGCTCCCGGAGGCGCGCCGGACTTCGAAGCCGGCGATCTTCTCCGCCTCGCCCGGGACCGGGCGGGAGCCGACGATCCCGCCCGCGCCGCCGGCATTCCAGAGGACCTGGTCTCCCAAGAGTATCGCGGGAACGCCATGGAGCCGCGCGAGGCTGGGACCCGGGTCGAGCATGCGTCCGGCCGTGACGAGGCCCTCCAGCATCCGCGCCGAAACTCCGAGCCCCGCGGGCATGGACGGCGAAGCCAGGATCAGGCCCCCGGCCGCCGCGCGGCGAGGATCGAAGGTGAGGGGCGCGGTGACGCGCCGTCCGTGGCCCAGGCTGGCCGTCAAGCCCTGCAGCCAAACGCCCTCATCGGCTCGCGTCCGCTCGGCCAGGGAGGCCAGATCCGGAGCGGTCGGCGCTGGGGCGGCGGCGGCCAAAAAGGCCAGAAGCAGCGCTTCAGCCGCCGGAGGCATCCGGCCGCAGGAGGTAACGCACGGACGCCGGGGAAAGTCCCGGTCCGGAGCCGATCTCGGCCCGGGCAAAGGCCAGGTGGCCCGCCTCCGGATCACGCAAAACCGTCAGCCAGAGCACCCGTCCATCCCGGAGCGCCACGCCGGAAACCTGCGCCACGAGCCCTCCCACCCGCGCCACCTCCTGGTAGCGCCGGGGGTCGTAATCAAGTTCGGCCACGGTCCCGGCCAGTTCGGCCGCCGAACTCGCTCCCCGCCGCACATCCTCAAGCAGCCGGGCCAGCACGTCGGCTCGTGGAACGACCGGAACGCCGGCGCTACGGGCCGCGCCGGGGTCGCGAAGGCGGCGCGACATCTCGGAAATCCAGTAGAAGCCTCCGGCCCCGGAACCGGCGTCCAACTGGGCCAGGGCTCGGGCGGACAACGCATCGAACTCGCCGGCTCCCTCCGCGCGCGCCGCGGATTCCAGACGCCTCTCGGCGTCGCCCAGGGCGAGTCGGCCCCCCGAATCTCCCGTGAGGCTCTCATACCGCGCGGCCAGCACGCGGCCACGGCGCAGGGCTTGACGGGCTTGCGCCAGGGTCATGCCCCGCGTTCCGCCGAGGGCTCCCCACGCCTCCTCGCCCGCCGCAATCGCCTCGTCCCGCAGGCGGCGGGACTGCGCGCCGTCCGGAGCGCGACGGGTCATGCGGCCGATAGCCACCCGCGGCCGAGCGACGACCGCCTTCAGAAGATAGCGGCCCGAATGATAGAACGAGCTCACGCGGCCCGCGCCGCGCGAACGCAGATCGCCGTAGATGAGCCGCGCCCCGTTGACCGCGGTCGGTTTGGCGCGGAAAGCGGCCGCGATGTCGAGCCCGGCCGCGCCCGGAAGCTCTCCGCCGCGCCCGGCGGGCTCCAACGCCCAGGAATAGTTTTTAGGCACGCGCGCCACCGCGGCGGGGGGAAGGACCGCGGTCCACGCCGACCCCCGGCCTCGCGCGAACCAAATCTTGGCCTTCGGCGTGGTCGAGGCCGGAGGCCGAACGCCCCCGCCGCTTTGCGGAGCCAGCCGGGCAGTCGGCGGGGACGCCAGTTGGGACTGCACAAAGGATTGGAGACGGGAGAGATTGGAAATGAGAGGGCTTCCCGGCACGCTGAGCAAGCCCTGCCAGGATTCCAAAGCTCCGAGAGCGCGGCGGACCTCCCCGGCCGAGCCGGCCCGCGCCGCGTCCAGCCCCGCGGCGGCCAGAGCCGGAAGCGCCCAGCGCGCCTTGCTGGAGGCGGCGGCCTTGGCGGCCGCGGTGAAGGCCGCGGCCGCGGGGGCGGACAGAGATTCAACGGCGGATTCGATCGCCGACCGGTAAAGTCCGGGGGCGTCGTGGCCGGAGGCGGAGTTGGCGAGCCTTACGGTCTGTCGCAACTGCGCTTCCCGCGCCACGGTTTCGCCCGCGACCCCCTCCGCGCCGGCCTTGGCGGAAGGCTCCCAGGCGGGGGGACGGCGGAGCATGGCGTCAAAGAGGCGGTCGAGGGTGCCGGCCACCGCGGCGGGGGTCTCGGCCGCGCCGGGGGAAGCTTGCGCCCGACGCACGTCGCGGACCGTATCCTCGAGGACCTCAACCGGAGAAACTCCGCCCGAAGGCCCCGGCCGCGACGTGGATTCGACCGGAGAGAGGAGCCGGCGCGGATTCTGGGGAGTTCCCTGCGGCTCCGGTGTCGGTTGAAATTCAGCCCTGGGACCGGCGATCGCGCCCAACTCCGGAGCGGCCATGCCGTCGAGGGCTTGGAAGGAAACGTCGCGGCCGACCGTGACCCCGGGGGCATTGCCGTAGGAGCGGACCGTGCCCGAGAAATCCTGATTGCCCAGGGAGCCGCCGGCATTGACGCCGCCCGTGCCGATGCCTCCGGGAAGGCCGCTGAAAACGTTGCCGCCGCCGGCCCCGGTGTGGGTCTGGGGAGTCTCGATGGTCAAAGAGAAGGCCGGCAGGGCCCACGCCAAAAGCAACGCGGCTGTCGCCATGTAGACTTATTATAGGCTTCCCGGGGCCGGGCCGCCTGGGCTCAAGGTCCCACGGGGGACTGGGCCTTTCGCCGGGCTTAGCGCCGGCGGAGATACTCAGCGGCGGCGCGAGGCGGGGTCCGGACCCGGATTTTGCGATAGCGATGCCTTTCGGCCGCATCGCCCTCATGCTACGGTTACCTCCACCGGTGGAGGTAAAATGGCGTCCCTCCGCTGGGCGCCGTGATGTGTTCGGAAAGAAATGTCCCGAATCCAAATGCGTTGCGTTAGAAATAGCTCTTTGGACCCCTGGGCTTTCCTGCAACCCCCAGGGAGCGGACTGGTGTGATTGCAAAATCCGGGTCCGGACGCAGCGGCACACGGCCGAGGCGAGCGGGGTGACCTTATCCGCACCGGGGCGGATAGGTGAAGTCGGGAGAAAAACCCGTGGCGAACTCGTCGCCGCGTGTACTAGTTCTACTGTCGGACATGCATTGATCGCGCATGATCCCAACTCGGCGGACCGGACTTGTGATGGGCATGGGCGTTTGGTCACTCAGGCACCGGGAGGAGGCCGCAGGGCGATGCGCAGGGTCCCAGCCAGACAGGCGAGACCGGCCGCGGTCCAGAGCAGGGCCCAGGCGGCGGGCGGCAGAGGCAAGATTTCCTTCGAGAACATCACGGCGTCGGTGTTCTGTCCGCCCGCGCCCGCCAGCAGGTACCGCAGGTCGAAGAAGGCGTGGAGGCAGACCATCGAGCCCAGGAAGGTCAGGATGAGGTCGTTGACTTCCTCCGAGAGCCGCTTTCCGACCCAGGCGAGGGCCAGGCCCAGGCCGAGGCCGTAAAGCAGGCCGGTCGAGGTCCGCACGTAGATAAGGGTACCCGCGGCGACCACCAGGCCCAGGGCCATGGAGACCAGGCGGTCGTAGCGCGTGCGGCAGGCGGCCAGCAGGATGGCGCAGCCCCAGGCCATGGAGCCGGGGTACCCGGCGGCGAGGGTGAGCCAGCGCCAGCCCCCGGCCACCAGGCAGAGTCCCCCTCCCCCCGGGTAGACCTCGATGCGCACCACCGTTCCTCCGGTCAGCAGTCCCGCGGCGGCGTGGCTGAATTCGTGCAACAGCGTGCAGAGTATGACGAGCGGGTAGAGCGCCGGGGACCGCCATTGCCACCAGGCCAGCGCGAAGGCCGCCGCCAGCAGGGCCAGCCTGGACGTCGAGAATTTCCCGGGGCTCACCGGCTCATTACAGCACATTTGCGGGTGGCGTTCCGGACGTTGCAATGCGCCTCCGAGCCTGCTAGACTTTCCCCGTGGCGCGCATTCTCGTGGTGGATGATGACGACACCGTTCTCGGCTTCGCCGCCGAGGGGCTCAAGTTGGACGGGCACGAGGTCCTCGAGGCCAGGGACGGCGAGGAATCCATCCGGGTGGCGAAGGCTTCCAAGCCCCAACTCATTTTCCTGGACCTAGCCATGCCCAATATGAACGGCTACCAGGTTTGCGAGGTGATCCGCGCCACGCCGGAGCTAAAGGGCATCAAGATCGTCGTGACTTCGGGCAAGAACTATCCCGTGGACATCAAGATGGCCAAGCAGCTGGGAGCCGACGACTATCTCGTCAAGCCCTACGGGCTCTCGGACCTGCGGGCCGCGATCCAGAAACAGCTTGATGCCTGACACGCCCTTTCGGGTGCGCTTCTTCGGGACCCGGGGCTCGATCCCCTCTCCCGGCCCGCGCACCCAGACCTTCGGAGGAAACACCTCCTGCGTCGAACTCCGGGTTGAGGGCCAGATCCTGATTTGCGACGCCGGCACGGGGATCCGGGATTGCGGGGACAACCTCCTTAAAGAGTCCGGGGGCAAACCCCTCGAGGCCAAGCTCTTCGTCACCCACACCCACTGGGACCACATCCAGGGCTTCCCCTTCTTCATACCGGGCTATATCCTGGGCAACCGGTTCATCGTCCATGGACCCCACAACATGGGACGCTCCTTCGAGAAGCTTTTTCGGGACCTCATGGACCCCAATTACTTCCCGGTCCAGGTGGAGAACATGACGGCCAAGATCGACTTCGTCGAGGTGGAGGGCCGGCCGCTGGAGTACGGGGCCTTGCAGGTCGCCTCCACTTTCACCAACCATCCCGGCATGGACATCGCCTACCGCTTCGCCATCAACGGGCGCTCGGTCGCCTACATCACCGACCATGAGAACTACGAAGCCATGCATGAACGCAACGACTACTCCCTTCGCCAGGACAAGCTCATGGACGAATTTTGCCGGGGAGCGGACCTGCTGATCTGCGACGCCCAATACACCGACGAGGAGTACCTCAAGAAGAAGACCTGGGGCCATAGCCGCTATAAAGACACCGTCCGGTTGGCCGTGCGCTCGGGGGTCAAGGCGCTGGCGCTTCACCACCACGATCCCTACCATCCCGACGAACAGCTCGCCGAGATGGAGAAGGATGCCAAGGCCTTCGCTAGGGCCGAGGGCGGGACGTTCGATTGCTTCATGTCCCGCGAGGGCATGGTCCTCGACGTTTGATGCCTCTGGCCCAAATCCTGAAGGATGTTTGGCGCTGGACTTGGTTCAGCCAGGACAAGGGGATGAACTTCAACGGATACGCCCTGCGCCTGGGGCGGGAGTTCGTGCTGATAGACCCCGCCTACGACGATGCGGCCGTGTGGGAGGAGTTCTCCATCCTCGGGCCGCCGACCGCGGTGCTCCTGACCAACAAGGACCACGAGCGCGCCTCCCACGAGGTGAGGGGGCGCTTTGGCATACCCGTCGCCATCCACGCCGCCGACGCCCCCCTCTTGGAGGTCCCGCCGGAACGCGTCTTCGAAGATGGGGCCGGCCCCGCCATCGGCTTGCGGGCCGTCCGGTTCCGGCGGCTGAAATCCCCGGGCGAATGCGCCTTCCTATGGACGGAGCGCCGGGTCCTGATCGTGGGCGACGCGGTCACCGGCCATCCCGCGGGCGCGTTGGGGTTGGTGAAGAAGCATCAGGGTTCGCCCGCGGTGGTCTCGGAGCTGCGGGAGGTCCTCCTCCCGCTTGATTTCGACGTCCTCCTGATGGGCGACGGCGAGCCTGTCCTTTCCGGCGCCAAGAAGCTACTGGAGGGCTTCCTATCCGGGGCGGCCTCTCCCGTCACTTGACGCCTGCAATAATCCCCCCCTTCCTCCCGTTATACTTGGCGAGGGCTCCTGGTGGACGCGACTACCGGCTCCCAAGCTACTAGCGGCTCCGAAGCCGACAACTCGGACCTGGAGCGGCTGGGTCTAGGCGACGACCGGGCCCTTGAAAGGCTCATGAAACGCCACGGCCCCGCCCTCTACGGCTTTCTGGTCCACCGGCTCGGCGACCGGGCCTCGGCCGACGACGCCTACGCCGAAGTCTGGCTGCGGGCCTGGCAGGGCCGCGCCTCCTACCGGGAGCAGGGGCGGATCCAGTCCTGGCTTTTCACCATCGCCCACCGGCTTTCCCTCGACGCTCTGGAACGGCTCGGCAAGCGGCCGATTTCTATCGACCAGCCTGCCGGGGAGGAAAGCCCTCTTGCGGAGCGTCTTGCCTCCCCGGAACCGGGCCCGGAAGCGTCTGCCGAGAGCGGCGAGCTGGGGCGGCGGATGTCGTCGGCGCTGGGCGAACTCCCTCCCGACCAACGCGAAGTTTTCCTCATGCGCGAGTACGGCGGCCTTTCCTTTAAAGAGATCGCCGAGACGCAAGAGTGTCCGTTAGGCACGGCACTGGCGCGCATGCGCTACGCGGTGCAGAAGCTCCGCAAGTCGCTGGAGGGGCTCCATGCATAGCGCGGGGCACGAAGGGCTTCTGCTCCTGTATGTCTCGGGAGAGTCGGAGGGCGAGGAGAGGCGGTTGGCCGCGGGTCTGGCGGCGGCCTGCCCGCATTGCGCGGATTTCCTGCGGGCCGCGGCGGATGCCTCGCGCTCGGCCCGCGCGGCCGCGTGCGCGCCGCCGCCCGGCCTTGACGCGTTGGTGCTTCGCAAGGTCCGCGTGGAGTCGGCGGCGGGGCAGCGGCGCCGGTTTTCGTTGGCCTTGGCCCTGGCCGCCGCGGCCTTGGCCCTGGTCTTGGCCGGGCCCTGGCGTTCGCGGGAGGACCTGGGGTGGAGCAACGGCCTGGACCACGATATGACGCGCGCCACGGAGGAACTGGAGAAGATCTCCAACGCCGTGACCATCGGCGCCGACCCCTCGGAGTTGGACGCGGAGCTTCAGGAGCTGGAAGAGGCGGTGGATCGTCTCGGAGCGAGCGTGCTGTGACCGAAGGAAATGGTTCGACACCCAAGTACGGGGAGAGAACCATGACCGAAGGAAATGGTTCGATACCTAAGGATATTGGAAGAGAACCATGAGAGAAGGAGGCCGTCACATGAAGACCCTCTTGGGTTTCGCGGTGTTGTGGGTCGTGATCGGGACGCCCGGGGCCGTTCTGGCCGCGGACTCTCCGGGGGGCAAGGACGCGCCTTCCGGCGCGGGCGAGCAGCGCGAGCATCCCCTCGATTGGTACGGTGAAGGCGGAAAGGGTTCCCGCGACCAGCCGGAGGATGACGAGGCGCGCGTCAATATCAGGGTCCGGCAGGGCAAGGTCTCGGATGTCCGCCAGAGACTCGACGAGCAGTTCGGGCCCGATGAGCGGCCCACCCCGGAGGAGGACGAGGCCTTGGAGGCCATCCGGGCCAACGCCCCCGAGGTGCACGAGGAGCTCTCCCGCGCCCGCCGGATGCAACCGAGGGGCTTTCGCAAGCAGATGCGGGAATTCATGCCGATGATGCGCGACCCGGACATGCGTCAGGTCCTGTTCCGGAACATGCGCGCCGAGATGAAGCTGCGCCGCATGGGCGAGGAGTACAAGGGGGCCGAGGGCGCTCGCAAGGACGAGCTCAAGAAGGGGATCGAGACCGCCCTCTCCGAGCAGTTTGACGCCAAGCTCCAGGCCCACGAGACCCGGCTCAAGAAGATGCGCGAGGAGATCGTCCGCCTGGAGTCGCGCATCGACAAGCGCCGCAAGCTTAAGGACCAGATCCTCAAGAAGCGTCTGGGCGAGCTCTCCGGCGACGTCGAGGCCTGGGAGTGGTGAGCCCCGGCGCCCCACACATTTTCAGAGGGGCGCCGGGACCTGGAGCCGGCCGGCTCCAGGCTACTTAAAGTTGGGCGGGATCGGCCCGGGCATCACCGCGGCGTAGGGCTTGCGGAGGAGCTCCTTGGCCGGGGCGCGGAAGCCCCAGAGGTCCTCCGCGGCCACGACGGCCCGGTATTCTTGCAGGGCTTCCTCGCGGCGTCCGAGCCGGTCGAGGAGTTGGCCCCTGCGGAAATGGCCCCAAACCGCCCAGCGGCTGGGCTTGTTGTTGTAGCGGATCTTCGTCGCCTCGGTGAAGGCCTGATAGGCCGCGTCCATCTTCCCGAGCCGCCAGAGCGCGCAGCCCAGCGCCACCTGCCCCTTGGCCTGCTCGAGGGGGTTGTAGCGCCCGTCCTTGGCCCGCGCGATGAAGTCCTTGGCTTCCGAGACCGCTCCCTCGGCGTCGCCTACTTCGTAGAGGGTGATCAACTGCGCGGAGTGCATCATGGCGCTTCTTGGATAGCGGCGGCGCAGCCCCTTGATGAGCTCCATGGCCCGCTCCGGGTTGCGCGCGCCGAAGGGGTCTTCCGTATAGATTTCGACGAGGAGAATTTGGGCGCAGGCCTTGGTGAAGTGCCCTTCGCGGGCGACCTTTTCAAGCGTCGCGATGCCGCGCAGGCGGTTTCCGCCGAGCACGAGCTTGGCGAGTAGGCGCACCACCGACTGGTAGAGGTCGGCGTAGTAGTCGTACATCCCGACCCCGAGGTAGGCGTCGGCAAAATTCGGGTCGAGCTTGGCCGCGGCGCGCGTGAGCCCGATGGCCTTGCGGCCCGTCCAGTAGGCCGTGAGCCACTCGCGCCGGATGACCTGCAGGCGGCTATTGATGCCGTGGATGGCGCCCACGATCATCATGGCCCCGGCGTCCTTGGGATGCTCATCGAGCCACTTGTCGCCGACGCGCGCGACTTCCGCCACCTTGGCTTCAAAGACCGGGATGAGCGAGGGGTCGCTCTGGTCGGCGCCGTAAACGTAGCGGGTCCAGGCCGCCCCGGCCAGGCCGAAATGGGCGGCGGGGTGTCCGGGTTCAAGGGCCATGGCCTTCTGGCAGAAGGACTCGGCCTCGTCGAAGCGCATGTCGAAGATCGCGTCGATGGCTGCGGTGAGCAGGCGGTCCATTTCGGCGGTGATGCCGGGCCAGGGCCTGTCGGATGCCTTCTCAGAGGCCGTAGGCTTTGCCGTCGCCATGGCGGGAGTCGGCTCCGAGGCGGACCCCGTCGCGGCGCGGCCTTTCTCCGCGAAGGCGGGCCCCGACGCTGCCATCAGCATGAGGAGCGCGGCGACTCTCATCGTTTCATTTTACACGACCTCACCCGGTTTTTCAATGCGTGCGCCGGCCAGGCCGTGCGTAGGGTCGTTGTCGGAAAGTGGCCTGCGCCCCCAATTAATGGAAGCGCAGGTACAGTCTTTTCACAAAACTATCCGCAGCGGTGCGGATAAGGTCGTCCGGCGTGAACTAGGCCGCCAACGCGGCCGGGGATTCGGGCCCCTTAATGGGGCCGAGCCGGCGCAGGCTGGCGCGGACCGACAGGGTCAATCCCGTGAACCAGCCCATGGCGGGCAGGCGCGCGATGGTCTCATCGACATGCCGGGCCTCGGCGGCTCCATCCGGGCCCCCGAAGACGTAGGCCATGACGAAGTCGACCTCGGCCTCCGGCATGATGCCCGCGCCCACGGGCTTCCAGAAGCGGCGGATCAACCCCGCGGCCAGCCGTCGGGCCAAGTGGGAACGCCGCAACCGCTCCTCGGCCTTATGGTAGTAGAAGCTGAAATGCCGGGATTCGTCGCGCATGATGCGGCGCACCACCTCGGCAAGCACCGGATTGCGGGTCCGCGCGGCCAGACGGCGGTAGCCGTTCAAGGTCGTCAACTCGTTGATCGCCCCCCAGGTCATGTGGACGGCCGGGAAATCCCCGGCGAAGAGCTTGGAAACCCCCGAGGCGGCCAGGTCCTGGAGCCCCTCCAGGAAACGGCGGGGCCTCTGGATGCTGCGCGGGCGCTTCGGGTCGAGGCCGTGTCCGGCCTCGGCGAGGAAGCGCTCCAGGGCCCGGCCGTGGAAACCCTCCTCGTAGGCCCAGACCGGGAGGAAATCCGCGATCTCCGGGTCTTGGATCGCGCTGGTGTTCAAGAGCGCGCGCAAGTAGCCGATCGTATACGACTCCACGTCGATGAAGTAAGGCAGGAGGCGCAGCTCCGCTCCGGAGACCGGGTGCGCGGCCGCCGCGGCCCAATCGATGCCGGAAAGGTCCAAGGACCGCGACTTGGCGATCAGGGCTGCGACGCTGAAGGGTTCGTCCATGGGGCCTGCGCCTCCACTAGCCGGAAGCGCAGGAGGCGCGGGGGTCTATTGTACCACGTTGGCTGCCGTCTTGGCGGCGCGGAGCGGAACCTGCGCCTCCAGAAATAGGAAGCGCGGACTCCCAGCGCTGGGAGTAAATTTCGAGATGGCGATCGTTCCCTCGCGAACTAGAAAGCCCCGAGGGCCCCGGCGCGGGCGGTCCACTCACCGAGCTTGAGGCCCCAGCGGCGCAAGGCGTCGGGGTTGCCGGGCCAGCCCGTCTCGTAATCGCTCATCTCCAGGACGCGGTTGTCGGGCTGCTTGACCAGGCGCTTGTGCGTCACGCGCTCCATGTCGCCTTTGAGGTCCACCCGCCATATCCACTGATCCAGGACCCAGTTGTCGTTGGGATCCTTGTCCCAGCGCTCGGAGACCGCGCTGACATAGGCCGGGACCTGCTTGCCGGAGTCGACTCGCCAGGAGACCACGCTGAAATGGTCGGCGGCATGCGGTTGGCTTTCATCGCCGGGGGTCTTATGCGAGAGGATGAACCACACCTCCCGCTCGTTTCCTCCGGGCTTGGGCTGACCCTTGGCGAGCGCGGCCCGCAGGAGGACCTCCCAATGGGCGCGGTCGAAGCCCGGGGGTGTGGCCGCGGCCCCACGCGGTTCTTGCTCGGCCGGGTTCCAGGGGTCGGCCGCGACCCGGGCTCCCTCGACGGGACTCACCGGGGGCAGCAGGCGCCCGCGGCCCTCGCGCACCGACTGCAAGGCGGCCGGACCGGCATCTGCCAAGCTTGCGGCCCGGACGCTCTCGAAGTTCAAGGCGGTTGCGGCGAGCGCAAGGGTCCAGGCGACGGCGGTAGGGCTGTTCATGTCGTGCACCTCAGCCAACAGGATAGCCGCCGGCTCGCCGTCCGGCATGTGCCGGAGTCCCCGGTTCGCGATGGAATTGGCCCTAGGAACGCCATGGCGGCGGGGGCGGGCACCCGTGAAACGCGGTTTCCGCCCTTGGCGGCCGTTGTTGGAATATGGAATAATAGCGGCCATGATGAAATGGTGCGGGTGGGGCGACGCGAAGTTCAAGTTCCCGATGGACGAGAAGCCCGATCTCTGGCCGTGGATCGTCAAAACCCTCGACTTGGCCCAGCCGCGCAGCACCCCGCCCGTGCCGCGGGAATCCATCCGGCTGCCCGTCCCGGTCGCCGACGAGGCCTTCCGGCGCGCGCTGGGGTTCTTGCGCGCCGACCAGACGGCCGACGACGATGAGGCGCGGCTCGTGCACGCCTACGGCAAGAGCTACCCCGACCTCTTCAACGTCCGCCGCGGCGTGGTGCGGCGCGCGCCGGACCTGGTGATCTATCCGGAGAGCCACGACCAAGTCGAGCGGCTGGTGCGTCTGGCCGCGGATCACGAGGTGTGCCTGATCCCCTTCGGCGGCGGCACCAACATCGTCGGCGGGGTCAACCCCCCGCCCGGCCGGGGGATGGTCGCCACGGTGGACATGCAGCGCATGAACCGGGTCCTCTCTCTCGATCCCGAGTCCAACACCGCGGTGATCGAGGCCGGGGCGCTCGGCCCCAAGCTCGAGGCCGACCTCCAAGCCCGCGGCTACTCCCTCGGGCACTGTCCCGATTCCTTCGAGTACTCGAGCCTGGGCGGCTGGATCGCCACCCGCTCGGCGGGCATGCAGTCCGACGCCTACGGCAGAATCGAGGAAATGATAGTCGCCCTGAGGCTGGTGACTCCCTCCGGCACACTCGCCACCCGCCCGACTCCCGCGTCCTCGGCCGGACCGGACATGAACCGCCTGGTGGCCGGATCGGAAGGGGTGCTGGGCGTCATCACCGAGGCCACCATGCGCGTGCATCCATTCCCCGAGGCCAAGGACTACCGCGGCGTGCTCTTCCCGACCTTCGAGGCGGGCTTCGCCGCTATCCGGGACTGCCTCTCGGCCGGAAAGCTCCCCAGCATGATCCGCCTCCAGGACGAGGAGGAGACCCAGCTCGCGTTCCACATGAAGACCCCGGTAGGGGGTCTCAAGGGCTTCATCCAGGCCCAATTCAAGAAGCTCCTCAAGTCCCGCGGCTATGGCGAGCCCGCCATCATGGTGGTCGGCTTCGAGGGCTCCCGCGAGCACGTCCACCGCCGGCGCCGGGAGGTCATGGACATCTTCAAGCGCCGCCGCGGCTTCGATTTGGGCCCCTCCGTGGGCGAGAGCTGGGCCAAGGACAAGTTCAACCTCCCCTACCTGCGCGACGTGGTCATGGACCACGGGGTCATGGTCGACGTGGCCGAGACCTCCACGGTCTGGTCCAACGTCCTGCCCCTCTACCGCAAGGTCCGCTTGGCCGTCAAGGAGAAGTTCGCGGCCGAGGGCACGCCGGGTTTTTTGGGCCTGCACATCTCCCACACCTACGAGACCGGCTGCTGCCTCTACTTCACCTACGCCTGCCGCCAGCTCCCGGGGCGCGAGCTCGAGCAGTACTACTCGCACAAGCGCATGATCACCGACGTCTTTACGCACAACGGCGCGACTCTCTCGCACCACCACGCGGTGGGCACCGAGCACCGGCCCTGGCTCGAGGACGAGATCTCCCCGACGGGTGTGCGCGCTTTGCGAGCGCTCAAGTCGGGGGTGGATCCCCGGGGGATTTGCAATCCGGGCAAGCTCATCCCCCCCGCGGAGGCTTTCTCGGAATGGGGGCTCAACGTCGCCGACGCCGAGTCTCAGGCCGAGGCCCGCTCGCGCTAGGCCCCATGGATGACGACGAGCCAGAACGAAAGCCGGGCCCGGACGTCATCGGCAGCACAATCCTGAGGCTGGGCCTGCTCCCCTGGCTGCGCGCGCGCGAGGGCAGCGTCCATGTCTTCTGCCCGGAGTGGCTCTACGACCTCTGCGTCTACTTCCTCTTTCCGGTGAACTGGTGCATCGCCGCCATCGCCGCGCGGCTCCCCTGCGACTACGCCGCCCCGGATTGGCCGCTCGATCCCGAGCTCCACCCGTCCAAGCGTCCGGCCCCGACCCGAAGCCTGCAGGAGCTGAGAGACTCGATCCGCCGCCGGGATGATGCGCTTCTGGAGGACGCCGACGCGTGGGCGCTCTTTGACTGGCTCCCGGCCCCCACCGCCAACGACATGCTGGGCAACTGGCGCGGGAAGGTGGTCTTGACGGGAAGCTGGCTCGACATCGCGGCCGTTGCCCTTGAGAGGCCGCTAGGCTGGCTCGGCTTGGAATGGGGCAAGCGCTTCTTATCGCCCTACAAGGGCGACCCCTTCATCATCATCGTCGCCGACAAGATCATTGTCCCGGTTCCCTGCTGGGGCAACGTGAGCATGCCCGAGATCAACCTGCGCGGCAAGACCGGCGCCGCCATGACCTACGACCACCAACCCTGGAAGGACCACTTCCGGGTTCTCGACGACGGCAAGGCCGCGGGCCGGCGGATGATGCTCGGAAATTGGATCTCGCGGGAGAAAAACGGCGGCTGGTTCACCCTGGAGGAGCTGCCCGAAATGAACAGGGCCGTCTCGGACCTGCTTCAGCGGTCGCCCTACTAGGCCCGTGAGCCCCGCCGGCGGTCCCAACGCGCGCGTCCTGCGGGTCTTCGGGCCCATCCTCGTCCTGGCCGGCATCGGGGGCTTTTGTCTGCCGCCCGGGCCGATGAGCGGCGCGCCGGCCTACAACGTCTTTCACATCGCCTTCGGCGCGCTCGGCTGCGCCCTGGCCTTCGGCGCCGGCGAGCGCGCCAGCGCGGCCTTCAACCTGGGCTTCGGCCTCGTCGACCTCTACCAAGCGGTCGCGAGCCGGGTGCATCTGTTTCCGGAGAGCTGGTTCCGTTGGAAGACGGCCGACGACGTCCTGCACGTCGTCATCGGCCTGGGGCTGGTCGCGGTGGGCGCGGCGGGGATGATCGAACGGGGCCCCAGCGGCGCCGCTCGGTAGCTTTCATTGAGCCGAACTCGGTCCTGGACCGAGTTGCCCTCCAAGGACATGACGCGCTCCCAAGTACTGCGGTTGGCACGGAACTCCGCGCCGTTGAGATCAAACCCATCTTTGACAGTTGGCGAAAGCCCTCCGACGAGGATTTGGCAATAGA
>CAYJXJ010000019.1:0-17335 GCA_964374095.1 uncultured Elusimicrobia bacterium
GTGGGGATGTGCAGCTCGTATCCCAGCTCCCCGACGTAGGTCACCCGGAGGGCCAGGACGGGGGCGTAGCCGAGGGTGAGTTCGCGGCACGTCATGTACGGAAAGGCGGCGTTCGAGACGTCTTGCCCCGCCGCCCGCTGCAGGAGTTCGCGGGACTTGGGTCCCGCCAGGTTGATCACCGCGCGCGAGGAGGTGACGGCCGAGGCCGCGGCGTGCGAGTCTCGCGGGATGTTCTTGCGGATCCAGGCCAGGTCGTGGATCGTAAATCCCGTGCCGGTCACGATGTAGAATTCCTCGTCGCCGACGCGGGCGACGGTCAGGTCGCATTCGATCCCGCCCTTCTGGTTGCACATCTGGGTGTAGGTCAAGGATCCCACGGGTTTGTCGAGTTGGTTGGCGGCCAGCCGCTGGAGCGCCTGCAACGCGTCCCGGCCCCGGACTTCGAACTTGCTGAAAGGCGTCTGGTCAAAGAGGGCCACGCGCTCGCGAGCCGCTTGGTGCTCAGCGGCGACGTAGGGGAAGTAATTCGGGCGCCCCCACCCCGGGATTTCGACGGGCTTGACGCCTTTGGGCGCGAACCAGTTGGCGCGCTCCCAGCCGAGCTTGGCCGTGTAGCAGGCCCCATGACGCTGGAGCTCCTCGTAGAGGGGGCTTCGCCGCAAATGCCGGGCGGTGTGGTATTCATCATCGGGCCAAGCGATCGCGTAGTGCTTGCCGTAGGCTTCCAGAGTGCGGTCGAGCAGGAACTTGGGGGCCTTGTGGTATTGGCTGAAGCGCCGGATGTCCACCGCCCACAGGTCGAGGGAGGGCTCCCCATGGACGATCCACTCGGCCGTCATGCGCCCGACCCCGCCCCCGGCCGCGATCCCGTGGGCGTTGAAGCCGGCGGCGACGAAGTAACCTCGGACCTCCGGGGCCGCGCCCATGAGGAAGGTCCCATCGGGAGTAAAGGCCTCGGGGCCGTTGATCAGGGACTTGATGCCGACGCTTTCCATGACGGGCACGCGCTTGAAGGCAAGCTCGGCGAGCTGCTCAAAATGATCCCAGTTGGGCTCCAGGAGCTTGCCGTTGAAGTCGCGGGGGATGCCGTTGGCCGCCCAGGGGATGGGGTTGTGCTCGTAGCCTCCCATGACCAGGGCCCCAACCTCCTCCTTAAAATACACCAGGTTGTCGGGGTCCCGCATGGTGGGGAGTCCCTTGGGGAGATCCGGTATGGGTTCGGTGATGAGGTATTGGTGCTCGACGGACTGCACCGGGACGTTGACCCCGGCCATCCTTCCGATTTCCCGCGCCCACTGCCCCGCGGCGTTGACCGCGACCTCGCAGGCAATGCGCCCTTTGTCCGTGAGCACGGCCGCGACGGCGCCCGAGACGAGCTCAAAGCCCGTCACGTTGACGTTTTCAAAAAAACGCGCCCCGCGCGCTTGGGCGCCCTTGGCCAGGGCGCGGGTGACGCTCGAGGGGTCCACCTGGCCGTCGGTCGGCAGAAAGACCGCGCCCACGATCCCGTCGGGCTTCATGATGGGGTAGAGCCGCATGGCCTCGGCCGGGCTCAGCAGGTCGCAGGGAATGCCGAAACTCCGCGCCGTGGTCGCCTGGCGCTTGAGCTCCATCCAGCGGTCCCGGGAGGAGGCGAGCTTCAGCCCGCCGACGGCTTTCCACTCGGTCGACTGCCCGGTCAGCTTCTCAAGTGCGGCGTAAAGCTCGACGCTGTGGCCGAGCATGCGGGTGACGTTGGCCGAGGAGCGCAGTTGGCCGACGAGACCGGCCGCGTGGAAGGTCGAGCCGCTGGTCAGTTGGGAGCGCTCCAGGACGATCACGTCCGTCCAGCCCAACTCGGCCAGGTGATAGGCGACGCTGCAGCCGACGATGCCGCCGCCCACGATCACGACGCGGGCCTGGTCCGGGAGGCGCTCGCTCATTTTAGGGAGATGCTACAAAATTGACGCCGCCGAGCTGTCGGGAAGGCGCCTCGTGAACCCCTCGAAGGACGGCAATGGTACTAAGAGCCTATTTAGGGAAGACGAAGCCAGCCTCCCGAACGTTGACGTGCTTGGTTTTTGCGGCGTTCACCGTCAGTCCCAGCCGTTTCCACATAGGTCCTTTGGGCGTCCCTACTATGCACTTAAGGCCCATTCCAACCTCAGGCTCCTGGTTGTAAACTAGAAATGATGAAAGGATGCCGGCGGTTGAGCATAGTCCTCACTTTGGTCTTTTGGTGTTTGGCAGGCTCTGCGCGAGCATCAGACTCGGGCAGCAACCTCTTCGAGTTTTCAGCGGTTGAACTGCTGCGTAAGGCGCTTGGGACCAGCCAAATGCCAAGCGCAACCAGGACTCTTGCAGGGCCTATGTCGAGCCTTCAAGGCGTCATCGATGCCCATTGCGGGCATTTGCAGCCGCCGCCCCTACAGACCTCTTGGGATTTTATTGGAACCTATGGCGCTTGTTTGCGCTCTCACGAGCGCCATATCCGCAGTATCTCCCCAGGGAACGCGCTCGGCCTTTCTATTTCTGTAGAGAGTTCGGCCGATTGGGTTGTTGTTGAGAAAATGCAGGGGATCGTCACGATTCAAGGGGTTAATCAGGGCCAGGGCTGGAAGGCCACTGTGCAGATCGAGGCTATTCAGGTTTGGTCCCCTCTACCCCCTCCACAACTGGGGCTCCCGCCGCCGCATGATCCGGATCCTCCAGTTCCTCCGGAACCCAAGCTTGAACCGCCGCGGCAACCCGACTACCCCTATTATCACCCGCCGCGGTGGTACCCTGGCCCGCCGTTCCAGCCCGCTCCCCCGCCGGGCGGGCAGGAACCTGTTGCGCCGGGCCGGCCGAGGCCGCCCTCCATCCCCGGCCCTATGCCGCCTCTCCCCCTCGATCCTCCCTCGATTCCGCACCCCATGCCGCCTTTGCCGCTTTAACGGCTTGAGGGCCGCCAGCTTCCTCTTGTAATCCTCCCCGCGCCGTAGGTAGGATTGTCGCGCGCCGTCGGGAACGGGGCAGGCGTCGATGGCCGCCGAAAGCTCGGCGCTCATGAAGCCCTCCGGGGACTCGATCCAGGCCAGCTCCTCCTCCAGGGCCGCGACCGTGAATCCACCTACCAATCTTCCCCACACCCAAATTTGACTCCCCCTCCATTATATGATCTACTATATGAAACGCGATATGGGGGTGCCCATGATGGATCGCACTACTGACGTTCCCGCCCTCGTTAAAAGGCTGCGCGGCGCCGCAGGAATGACGCAGGAGCAATTTGCCCAAGAGCTGGGGATCACTTTTTCAACGGTGAACTCATGGGAAAACGGAAGGCGCTTTCCGCAGCCGTTCCTACTAAGACGGCTTGTAGAGCTGGAGAAGGAATGGACAAGCTCAGGCCGGGGCAGGACGGCGGCTAGGGGCATTCCGGAGCCGGGTCCCCCGCGGGATAACGCTAGAGCCGGGCCGCGATGAGAAGTCCCGCCCCCGCGCCCACGCCTGAGGAGCTCGCCGAGTTAAGCCGGAAGCTGCGGCGGCGGATACTCAAGCGTATGCTGAGGCTCAAGGCCGTGCCGGAAGAAGCCGTTGAGGAGATGCTCGCGCGGCCTCACGGCGGGTTTTCAATCAACGGCGAGGTCAGAGTCGAGGCCGACGACCGGGCGGGGCTCGAGCGTCTCCTTCGCTACGTGCTGAGGCCCGCGCTCTCAATCAAGCGGCTCTCCTACGGTTGGCGGGAGGTCTGAGGGTCACGGCGCCCGCGGCGGCAGGAATCCAGCCCAACAGGGCGGGCAGGGGCCGAAGCTCTAGGATCACGCCGGAAGATGGCTCAGGCCGCGGTGCGTCCGGAGGCTCAGAACGTTGCGACCCCCGATAGACCGCCGCTCAACGCGTCGCCCCTCCGGCGCCCCACTCGGCATGCAGCAAGTTTTCGACGCGCGAGTCCAATTCCGAGATCGCCGCGGCGCCTTCCGTGAGGCGACCCGCGGGATTGCCCACCGCCGCGGCGGCGTTCGGCGGCGCGCCTCCCGGCGCGGAAGGCGCGCCGCAGCGAAGGTCCAGTTCCAAATGCACCCGTCCATCCGCGAGAGCCGCCATCGGATTTGATTCCGGCCGCAACAGGCCCAGGTTCACCAGTTGCAAGAATACCGCCGGCAGGACGAGCTTGAGGGGCCCTTTGACCTTAATAGCGCACGCCCTCTGCTCGGCCCCGATGGCATAACGGTCGATGAAGGCGATGCAGTCGGTTCCGCCAAGCCGCTGGCAGAGCTCGTCGAAGTTTTCATACTCTTTCATCAATTTATCATGCACGGCGGCAGCCTGCTCGTTGAAGTGTTTGCCGCAGCGTTCCAGGGCCTGCCTCTCCGCGACCTGCAGGTTGATGGCATCGCCCCAGTCCGGTTGGCCATGGAGCGGATACAGCCCGCCCCCAAAAGCCGACTTCTTACCCTCCGTCTTATTGACCGCCTCGCACTTTCCGCCGGCGCAGGCGTGGGGGGCCGTGAAGAGCCCGCGCGCGCAAATGCCGGCGGCGGTTAGGATGATCGTAAGGAGCGCGGCGGTCTTGGATGTGTTCATGCTTATTCTTTGGCTGAAAAGAACGGCCCTTGCCGCAAATGATTTCTTTAAGGATTATTTGCTGAAATGCGCGCGCTTTTTCCGTCCAGTACTGGCGGCATGACGTTTTCTAAATGCTTTCGACTCTATGGCAAACGGAAGGCCTTCAGGTAGCTGCCGCGGTGCACCGTGACCGGGTTGCTTCTGTTATTGAGCTGCGACCAACGCACGACAAGATTCCCCGGTGTCGAGCCGTTCTCCACGACCCCCTTCAAGAAAGCCATGGTGTTGGGCGGACCTCCATGATCCTTCTCACAGGTGGCGTTGTAGCTGGTCAGCACGCCCCCGGCTTGGTAGAGGCCGAAGTCGTTTGCGGCCGCGCCGGTGAACGTCGCGGGAGGAAATTGCCTACGAGGCGCTTGTCTTGGGCATGCCCGCGCCGGGCATCCGCACGGTTATAGCCGAGGCTGGGAAAGTTCTGCGCGAAGCGGCGAGCGTGGCGGCCAAATCGTGGGCCGCGTGCCTGCGGAGAGTCTTCGAGGTAGACCCTCTCCTGTGCACATCCTGCAGGGCGGTGATGGTCCCCGTGGCCATCATTCTGGAGGATCAGGAAATAGAGCGCCTGCTCTCGCACCTGGGGCTTGCCCGCGGAATTTCCCACATGTGACTCTGTAGACCAAGCCCGCGCGCGGCCCGCCGTCTCTGTGCGGGGGAGAGGACTCGCAGATCGATCCCGCCATTGATGCCTGCGACGGCAGAGACCTACCACCGGCGGTCGAATAAGCGGCCAACCATGCGCAAAAGCGCGCGAGAGGACCGCAGGATTCTTTCTGCCCGTCATTCATTCAGACCGCTCCGGCAGGGGACATGGCCCCCGGCAGGGTTTCCACCGCCAAATCCCAGGAATTTGCCGGGGGCCTTTCAGCCCGAGCGCGATCATCCCGGTGGTGCGTGGGCCCTTGACAGACGAATATTTTATGATATACTATTAACGAACGGTAACTATGGCATTTAAACTATTCAACTCATTATCCTCGTCCAGCGAGGCAGACCTGGTTCGGTTCTTGCCGCGCCTCCTTTCCGTGATTCTGCCGCAGATTGAGGTTGTGGATACGCTCCCGGAAGCCAGGTTTGGGTCGATCCAAGTTGACCTGCGGTGCCGAGTGAAAATCGGAGGAGTCAGAAAGGATCTCATCTTCGAAATCAAGTCCAAAGGCGAGCCAAAGTATCTTCTCAACGCAATCGGCAGTTTGTCCATTGTCGCGAAACAGCGCCCGGATGCTTACCCCATGGTGTTCGTGCCAAGCCTTACGCGGGAGGGGCGCGCGCTCCTTCGCCAAGCCGAGGTTGGGTATATCACCCTTCGAGGGGAGGTCTTCCTGAAGTTCGATACGGTCTACATCGACAAGGAGTCTGGAACGGCCGACCTTGAGGAAATGGCCGAGACCAATCTTCAAGCCCTTGAATCGCCCCGAAGGTCGCGCGACCTCAAGGAACAATACCAAAACATACTGAAGGAAGCCGCGCAGACGCGGAGATCGCGCAAGACCCTCGACTTTCCGTTTAGTGCCAGAGCCTCGCGGGTAGTCCGCGCGGTGCTGGAAAAGCCGGACATGGGATGGTCCATCGCCACGCTTTCAGCGGAAGCACGGGTGGCGCCCCGGTTGGCGCTCCTGGTGGTTAACAATCTGGATGCCGGCGGTTATGTAAATAAGGTCCCAGGGAACATCCGGCTTGTTGGGCGCGATGCCTTACTCGACAACTGGAGCGCACTGTACCGATTTGAGAAGGCGAACCGGCTGAACTTCTGCTACTCGCTGGCCCCCGACTTTGAGGCCTTCTCGGCCAAGCTCGCGGCTTTGGCCAATGACCTGCGCGACGAATATCGCCTAACCATGTTTGCGGGAGCATCCTTAGTCGCACCGTACGTGAGGTTCAACACGATTCATCTCTATGTTAGGAGTGGAATCGAGGATTGGATGAAGCGCCTCGACCTAGAGCGCGTCGAATCGGGCGCCAATGTCGTCTTGGCGGAGGCATTCGATGCGGGCGTGTTTGATTACGGGCAGACCAAGAAGGGACTGAGCATCGTTTCTAACACCCAACTCTATTTGGATCTCTTCAATTTGAATGACCGGGCTCGGGCGCAAGCGGAATTTCTTTTCAAGGAAACCCTTAAGCGCGTTACGCCAGGGAGCCTTGGGGAACGGATCAAATCCGCACGCTTGGCGCGGATGGGTGAGCGCGGAGCAATGACGCAGAGAGGACTAGCAGACGTCCTGCAAGTCGCTCCCGAGCGCGTACGGGCTTGGGAGGAGAACGCGGAGCGCCCCACGGATGAACAGTTCCAGCGGCTTGCAAGATGGCTCCGCAAGCCGCTGGGGTATTTCCTGACGGCGGGAACAGAAGATGCTCGATCCTAGAACAGTCTCTGATTACAGCAAAGAGGTTACCGCGGCATCGAAGTCCGTCCTGCTTGAGGTCATGACGGCGGTCGGTGAGTACGGCCCGGCCATCGTCCTGATCGGCGGCTGGACGCCTTACTATCTGCTTCATTCACGCCTAGCGTTCGATGGGACGGAGCCATTGGAATTCGGTGCCGGGAAATTCCGCCACGTCGGCTCCATCGATATCGATTTGGCCGTGGACCCAACCAAGATCACGGGTGAGGAATATTCGACGATCATCAAGCTGTTTGAGAAACGTGGGTACTCCCCGGACAAGGTGATCAAGTTTCGCTGGAATCGCGCGATACCCGGCATTGACGGGCCGATAGGCGTGGACTTCCTGACTACGAAGCCTCCGCTCGGCCAGGGCCGGGCGCCTCGGCACCGCGAAGTTCAGGCGGACCTTCCGGCTCGGGCTACGGATCACCTGGAAATGGCTTTCCGCTGGAATGAGCCATTCATTCTTGAAGGCGAGCTTCCCGAGAAGGGCGGCAGAACCCGCGTCGAGATCAAGATCGCCTCGCTTCCGGCAATTGTCGGGCTCAAGGGGCTCGCGCTTGGCAATCGCTACAAGGAAAAGGACGCCTACGACATCTACGCCCTTTGTCGGCATTACCGCGCCGAGGTCGCCGAGACTACAGAGATCCTGAAACCGCATGCCGGACTTAGGGGACTCAAGGAAGGCTTGGGGTGCATCCGAGCCAAGTTCGCGACCGGGAAGGACGTCGGCCCGGCCTGGGTCGCGAAGTTCTTCGATGCCGCGAGCGACAGCGACTCGGACAGAATCATGCGGGATTCATTCTTTACGATGGACCGAGTCTTGAAGGGGTGCGGTCTCTAGCCGATGCCAAACATCGACGAGCCTAAGAATCCATGACGATCAAGACATCGCGGACGGTCTTCACTGAGGTCCTCGCCTCCGCTGCTCTACAACTGAGACGAGAAGCTAAGGGGACGTGTCCTCGGAATCTGCCTCTCGCGCAGCCTGGTCCTGCGGAGCATCGCGCAAGCCCGGCCCGGCTGGGTCAAGACGACCGAGAACACCCGCTCAGCCTTCCTGGGCCAGGAACGCCTGGATCTCGTCGGTCCGCAACGATCCTGCGTGCTCGCCGCCCTTAGGGGCCTGGGCAAGTCCTGCTTCTTGAAGCGCCACGGAAAGGCCGCGACCGAGTCCAAGGAGAGCGTCAGCTTCAACGCGGTGCGCCTGACGCCGGTCAAGGAGGACATGACGCCCTCAACGCAGTCGCAACTGTACGCGCGTACAGTTCCATCCGTTCAAAACCCCGGGAACTGGGTGGGCCACACGCTTGACCCGGGGGGAGCTTGGGGTTGCGCGGCCATCGCGGGTTGTGGCGCGCGAGGTCCGACGGGCTTAGGCTTCGGCGATCCAGCGGGCGAATGTCGGCGTCCCGACATTGCGCAGGAAGCGGTCCGCGTGCTTGATGCCGTAGCCCTTGAAGTCGAAGTCGATCTCGGAGATTCCGGACTGCATGAAGCCCCAGAAGGCCTCGCGCAGGTCCGAGGCCAAGCGGTGGAGATTGAGGCGCGCCACGGCCCGCGGCGAGCAGTCTCCGGAATACTCGCGGAGGAGGAGCCGGCATCGGTCGGAGCTCAGGCGCTGATTGACGGCGAAGTTGCCCAGATCGAAGTAGGGATCGCCCATGGCCGCGTATTCCCAGTCGAGAATCCGTATCGCCTTGCCGTCGTCGATAAGATTCGACGCCAGCAGGTCGTTGTGGCAGGGGCGCGGGTCTTCGATCGGTACGAGGGCTTTCTCGATGACGCTCATGAGTTCGAAGACCCGGGGCAGGCGGTCGGCGACCTCGCGCATGAGCCGGCGGGAGAACCGGCGGGCATAATAGTTGCGGACCGTCTCGAAGGGGGAAAAGAAGCCGGGGAAGGGAGGGCCGTCGTGGGCGCGGCGGATCGTCTTGACGATCCGCCGCAGGGTCGCCGGACGGGCCGCTTCGGTCCGTGACACCGCTTTTCCGGGAATGAAGCGCGTGATGACGGCTCCTTCCTTGGTGAATCGCCGGAAAATCTCCGGCCCGATGCCCAGGTCCGCGGCGACGCGGGCGCAGGCCTGTTCGCGCCCGCGGTCGATGCCCAGGTCCGACGCCCCCCGACCGTCCAGGCGCAGGACGAATACTTCGCCACCGGCCTCGATTTTGTAGTTCTCGTTGGTGATGCCGCCCTGGAGCGCGCTGACTTTGACGCTGGACCCCGACCATTCCGGGACGCGGTCGATGATGTCGCCCAGACGGCTCACGTCGCCAGAAGACGGCGCAGCCGCTTGACGACTCGGGGCTTGCCGCAGACGATGTTGTAGAAATGACCGCCCTTCCCGTCCGGCAGCCGCGAGACCAGTTCGAATTTCCCGCCGGCTTCCTCGATGATGACTTGAGTGGCGGCCATGTCCCAGATTCGGATGCCGTAGTCGACCATGGCCCCGACGGCCCCCTCCGCCGCCAGGGCGTGGCCGAAGCAGTCGGCGTAGGTCCGGACCTGGGGGTGGCCCTTGAGGAGTCGGTCAAAGGCGGGGCCGCTTCCCACCTTAAGGAAGTGCATGCGGTCCCCGGTGGCGATGATTTCCCCCGCCGCCGGCGTCCCGTCGTCGCGCAGCCGCAGGGGCTTGCCGTTGCGCCGGGCCCCCAGGCCCGCCGCGGCCGCGTAGCGCAGGCCGAGCGCCGGATGGTCGATTATTCCCAAGACGGGCTTTCCCCGCCGGTGGAGGGCGAGTATGGTCCCGTAGAGGGGGATGCCGCGGGTGAAGCTCAGGGTTCCGTCGATCGGGTCGATGATCCATTGGAATTCGGCCTCCGGGCGAACCCGCTCGAACTCCTCCCCGAGTATGCCGTGGTCGGGGAAGCGCCGGGCGATGGCGGCGCGCAGGACTTTCTCGGCGGCGAGGTCGGCGTCGGTGACGAAGCTCTTGTCGGGCTTGGCGCGGGTCGTGAACCCGCGGGCTGCGGCGCGCAGGATGACCCGCCGCGACCCGTCGACGACCCTATGGGCCGCGCGGAGGAAAGACCTTCGGGAAGTCAGGGGGATCGGGTCTTCGGCGGCGGCCGGCACGGTCCTAAAGCTTGAGTCCCAGCCCGTCCTGGGCCGCGAAGCACGTCACGGAACTTCCCTTTTTGGCGAGGTACTCCCGGCTTTCGGCGAGGTGGCGGTCCATCTCTTCGTCGGTGTGGGTCGGGTCGTGGTGGAAGAGGGCGAGCTGCTTGACCTTGGCCTTGATGGCCAGGTCGAGCACGTCGGTGAAGGTGCTGTGGCCCCAGGTGCGCTTGTACTTGTACTCCTCGTCGGTGTACTGGGCCTCGCTGATCAGCAGGTCGGCGCCTGCGACGAACTTGGCCAGGAGCGCGTCCTCGCGGTCCGAGAACTCCCCCTTCTCGTTGAGCTTGGCGTAGGGCTCGTGGTCGCTCACGTAGCAGACCGACCAATTGGCCGCGTCGAAGCGGAAGCCCACCGTCATTCCGGGATGATTGAGGAAGTGATAAGAGACCCGGACCGGCCCGAGCTTGACGGGGCCCGTCAGCTCCGAGATCTGCAGCTTGGAAGGCATCTTATCCATGGCGATCGGAAAGTAGGAGGGGGCCATCTGCTGGGTGAAGACCTCCTCGAAACTCTGCGTGGTCCCGTGCATCCCGTAAATCGTGAAGCGGTTCTGCGGGAGATAGGCCGGGACGAAGAAGGGAAATCCCTGGATGTGGTCCCAGTGGGTGTGGCCGATGAAGATGTGCCCCGTGATGGGGCGCGGGCCGAATTCCTTCATTAAGGAGAGTCCGAGTTCCCGAATACCCGTCCCGGCGTCGATGATGATTAGAAGCTCGCCGACGCGCAGTTCGACGCAGGGGGTGTTGCCGCCGTAGCGCTGGGTCAGCGGTCCGGGCGCCGGGAGAGACCCGCGCGTCCCCCAAAACTTGAGCTCCAGCGCGGTCTGAACGTCGCCGATCAGTTCCGAGACTTGGCCGAGCAGGTCGGCGGCCTGGAAGGGTTTGACGATATAATTGTCGGCCCCGGCCTGCTTGGCGGTGGCGATGTCGTGGGAATAGGACTTGGAGGAAGAGATGAGGACCTTGACTCCTTTGAGCGCCGCGTCCTGCTTGAGCTTTTGGCAGACCTCGAATCCGTGCATGCGCGGCATGAGAAGATCGAGGATGGCCAGTTCGGGCTTCACGGCGCGGATGATTTCCAGGCCGGCCGCTCCATCCGGGGCCGTCGTGACCTCGTAGTCGTCGGCCAGGATGAAGCTCATGAATTCGAGCATTCCCGGATCGTCGTCAACCACGACGATCTTCTTGCGCGGGCCGTGGCCGGAGGCCATATCAGGGTTTTAACATGATAGGGGCGGGACGTCAAGGACAACCGACTCGCCGCGCGGGCCCGGTCTTTTAAGGAAGCCGGATCCGCGACACCGACACCGATCGGTACATCGCGATCTTGGCGAGGTACTGCCGCGTGGACTTGAGGAGCGGACGGCGCTTGAGGTAGCGCGTGCCGGCTTGATAGGCCGCCAGCACCCGGTTGACGGCCCAGCGGGGGGCGGCGGCGTAGGAGCCGGTGAGCCCGTAGCGGCGAAAGACGATGCGGAAAAGGTGGGCGAGATAGGCGGCTCCGGCCCGGATGTTGGACTCGGCCTGGAAGAGGCGGTGGCGCGGGATGCCCATGTACTCGGCGGTCTTGGGCATGAGCTGCATGAGCCCCAGGGCCCCGGCGCGGGACCGGGCGGTCGTCTTGAACTCGGATTCGGCCGCGATGACGGATTTCACCAGCCGCGGGTTCAAGGAGCGTTTCTGAGCCTCGGCGAGGATGACGGAATCGAATCGGTGGATGGAGTCCTTGCCTCCGAGCATGCGGCGCAGGTGGGTGCGGTACTGGCGGGCCATCTTCCCGGGATTGGTGAGGGGAACAGGTATGGGCCGCGGGGGCCGTGCCGGCGCCGCCCTGGAAACCGGCGCGCCGTCGAAGAGCAGCCCGAACCGGGCCGCAGTGGGAACGCCGCGCAGGCCCGGGGCGGCGGCCCAGGCGAGCAGCCCCTCCCCGCTATCGGGCAGGCGGACCTCGGCGGCCGAGAGGGGGATTGCCGCCGCGGCCACGGCCGTCCAGAGCGGGAATATTCGCATTAATGCAGGATAGCCCCCCGGGCGGGCGGGCGGGAGGGCCTTTGGGGCCGCGTGCGCGGGCCGGAGGTCCTTGATATAATAGGCCCCCCGAATGGGCTTTGACCTGGAGACGTTTCGCCGCGTGCTGGCCGGGCGCAAGGTGTCGCACCGCCGCGCGGTCATTGCCCTGGGAATCGGCATTTCGCTGAGCATCCTGCTATGGATGATGCTCGCCCACGCCGCCGAGCTCCTGGACGTGGCCGGGCGTCTCCAGTGGCGCTTCGTGGCGGCCGCCGTCGCGGTCTCGCTCATCAGCTACTTCATGGTCGGGTTGGCCCTGTGGGAAGTCCTGAGGCTCCTGGGGCACCGGCTGGCCTTCCCGGAAGTCTTCGGGATCGGCTTCGTCTCCAACACCGCCAACTATTTCGTTTCCTCGGCCGGTATCAGCGGGTTCGCCCTGAAGGCCCATCTTCTTCATAAGCGCGGGGTGCCCTACGGGACCACGGTGACCGCCTCGGTGGTCAGCACCGCGATCCTGTATTTCGTGTTGGCGGTCATCATCGCCCAGGGGCTCGCCTACCTCGTCCTGCGCGTCCGGGGCGGCATCATCCAGGTCCTGGAAGGGGCGTTGGGCCTGGCGGTAATGGCGGCGGTCGCCGTGCCCCTGCTCAAGTTCTTCTTCGACCGGGAACTGCGGGGCCGCCTGTCGAAAAAAGTCTTCTTGTGGGTCAATCATTGCTCCTACTACTTCTCTTCCAGCGAGATCCCCCACGAGGATTTCCATCGCTTCATGGACCAGCTCAACCAGGGGCTGGATTTCATCCACGAGGACCGCGGCCGGCTGACCAAGACGATCCTCTACACCTGCCTGGACTGGGCCTTCTGCATGCTCACCCTCTACTACGGGTTTAGGGCCGTGGGCCTCAAGCTGGGCGTGGGGCATTTGAGCACGGGGTTCGCCGTGGGCCAGGCGATGACCCTGATCCCTATTCTTCCCGGAGGCCTCGGCGCCATGGAGGCCAGCATGGCGGCCGTCTACGAGACGATGCGCATCCCCTGGGAATCGGCGGTCGTCGCCGCCCTGGTATTTCGCATGGCCTATTACCTCATTCCCGGGCTGGTGAGCGTGTTTCTGTTGTGGGGCCTGAAGATGTCGGAGCCGGAGTTGGTCGAGGAGACGGTGGCCGACACCCTGCCGGAGGAACTCAAGGTCATCGCCGAGGAGCTTGAGCGCGCGCGCGGGCCGGTCCCCCCGGAGACGGGATGAGATACGCGGCAATCGTCGCGATAGGGAATTCAGTGAGTGACGATGGGGATACCGGTCGCTCACGAAGCCGCGATTGGGAGACGAGCCCCGCTACCATGAGTCGAGGCGGTCTCCCGAAGGGAAATCCGGGAAATAACCACCCCGCGGCGGACGTGTGGCTCGAACGTCCCTGACTTTCGAGGTCCTTCTGGCCGGGGCCCGGCAACATTCGACCGCTTTCAAAAAATCTCGCAAAATCCAACATCTGAACTCGCGCCGGCGCGAGTTCGCTTCCAGTCTTTTTCAGCAAAATTTGGCATTCGGCCTATTTTCCGGGGACTTTTCAGGGGAGTCGCTGCCGGGGCGAATCTGACGGTCGTCAATGGAAGCGCAGGTTATTGTAGAATCTCGCGAGTGAACAGCTTGGTGGTCCAGCTCGCCGCGGCATTGGCCGTGCTCTTCGCCGGGCTGGCCGTGATCCAGCGCCGACTCTACGCCAGCGCGGCCTGCCTGCTGGCCGCCCTGCTGCATGTATCGGCGGTCCTCTTCGTGGCGGGCGCCCCCTTGGTCGCTTTCCTGCAGATGATGATCACCGGCGGCGCGGTGATGGTCCTCATCGTCGTGACCATCATGTCGGGTCCGGGGGAGCTTCGCCGGCCCTGGGCGGGGGTTCGCGTGCCGCGCGCCGCGGCCTTGGCGCCGGCGGTTCTCGTCGCGGCGGAGGTCGCGGCGGCGCTTTGGCGGGGCGGGGCTCAGGCCTCGGGCCCCGCGAGTCCCGGCGTGGAGTCGGCGATAGGGGCGGTCCTCTTCGGGCCTTACGCCTTGGCCACCGAGGCGGTCGCCCTGCTCCTCTTCATCGCGGCCCTGGCGGTTTTCGAGCCGGAACGAGCCTCCCGGTGACCGTCGCGGTTTGGCAGGCCGCCTCCCTGGTGTTTTTGTGCGGCTTGGCCATGCTGCTGCTGCGCGCGCAGCTCATGGCCATGCTCCTGGGGCTTGAGCTCATGCTGGCGGCCGCCAACCTGCTCTTGGCGTACCACGCCGCCGCCTTCGACGATCCCCGCGGTTTGGCGGCGGCCGTCCTGATCCTCGGGGTGGGCGCCGCCGAGGCGGTGCTCGGCCTGGCGCTGATCCTGGCCCTGCGCCGCTCCGGCGTCGATCCGGAGTCCCCGAATCTGACCGCCATCGGAGACTGAGGCGTGGACATCCCCTGGTCGATCTGGATTCTGCTGGGCGGGCCGCCGGCGGCCTTGGCCGCCGCCGCCGTCCTGCGGGCGGTCAAGCCCGAGTGGACCCACGGACCGGCGCTGCTCTCGTGCGCGGCGGTTGTCGCGGCGGCGGCGGATCTGGTCTCCCGCGCCTACGGGGGATGGGGACTCGACGGCCCGGTCTACACCTGGATGGAGGTGGGCGATTGGACTTTGGCCTTCGGGGTCCGGCTCGACGGCATCGGCGCGGCGATCCTCGGCATGGTCGCCCCGGTCGGCGCCCTGATTCACGTCTACGCGGGGGGCTATATGCGCGGCGACCCGGGTTTCTCCCGCTTCTTCATGGTCTTCCACCTCTTCTATTGGTCCATGATCGGCCTGCTGCTATCGAATAATTTCGTCCAGTTCTATCTGTTCTGGGAATTGATGGGGCTATGCTCCTATCTCTTGATCGGTTTCTGGATGCACAAGGCCGAGGCCCGCGCCGCCGCCCTGCAGGCCTTCCTCGTCAACCGCATCGGCGACGCGGCCCTGCTGGGCGCGGCGGCTCTGATCATGGCCGTTTTCGGGACGACGCGCTTCGCCGCCGTGTTCAGGGATCTCGGTCAGGTCTCTTCCCCGCTGGTGACCGTGGCCGCGGCCCTGCTGGTCGTGGCCGCGGCGGCGAAATCAGCCCAACTCCCCTTGTACTTCTGGCTGCCCGACGCCATGGCCGGGCCGACGCCGGTTTCGGCCCTCATGCATGCCGCGACCATGGTGACGGCGGGCATCGTGCTCTTGGTGCGCTCCTGGCCCCTCGTCGAGAGCGTCTCCGATCTCCCCGCGGCCATCGGCGGCCTGGGAGCGGCGACGGCCGTTTTTGCCGGGGTGCTCGCCTGCCTGCAGACCGATCTCAAGCGCCTACTCGCCTACTCGACGGTCAGCCATTTGGGGCTCATGGCCCTGGCGTTGGGGCTGGGACGGGTCGGCGCGGCGGTGCTGCACTTGGTGATGCACGGTTTCTTCAAGGCGGCCCTGTTTCTTTGCGCGGGCAACATCGCGCACGGTTTGGGCCGCTCGACGGCGGGCTTGGCGGAGGTCGGCGGGCTGCGCCGGCGCCTGCCGCTGACCTTCGCCTGCGCGGCGGCCGGAGCCGTTTCGCTGGCGGGCCTGTTCCCGGCCGCGGGGTTCTTCAGCAAGGATCAGATCTTGGACGCGGCCCTGCACGCCGGGCCCTTCTGGGCCCTTTCGGCGATCGCGGCGGCTTTCCTCGGCGCGGCCTATTCGGGGCGCTTCGTGTTTGGGGTCTTCCTGGGGCCCGAGCGCGCTTCCCACCCTCAGGAGGCCGAGGTCGGGATGGCGATCCCGGTTGCCGCGTTGGCCCTCGGGGCCCTGGCCGCCGGAGGCCTCTCCGGGGGGATCGGACGGCTCCTCCAGTCGGGATCGTTGATCGCGCCGGAGTACCTCGCCCTGGTTGGGTTTTCTTGGAAAGCCTTCGGTTTCGGGACCGGCGCCGCCGGGTTGGGGATCGCGGCGGCCTGGTCCCTCAGCCTGGCCAGGCCGGGCTGGGATATGGAATGGCGGAAATCTCGTCCCGAGCTCGCCGCTTTGATCGCCGACGATTTCGGATGGCGGCGCGCGGTGGCCGCGGCCGGCGGCCTGGCGCGCGGGGCCGCGTCATGGGTCGGCGATGTGGTCGATTCCAGGTGGGTGGACGGCGCGCTGGAAGGCGGGGCCCGCGCCGCCTTGGCGGTCTCCCGCGCCGCAGCCATGGGCCGCGGGCTCATCAATGAATACCTCTGGTGGGCGGTGCTGGCCGCCGCCGCGGTCCTGGCCTCGGCATGGACGTGACATGGGCGCGCTGACCCTGCTTTGGGTCCTGCCGGCTTTCGGGGGACTATTCTGCCTCCTTCTCCCGGGCCCGCGCCGCGCGGCGCTGGCCTTCGCCGCCGCGACCGGAGCCCTTCTGGCCTGGTTGGCGGCCCCCATCGCCGCCGGACCCGCCGGCGGCTACGCCGAGGTCTCGGCCCCGTGGATTTTCGGCATCCGGTATTCTCTCTCCTTGGACGGGCTTTCGCTTCCCCTGGCGGGGCTCACGGCGCTCTTGACCATGGCTTGCCTCGTCCATTCCTGGAAGCGCGACTATCCCGCGGGCTATTGGGCCTGCCTCATGTTTCTGGAATCGGCCTTGCTGGGCGTGTTCTTGGCCCGCGACCTTTTCATCTTCTATGTGTTCTGGGAGGCGGTGCTGGTTCCCATGTCGCTCCTCATCGGGATTTGGGGCTCCGAAGGGCGCCGGCATGCGGCGCTCAAGTTCTTCGTCTATACGTTCGGTGGCAGCCTCTTGCTGCTCGTCGGGATACTGGCCCTGGTGACCTCAAGTCATGGCGCGACCGGGGTGTGGAACTGGGACATGGCGTCGCTGCAGGCCCCCTCGGGACGCTCCGGCCTTCTCGTTTTTCTTTCTTTGGCCGTGGGCCTGGGGGTCAAGATCCCGTTGGTCCCCATGCATACCTGGCTGCCCGACGCCCACACCGAGGCCCCGGCGGCCGGCTCGGTCATGCTCGCCGGGCTTCTCCTTAAGATGGGGGTCTACGGGTTTCTGAGACTGCTCCTGCCGGTCTTCACGGAGCTCTGCTGGGCGCTCCTGCCGTGGCTGGGCGTCGTCGCCTTGGTCAACATCGCCTACGGCTCGGTGTGCGCCATGGCCCAACGGGACCTCAAGCGCGTCGTTGCCTGCTCGAGCGTGGCGCATATGGGATTCTGCATGCTCGGCTTGGCCAGCCGCACTCCGGAGGGGGTCAGCGGCGCGGCCCTCCAGATGAT
>CAYJXJ010000019.1:17345-38989 GCA_964374095.1 uncultured Elusimicrobia bacterium
GGAGGCCATTTCGGGGGCCCTCCTCCAGATGATCAACCATGGCCTCACCACCGGGACGCTGTTCCTGCTCGTGGGGTGTCTTTACGAGCGCAGCCACCGCCGCGGGCTGGGTGATTTCGGCGGTTTGGCCCGGCGCGCCCCTTGGCTGACTTTCTTCTTCGGGTTCTCGATCATGGCCTCGGCCGGCGTGCCGGGGCTCAACGGGTTCGTCGGCGAATTCATGGCCATCGCCGGCATGGCCCGCGCCTATCCGGGATTGGCTCTCTTGGCGGCGGGCGGGGCGCTTCTCTCCGCGGCTTACGCCCTGCCCGCTTTTCAGGCCGTGTTTTGGTCCGAACCGGGCCCGCGCTCGGTCAGCGGCATCGTCTCCGACTTGGACGGTCGTGAGCGCGCTCTCGTCGGCTCGCTTTGCGCGCTGATGCTGGTCCTGGGTCTCTATCCCGCGCCGCTCCTGCGGATACTCCAACCGGCCGTTTGGAGCGTGCTGGCGGGAGTCCAGCCCGAGGCCGCCAACCGGCCCGCGGCCGCCTCCTGGGCGGGTGCGCTCGAGTGACCCAGGCGCTTTGGCCCCAATTGACTTTGGCCTCCGGACTCCTCTTCTGCCTCGCCGCGGGCCTGGTCCGTGAGGTCTCCTCCGGGGCTCTGCGCCTCGTCGCGGTCGCCGCCTTGATCGCCGCGGCTTGGGGCGTGGCCCCGCGCGCCGGCCCGGGGTTGGCGGGGGCCGACGGGATCGCGGTCGCCTGGCAGTTCGTCCTCTACGCGGGCGCCCTGCCGCTGGTTCTCATCCTCGATGAGGACGACGAGATCCCCATCGCCTTGGTCCTCGCCTGCGCCCTGGGCATGGGCCTGATGGCGGTATCCCGGGACTTGCTCCTCCTTTTTGTGGGCCTGGAACTGACCAGCCTTCCCGCCGTCCTCTTGTCGGCGCGGCTGAGAGATTCGAAGTCTCCTCCGTACGAAGCCGCGGTCAAGTATTTCTTCGCCAGCGGCGCGGCGTCGTCGCTCTTTCTGATGGGCCTGGCCCTGCATTACGCCGCGGGGCGCACGCTCGACCTGGCTCCGGCCGCCGGCCCGGCGGGCGCGGCGGGACTGGCCCTGATGGGGAGCGCCGTCCTGCTCAAGGCCGGGGCCGTGCCCCTGCATTTCTGGCTTCCCGACGTCTATGAATCCTCGCGCCCGAGCCTCGCGGCATTCTTGTCCACGGCGGTCAAGGCGGCCGCGGTGCTGGCCCTGATGCGCCTGGCGGCGATGGCGCCGGAGGGCAGTTTGGCGCGGGGCCTGCCGGCGATCGGATCCCTGAGCGCTCTTTACGGCGCCCTGCAGGCTCTGCGCCAGCAGAACCTGGCGCGTCTGCTGGCCTATTCCTCCATTTCCCACGCCGGCATCCTCATCCTGGGAGTCGGCGCGTGGGCGGCGCAGGGCGCCGATCCCGCGGCCGCGGCGCCGCTGTTTTTCTACGTGCTGGCCTATCTGTTCATGAGCACCGGGGCTTTCTTCTTCCTTGAGGTATCGGGCCTGAAGGACCGGGCCGCGCTGCGCGGGTATTTCCGCCGCCATCCCGCCGAGGCCGCGCTCTTCGCCGTCCTCCTGCTCTCCTTGGCCGGCATGCCGCCGACCGGCGGATTTCTGGCCAAGTTCCTAATCTTTTGGGAAGCGGTCAAGACCCAGCTCTGGCTTCCCCTGGCCGCGGGGGCGCTGGCCGCCCTCGTCGCCGTCGGGTACTACATGGATCTGGCTCGGGCGATGATCCTGGACGAGCCCAAGGGCGGCGCTCCGGAGCCGTCCCGCGGAATCGACGCCACCGTGCTGTGGATCTGCGCCGCGGCCTCCGCGGTGCTGGGCTTGGCGCCCTGGGTCTTGACCGTCGCCATGAGGGCGTGGTCATGACCAACGCCTTCGCCGTGGGGATCAACATCGTCCTGGTCGGCGTCCTTGTGACCGCGTTTCTGCTCTCGGGGCGCCTGCTCGGGCCGCGGGGCCGGCGCGAGGGCGACGCGGATGTCCCCTACGAGTCCGGCATGCGGCCCTTGGAGGGCCCGGGCCGCGGGATGTCGGTTCTCTACTGGCGCTTCGCCGTGCTCTTCGTGGTCTTCGACGTGGACCTCGCCTTTCTCTTGCCCTGGGCGCTCAACCGCCAAGGGTTCGACCTGAACATGCTTGCCGCGGCCACCGTGTTTTGCGGGCTCGTCGCCTTCATGCTGGCGTACTTTTGGAGGAAGGGCGCCCTCGAGTGTCGGTAGTACGGGGTGACGAGCGGTTCGCACCGTCGCTTCTGTAGCGAGCCTGTCCGCCCACCGATACTTAGGTTGATTCAGGAGAGGCGGGCCGGGGCGGCCATTCCATCGCCCCATGGATGACGCGCAAAATGACGACCTCCGATCTGACATCAACGAGCGATGCGCTCAAAGCGTAGACGATCACATAGGGCAATCCCGGAACGACCAGTTCTCGCGTCTCACGCAGTCGCCCAGGACGGCCCCGTCGCGGGTGAATCCTGAGCCTCTCGCCATGGGTCATGAGCGCGCGAAGCACCCGTTCGGCGGCGCGTGGCCGGTCCATGGAGATCGCTTGAAAGATGGAATCGAGATCGGCGAAGGCCTTCAGCGTCCAGCGGATGCTCATCGCTTCGACGTCTTTTTGAATCGTTTCTCGAAATGGCGGACGACTTTTTCGTGGTCGACGATCCGGCCGGCGCGCATGTCCGCGAGCCCTTCCTTGACCGCGGCGATGAACTCCTCCTCGTTGGCGACATAAGACTGGATCGCCTCGCACAAATGCCAGGATTTCGGGCGGCCGGTCAGATGCGCCAACCGTTCCAGACTTGCGTCCAATTTTGGGCTTATCCGCGCACCGACGGTGACTGATTTCATGGGAAGCGAACTCCTCGACCGTATATGTTAACAGTGTTATACATTGTTGTCAATGGCAAATTTGTCCATGTTCGCGGGGCATTGAAGGCGTCGGGGGGGTGCGGCGATGCGCCGGAGAGTTTTCCGCCACGCATTGGGCGCCCCACCCCAATTGCCCTTGACCGTCCCGCAGCTGATCGAAATCCGCTACAATAGCCTCGCCTATGCCTCTCGAAGACGCCGCCCCCGCCGGGACCATGACCACCCAGCTCGAAGCCGCCCTGGGCTGGGCGCGAAAGTACTCGATCTTTCAGTACCCCTTCGTGACCGCCTGTTGCGGCATGGAGTATATGTCGGCCATGGCCTCCCACTACGACCTCGACCGCTTCGGGGCGGGCTTCCCGCGCTTCTCGCCGCGGCAGGCCGACGTGCTCATGGTCGTGGGGACCATCTCCCACAAGATAGCGCCCGTGCTGCGGCGCATCTACGACCAGATGGCCGAGCCCAACTGGGTGGTCGCCTTCGGGGCATGCACCTGCACGGGCGGCTTCTACACCAACTACGCCACGGTCCAGGGGATCGACACCTTGCTGCCGGTGGACCTCTACATCCCGGGCTGCCCGCCGCGTCCGGAGACCGTGATCCAGGGCCTGATGCTCCTGCAGGAGAAGATCGAGAAGGGCGGCCAGGTCCGGAAGGGGACTTGAGAATGGAGCACGAAGTCCGGCGCGTCGAGGCCCGGCAGGCCCTCGAGGAACTCCGGGGCCTCCATCAACAGGGATACAACGTCCTCGTGGACCTGACGGCGCTGGATTTCTCGCCGCCGGGGAAGGAACCTCGTTTTGAAGTTGTGTACCGGCTCATGAGCTTGGATCCAACGACAGGCCTGGAGAGCAAACAGCGCGTCGAAATTCGTTGCGGGGTGGGGGAGGAGCCCGTTCTGAAATCCGCGGCCGGCCTATGGCCGGCCGCGGATTGGCTCGAGCGCGAAGTCTGGGACATGTTCGGCATCCGCTTCGCGGACCGCCCGGACATCAAACGAATCCTTCTCTATGAAGAGTTCCGGGGACACCCCCTGCGCAAGGACTACCCCATCGCCAAGCGCCAGCCCTTGATCGGCCCGCCGAGCGGGGAGCCCGCCGACAACCCCAGCTTCAACGCGGTGAAGCCCGCGCTCAAATTCGAATGAGCGAAAAGCGCACCTACATGCTCAACATGGGCCCGGCCCACCCGGCCATGCACGGGGTGGTGCGGTTGGCCCTCGAGCTCGACGGGGAGCGGGTCGTCTCGACGGAGGTTGACATCGGCTACCTCCACCGTGCCTTCGAGAAGCACGCCGAGGCGGAAACCTGGAACAACGTCATCCCCTGGACCGACCGCCTCAATTACGTCTCCCCGCTGATCAACAACGTAGGGTACTGCATGGCCGTCGAGAAGCTCTGCGGCCTGACCCTGCCGGAGCGGGGCCAGTACCTGCGGGTCATCGCCTCGGAAATCTCCCGAGTGACCGACCATTTGACCTGCATCGGCGCCGGCGCCATGGAGCTGGGGGCCTTCACGGTTTTTCTGTACTTGATCAAGGCGCGGGAGTTTCTCTACCAGCTCGTGGACCAGCTCACGGGCGCGCGGATCACCACCTCCTATACCCGAGTGGGCGGCGTCAAGGCCGACCTGCCGGCGGATTTCGTCGCGCGCTCCGCCGCGGCCTTCGATTCGGTGCGCGCGGCCGTGGCGGAGTGCGACAAGCTTCTGACCCGCAACCGCATCTTCATGGACCGGGTCGAGGGGACCGGGGTCATCTCGGCCCAGGACGCCCTCGGCTACGGGATCACCGGACCGTTCCTGCGCTCGACGGGTGTCGCCTACGACGTCCGCCGGGCCCATCCCTATCTGGTCTATGACCGCCTCGACTTCGAGGTTCCCGTCGGGGCCAAGGGCGACAATTTCGACCGCTACCTGGTGCGCCTGGCCGAGATCGAGCAGTCCCTGCGCATCGTCGAGCAGTGCTTCAAGCTCATGCCGGGCGGCAAGCATTCCCTGGAGCCCGCGGAGATGAAGGACGCCTTCGATTACCAGGACCAGGGCAAACAGGGCCTGACGGCGCTGCTGTCGCGCTACAAAGCCAAGGTGGACCAGACCCTAGAGGGCGCGGGACGAGATCGCCATGCGGCGATCACGTCGGGGACGCCTTCGGCCGTGCTCCCGCCCAAGGAAGACACCTACGGCTCCATCGAGGGCCTGATGAACCACTTCTCGCTCGTCATGTGGAGCTGGGGCATCAAGGTGCCGGCCGGCGATACCTACGTCGCCGTCGAGGGGGGAAACGGGGAGTTGGGATTCCACGTCGTTTCCGACGGCTCGGACCGCCCCGCCCGCGTGCGCTGCCGGCCCCCGTGCTTCTTCATCATGGCCGCCCTGCCCCACCTCCTCAAAGGCGCCACCATCGCCGACATCGTCCCGACCTTCGGCTCGGTGAACATGATCGCCGGCGAGTTGGACCGCTAGTCCGGCGCATTTTCCGGGAACTTTTCGACCCCCCGGATCGTATGGAGTGTGGCGCCTTGCGCCCCGCCGGAATTCCTGGTATCCTTTGGAGGAAGCGCCACCCCGAGACCCGCCGCGGGGAGTGTCGCGGCGGCGCCGTCCCGGACCTCCAACCCGAGTGGATGGGCTCATTCATGGAATACACGGCCGAACTCCTGTGTTGCGACGTCATCGCGGCGGTGCCGACCGACACGGTCTTGGCCGCCGTGAAGATGATGAAGGAGGCCCACACCGGCTGCGTGGTGGTCATCGAAGGCGGCCGTCCGGTCGGCGTCTTCTCGGAGCGCGACCTGCTCAACCGGGTGGTGGCCGAAAGTAAGGATCCGGCGGCGACGGTGCTGGAGATGGTCATGACCCCGGGGCCGGTGACGCTCGACGCTTCCGAGCCGCTCGAGAATGTCTTCCTGGTTTTCGCCAAGCACCGCTTCCGGCACATCCCGATCACCCAGAACCGGAGGTTGAGGGGCATCGTCAGCCTCACCGACGTGGCGCGCATCCTTAACGAGGTGTGCAAGGATCCGAAGTACATCCAGATCTTCGCCGCCTCCCTGGCGGCCCGCTCCGCGAAACCGGCCTAGCCCGCGCCTCCATTAACGGGAAGCGCAGGCGCTGGCTCTCGGCCCCGGATTAGGGGTAAAATACCCGCCGTGACCGCAAAGACCGCCGCCCCGGCGCGCCCCTTCTCCCCCGAACAGGAGGAGGTCCTCCGCCGCTGGACCAAGGCCTATCCGGCGCCGGCCATGGGCCTGCTCGAGGCCATGCGCCAGGTCCAGGAATGGAACCGCTGCGTCCGCCCCGAGCATGAAGAGGAGCTCGCCGCCCTCTTCGGGCTGACTTTGGAGCAAGTCCACGAAGTCGCGACGTTTTTTCCATTCTTCACGTCCCGTCCGGCCGGCCGCAAACGCCTGGGCCTCTGCCGGGGACTCTCCTGCCAACTCGCCGGTTCGCAGAAGGCGGCGGGCGAAATCTGCCGCCGTCTGTCGATCAAGCCCGGGGAGACGACCCCTGACGGGGAGTTCAGCTTCGAGGAGATGGAATGCGTCGGGGGCTGCGAGCAGGCCCCGGCCCTCCTGGTCAACGAAGAGCTGAAGGGCCCCGCGACGCCGGCCTGGATCGAGGCGGTTGCGAGCGGCGGCAAGGAACCCGCGTGGCCCGAGTTGGCGCTGGGCGGCGCCGGAACCCGGGTGCTGACGGAGCATCTGGGCGATCCCGCGTTCGCCGGACTGGAGGGCTACAAGAGCCGCGGCGGCTATGAGGGCCTCAAGAAGGCCCTGGGCATGAAGCCGGCCGACCTCGTGGAGGAGGTCAAGCGCTCCAACCTGCGCGGCCTCGGCGGCGCGGGTTTCGGGACCGGGATGAAGTGGACCACGGTTCCTTCCCAGGAAAAGTCGCCCGGACCGCGCTACGTCGTGGCCAATGCCGACGAGTCCGAGCCGGGCTGCTTCAAAGACCGGGTGCTCATCAAACGCTCACCGCACCAGATTCTCGAGGGTTTGCTCATCACGAGCTACGTCGTCGGAGCCGGGGACGCCTTCATCTTCATCCGGGGAGAGTACAGGCGGCAGGTCCGGGCGCTTGAAACGGCCTTGAAGGAAGCCCTTGCCGCCGGGCTGATCGGTGAGAACATTCTCGGAAGCGGCTTCTCCTGCCGGATCAGCCTCATGCGGGGCGCCGGAGCCTATATCTGCGGCCTCGACACCGCCCTCCTTGAGACCATGGAGGGCAAGAAGGCTTGGCCCCGTCAGCCGCCGCCCTTCCCGACGGCCGTGGGCCTTCTCGGACGCCCGACCGTCGTCAATAACGTCGAGACCCTGGCGATGCTTCCCCACATCGTCCGGAATGGAGGCGAGTGGTTCGCCAAGCTCGGTACCCTCAAAAGCGGCGGGACGGCGGTGTTTAGCGTGAGCGGACACGTCGAACGGCCGGGGATTTACGAGTTCCCGATGGGCACGCCTCTCAAGGATGTCATCGCCGCCGCCGGCGGGGTGCGGGGCGGGCGCGGCCTGAAGGCCGTGATCCCGGGCGGGGCCTCGACCCCGGTCCTGACCGCCGCGGAGGTCGACGTGCCGATGGATTTCGAGGGGCTCAGGTCCAAGGGCTCCTTCCTGGGGGCGGGGGGCGTGATCGTCCTGGATGAGACGGTCGACATGGTCGCGGTGGCCCATAACATCGAACGCTTCCTGGCCCACGAGTCCTGCGGCCAATGCACGCCCTGCCGGGAGGGCTCGCACTGGGTCGAGCTCATCCTCCAACGCCTGCTCGACGACAAGGGGATGCCCCAGGATCTGCCCAATCTCCAGCGGGTGGGGGAGAACATCACGGGCAAAGTCATCTGCGCGCTGGGGGATACCGTGGGGATGGTGCTGCGGGCCTTCATTCAGAAATTCCCCGAGGACTTCTCGGCCCGCATGCCCAAGCCTTTGTGACGGCGCCGGCGCTGGCCTTGGCGGTTTGGGCCGGGGCCTCGCCGGCCCCCGTTGCCCGCCGGGTCGCCGTGGGCGCCTACGTCAACGACATCCAGAGGCTCGACCTCAAGTCGCACAGCTTTACCTTGGACCTCTACCTTTGGATGCGCTGGAAGGACCCGGCGCTCGATCCCCCCGCGTCGCTCGAGTTCGTCAATCCCTTCGAGCTCTGGAGCCATACGCAGACCCGTGAGTTCGAGAAGCCCCTCAAGCTCCCGGACGGCTCCTACTACCAAGTCATACGCCATCAGGGCCCCTTCAGCCAGAAACTGCCCCTCAACAATTACCCCTTTGACCGGCAGGTGCTGGCCGTGGAATTCGAAGACCTAAAGTACGATGACCGGGACCTGGTCTATGAGACCGACCCCGCGGGCGTTTCGGTCAACGCCGCCATGCAGCTGCCGGGATTTCAGATCGGCTCGCCGAGACTCACGGTGGTCAAGTCGAGCTACCCGACCGGCTTCGGCGATCCGCGCGCGGACCGCGGGTTGACGTTTTCCAGAGTCCGGCTGGAAATCCCGATCCGGCGGCCGATCCTCACGCACGCGGTGAAGCGCATGCTTCCCATACTTTGCGTGCTGTTCTGCGCGGCGCTGATGTTCCTGTTCAACCCGCGATTCGTCGACGCCCGCGTGGGGATCGGCATCACCGCCTTGCTCACGGTCGTGGCCCTCCAGCTCACGCTCAACGCCGATCTTCCCGAGGTGCATTACCTGGTGCTCATGGACAAGATCTATCTAGGGGCGTACCTCTACGTGATCCTGGGCCTGGCCGTGGTGGTCAAGACGACCTGGATGTACGAGCGCGGCCAGAAGGAGGAGGCCCGCCGTCTCGAGCGGGCCAGCCTCGTGGGCCTCTCCGCCTCGTTTGCCGCCGTCCTGGCCGTTATCGTGGCCATCTCGCTCTAGGAAGGGGGGGGCGCTTGATTTTGCAGGGATTGGGCGAGTTCGCGCTCCTGAACTATTTGCTCCTTCTGGGGTCGAGTCTCCAAGCAGCGCCGTCCGTGCCGGCGTCCCCTGTCTGGGTACTTGTCGCGGTTTCCACCGGACACACCGATGCCGTCAACTCTCTTGCCTTTTCCCCCCGAGGACAGCTCCTTGTTTCAGCTTCCGAGGACGGGACCATGCGTCTTTGGGATCCGGTGGATGGGTCCCCCCAGGGCCAGATTACGGGAGAATTCCGCTCGGTATTCGGCGTCGCTTTCTCTACGGACGGGCGGTTCTTCGGCCTGAGCGGCGATATGACCGGGGTCATCGACACTGAAGATTCGGGGGCGGTCAGGCGAATGGAGGCTTGGTCTCTCCCGTGCTTCGAACCCCTCGAGGGGGGTCATCTGGTCGATGGAACCGGGGTCTGTTCTCAACACCTCAGTCGGAGCGCGATTCAATTGATAGTCGAGCTGGCATTGCGCCCGGGCATGCCTGGCCATGGCGTGGCGCCGGATGTCGTCCGCCGCAGGCCCCGCCACAACCTTGGAATTCTCGCCGCGCTCTCTGGAGACGGGCGGCGCCTCGCCCTGGCCGGGCGAGGTCCCGAAATCGCGCTGTGGGACGTGGCATCGATGAAACCGCTTCCGTCCCTCCGTGGGCACGTCCGCGATGTCACGGCCCTAGCCTTCGCGCCCGATGGAGCGACGCTAGCCTCCGCGAGCGCCGACGGGACCGTCCGCATTTGGAATCCGGAAACGGGAACCCCGCGTGCCCAGCTCACCGGGCATACGGATGCGGTTCGCGCCGTCGCCTTCTCCCCGGATGGGACCCTCCTTGCCACCGCGGGAGTTGACGAGACCATCCGGATCTACCATTCCACAGGACGCTCCACAACCTTTTCGACCTATCCGGTCCGGCGCGAGGTTCGGCCTCACGCCTTCTGGCGCGAACCCGATTGCGCGTTGCCCAGGCAAGCGGGGCCGATCGCGGCCATGGCCCTGTCGCCGGATTCTGCTCGCCTTGCCACGGCCTCCGGGGACAGGGTGATCCATGTCTGGACTCTGAAGCGATGCCGCGAGGAATTCTCCTTCAGCGGCCTCGGGGGCCCGGTAAGTAGCCTGGCCTTTTCTCATGACGGCCGGGAGTTGGCCGCGGTCGGCGCCAATGGGTTCATCTACTTTCTGAACCTGGCGGCCCGTAATCTCGGGAAATCCTTGAAGGCCGAGGGTGGACGCGCCGTGGCCTATTCTCCGGACGGGCGACTCCTGGCCTACGGCGGTGACCGGATGATCCTACACGTGCTCGACGCCAAGACTTTTAGGGAATTGAAGATTGTGGGAAATTTCCAGCGACCGCACCGCCGGGTCACGGCCCTGCAGTTTTCGCCTGACTCAATGAGACTCATGGTCGGAACCGATGAGGGCCGCGGGGTCGATCTTGTGGACCTCACAGGACACGAGCCGACTCGCGGCATCGGCCCAACGACGCGAGGAATAGACATTTACCCCTTTGCCGTAGTCTCCGCATCGGGGGGACCTGTGCATGTGGTTGACTACCATAGGGGCATCATGGGCGTTCAGCAGGAACCTGGCGTTCTCACCGATGTCGGGGTGCCGTTCGAGGGGAATCTTCATTACCACGCCTCGCCGAGTGTGTTCCCCGGAAGGGGGCGCGGCGGGGTGATGTGGCGGCTCAATGGCGCCAGCGCGGAATTCTATCAAGTCTGGGATTCCCGCGGGATCAAGTTCATGGAGTTTTCTCTCCGGCGGGATCTGGTGGTCATAGCGGATTGGGATGGCGCGGTCCGGTCCTATCGACTTGACCGTCGGTTCCCGAAGGTTGCCGTCACGGGGCACAGCATCCTGGACGCCCAGGGCGGCGTTGCCTTCAGCGGGCACCTCAAGCCAGTCACAGCTTTGGGCTTCTCCCACGATGGCAACGCGCTAGTTTCCGCGAGCGCCGATGGATCCGTTCATACATGGCAGTTAGCCTCTCGGGAGCTTCGTAGGGTAGTTCCTCCGACGAACACGCCGATCTCCGCGCTGGTTTCCGCCCCCGGAGGGAAATTCATCGTCGCCATCCACCCTGACCATCTCCCCCGCTTCAGTGATCAACATGGCGAGGGCTGGACCTACAATAATCGGCCATGGGACACTCTCGGCTTCGGCCAAGAACTTGGCCCGATCCGCGCGCTGGCCTACTCCCTCGATGGAAGCGCTGCCATGATGGCCCGGGATGGATCAGTCTCGCTCCGACGGGGACGCTACATGGACGAATTTCTACGGATCAAATCGCAAGGGGGCATGGCGATGGCTTACCTGCCGGATGCCCGAAGTTTGGTGACGGGCCACGGGGATGGGAGCATTTCCGTGTGGGACGCCATCGGAGGACAGAGGCAGGCCGCCTGGAAAGGCCACGCGGTGGGGATCACCGCCATCGCCCTTCTTTCCGGGACGCGTCTCATCGCCACCATCGACGAAGGCGGAAATGCCAAGTTCTGGAATATGGAAACGTTTCAGGAGGCGCCTTTTCTTGGGAGTGCCCCGCGGCCGATACGCAAGATCGCCGGTTCGCCCAACGGGGAATTCGTCGCCACGATCGGCGACGACCCGGTGGTCCGCGTCTGGGATGCCGCCGGCGGCGCCCTGGTTCAGGAGTTTCACGGTCATTCGGCGACCGTGCTGGACATCGCCTTCCATCCCCGCGGTCGTCTCCTGGCATCCGCCGGAGATGACCGCATCGTCCGCGTCGACAAGATCCGTCGAGAATCGGGGGACGTCCCGGGGAAGGGCGTCTTGACGGAGCCGGCGGTCGAACGTCCAAGGGAGGATGTGGACACCCCTCCGGCCGCGGCGACTGGGCCCGACCCGGACGCCTATGCGGTGGTCATCGGCGTGGAGCGCTACCGCCATCCGGGCCTGCCGTCCGCCCAATTCGCCGCGCGGGACGCCCGCGCGGTGGGCGCCTACCTGACGCGGTCCATGGGATTCGATCCCAAGAACGTGGTGGTGCTGGAGAACGAGGCGGCCGGCAAGGGGGACCTCGTGAAATACCTGGGGACATGGCTGAGGAACCGCGCGACGGCGAAGGGGCGCCTGCTGGTGTTTTTCGCCGGGCACGGGACGCCTCATCCGGAGACGGGGGAGGGGTATCTTCTGCCGCACGACGCGGACGCGAACTATCCGGAGGACACGGGATACGGGCTGAGGGCTCTCTACGAGACGCTGGGGGGCCTGCCGAGCCGGGACATCCGCGTGGTGCTGGATGCCTGCTTTTCGGGGCTGGGGCCGCGGTCGGTGCTGGCCATGGGGACGCGGCCGCTGGTGACGGTGCAAAGCAGCGCTGGTGCGGTGGGGGCCAACACGGTGGTGATCGCGGCGGCGAGCGCCCGCCAGGTGAGCGGGTCTTACCGGGAGAGCCAGCACGGCCTGCTGACGCATTTCGTGTTGAAGGGGCTTTCCGGGGCGGCGGACGCCGATCGGGATGGGCGCGTGGTGACGGGGGAATTGTTCGGGTATGTGAGGCCGCTGGTCGAGGCTGAGGCGCGCCGGCAGAACATCAAGCAGACTCCCGAGATTATCCCCGGTCTGGAGAGGCTGGGGCCGCGGAGGGAGGCTGTGTGGATCAAGCTGCGTTGATGGGGGGCCGGACTCTATCGCCGCTTGGCCCAGTTCTCCCAGTGCCGGAACTGCACGATATTGCCCCAGACCCAGGGGTAATACCTCCCGTTGATGCGCTCAAAGAGAGCGCCGGCGGTCTCGCGGTCTTTCGCCAGACAGGCGTACCGGGCGAATAGGTTGACATCTTCCCAAGAATCGGGGGATCTCCGCAGCATGTCTTCGTAGCCCTTTCTCATCCGCGGCCACGCGATTGAGGATTCGGCGAACAGTCTCTCACCGCCAGGGCCGTAGTCCCCCGACCGGGTCATGTGATTGGCGATGCGCGTGTAATACTCGTCTCCGTACCTCTCCCGCGTCTTGTCGGACACGCGTCGGGCGAAGGCCTCCCAGGCTCCGGGGGAGCCGTACCACTTCGGAACCAGAAGCGAGGCGAGGATGTAGTGGTAGTACTGGTAGTCGGGATTGTAGCTGACGGCCTGATCGTAGGTGCTCCGGGCCAGACGCGGGCCTCCCAAATGGAGCTCGACCGACAAGAGAATCGCCAGCAGGATGGTGTCATCCCCGGGCAGTTTCCGCGCTTGTTGAAGGACCTCTTTCGCTTCGGAGAGCTTCTTGGCGAAGGTCTTCCAGGCTTTATCCGAAACCGTGTCCGCGGTCTCACCACCCCGTTCCTTCCATCCCTCGTCATATAGGAGACCGGCATAAAAGAGCCTGGCGAGCTTGGAATCCGGGACCGCACGCAGCCAATCGGCGTACCTCTTTCGGGAAAATCCCTCGGCAGGCAGCAAAGCCCTGGGCCAGGCCCCGCTCGAATAGCGCAGGCGCCGTCGGTCCAGGTCGCCCACAAGCTTTTCGATCGAGAGGTAGTCCCACCGCTTAACCGCTGCGGCAGTCTCGTTATAGACTTTCAGCACCTCTTTGTCGTGAGAATTCATCAAGGATTCCGAGGAGGGCGGTTCCTCCCAGGGTATGCGGCTTTCCGGGGAGCCGTCATTGAGGACAGCCTCGACTTCGGCGATGATCTCATCGGTCGCACCCTGAAAGCGGGCCATTTCCTTGCGGATACGGTGGGATCGGTCAAAGAGCACGACATGGGGAGGGCGTACCCGGAGGTCGGTCAGAAACTCCAAGCGCCTCGGACTGAACACCGTAAATGACGCGCCCCGGTCACCCGGGCGTGGACCGGGAAGATCGAAGGGATCGACGGGTATCAGGCAGAGGTGGCTCTTCGCGAAGCGCCGGCCAAGAACGGACAGAGAATTGACCGTGGATTCAAAATAGTTGTCGGACGACGAATTGGTGAAGAAAAGGAACAAAATCGGCCTCAACCCGCAATCCAATCGCGTTAGGCCCGGGCCGTCGGGACTGGTGAACTGGAAATCCCTGGTGAGCGCCTCGATGGACAGGCTTTGGGCCGGTCCGCCGTCTGCGTCAGGGGAAGGCTGGAAGTTCGCGGGAACCAACAGTGTTTTTTGACCCCCTTGAGCGTCCCCGACGCCGATGTAAACTGAGGCTCCCTCGGCCTTTCGCAGCAATTCCACGGCGTGTTCACGAGAGTCGGGTTTTACGCCTTGGATGGTGTGGATGACTTCACCTCCTGCGAGGTGGAAGCCGTCGGCCGGGGAGCCGGGGAGGACTCCTGCGATCACGACCTTGCCGTCGCGCGTCTCCAGGTGAAAGCCGAGAATGGGTTTCTCCCGGTGCGGCATGGTCTGAGCGACGCTGACCGTCCGTTCTTCCCCCCCTGCGGCCTGAACTCTGAAAATGACGGCTGTCCCTGGATGACCCTGCATCAGCGCCGTCGCGCGCTCAAGGGATTCGGCTGCCTGGCCTTGGATGTCGCGTATGACATCGCCAGACCTCAAGCCTGCGATCGCTGCGGGAGAGCCCGGTACGACGTCCGTGATCATGACACGGCCGTCGCGTCGCATGAGGCTGAGTCCGATATTGGCGCCATCCCGCTCGTTGCCCGCGGCGGGGAGACCACAGAGGGTTAGGACAAGGGCGACGACGGAGGCATGCCGCAACTGACCCACCTTGAGGCCATGATACCATTCCCATGTCCCGGTCATTCTCGATACGTAGGAGGAGCCTGGGTCTCCGGCGCAGGCGCTGGCGAAGGCCGCGAGCCGGCGCGTCCAGACGCCGTAGGTAACGGCCGCCGTCCTCGCCGGGCGAGGGCCTGGGATCGTGGATGCTCCAAAAAACGGGTGGGGGCCAGCCAACCAGTCAACCACCGCTTTGAACGGCGGCCCCTAAGCTGGTATCATTGCCAAGATGGCTAAGATCACATTGAACGGCAGGATTGTCGAAGCCCTGGACGGGGCGCTGGTGATCGACATCGCCGAACGGGAAGGCTTCCATGTCCCCCATTACTGCTACCACCCGGCCCTCGGCAACCCGGGAAACTGCCGGCTCTGCATCGTCGAGGTGGAAGGCGCGCCCAAGCCCCAAGTCTCCTGCCGCCTTAAAGTCCAGGAGGGGATGGTGGTGCGAACGGACTCCCCCGCCGCCAAGCGGGCGCAGTCAGCCTCTCTTGAGTTCCACCTCGTCAACCACCCCTTGGACTGCCCCGTCTGCGACCAGTCGGGGGAGTGCGGCCTTCAGGACTACTATATGTCGGCGGGGCGTTATCAGAGTTCGGTGCGGGAGGACAAGGGTCACAAGGCCAAGCGCAAACCGGTCGGCCCGCACGTCATGCTCGACCAGGAGCGCTGCATCCTCTGCACCCTTTGCACGCGCTTCACCGACAACGTGACCAAGACCCACGAGTTGGGCATTTTCGGGCGCGGCCACTCGGAGATCGTCGACCTGGCCCCCGGAAAAACCCTCGACAATCCCTATTCGGGCAACGTCGTCGACATTTGCCCGGTCGGCGCCCTGACCGACCGGGACTTTCGCTATAAGGTCCGGGTGTGGTACCTGGATGAGACCGACTCCGCCTGCGCGGGCTGCGCCCGCGCCTGCGCGATTTCCCTCCATACCTCGACCCAGCGCCCGTGGCATAACGAAGGGCGGCGCGTGGCCCGGATCAAGCCGCGATTCGATCCCAGGGTCAACGGCCATTGGATCTGTGACGAGGGCCGCTACTCCGCCCGCTCCCTCGACGAGGGGCGGCTCGGCCATGTCCTGCGCTTGAGGCCCGAGCGCGCCGAGTTGGCGTGGGACGCCGCGCTGGAGGGCATCGCCGCCGAGATTTCGCGGCTGTGCGCCACCCTTGGGCCGAAGGGTCTGGCCGTGGCGGCCTCGGGAGCCTTGTCCAACCAGGATTGGGCGTCCTTCCGGCGGCTCTTCGTGGACACCTGGCCGGCCGGGCGGATATTGTTCACCCCCGAACCGGACCAGGTGGGTGAGGCGGATGCCATTCTGCGCCGTCGCGAGAAGGTCCCCAACTTGAAAGGCGGCGAGGCGCTGGGCTTTGGCGCGGCGATCCAGTCCGAATCCTGGGATGGGCTGGCCCGCGGGATCGAGTCGGGAGATGTGTGGGGGGTCTACATCGTCGACCGGGACGTCACGCGGGCATGGGGGGCTAAAGCCGCCGGCCTTCTTTCCAAGCCGGAGTTGACGGTCTTCCAGGGTCCGTTCAAGGGCGGCGCCGGAGACTTGGTGCAGTGGCGCCTCCCCGCGACCGCCTTCATCGAGGAAGACGGCGCCTTCACGAATTTCGAGGGAATCATCCAACCCTACAAACGCGCCCTCGAGCCGTTGGGACAGGCGCGTCCCGATTGGGCGATCTTCGACGACCTCCGCGCGCGCGCGGGGTCGCCCGCGGAGCCCGCCGGAGCTTCCGGGCGAACGAGATGATCTGGACCCTGGTCAAGGTCGGAGGGGCACTGGCCTTCGGGCTCAACGTGGCCGGCCTGCTCGGCTGGGTCGAGCGCAAGCAGAGCGCCGTTCTTCAAGATCGCATCGGGGCCAACCGCGCCGAGATTTTCGGCTTTAGAATCTGGGGCCTCTTCCATCCCCTGGCCGACGCCATCAAGATGCTCACCAAGGAGGACTTCGTGCCGCGGGGCGCGCACCCCCTCTTCCACGCGGCGGCTCCGGCGGTGTCTTTGGGATTCGCGCTGCTGTCCCTGGCGGCCCTGCCCTTCGGGGGCGTGGTCGAATTCGCCGGCCGGGCGTGGAGCCTTCAGCCCATCGAGAGTCCCGTGGGCATGCTCTACGTCTTGGCCATGTTCTCCCTGGGAATCCACGGGGTGGTGATGGCGGGCTACGCCTCGGGTTCCTGGTACGGCCTGTTGGGCGGGGTGCGCGGCGCGGCGCAGATGGTGGCCTACGAGGTCTGCCTGGCCGCGACCCTCGCCGGGCCGCTGTTTCTCTTCGGGACTCTCGATCTGGCGGAGATGGTCACCTGGCAGACGCGGCCGCTGTGGGGGAGCGTCCCCGCCTGGGGGATCATCCTTCAGCCCGTGGCCGCCCTCCTTTTCCTGACCGCCGGCGCCGCGCTCACCAAGCGCGGGCCCTTCGACCTTCCGGAGGGGGAGTCCGAGATCGTGGGCTACCATGTGGAGTATTCGGGCATGAAGTTCGGGATGTTCATGATCACGGACTTCGTCGAATCGGTGGTGGTGGCCGGGCTTTTCACGACCCTGTTCCTGGGCGGGTGGCATGTCCCGGGGGCGGCCCTGCCCGGCTTGGCCGGAGGGGTTTTGATGGTGGCGTCCTTCACCGCGAAGGTCCTGCTGGTGCTTTTCCTCCTGATGCAGATCCGTTGGACGCTTCCCCGCTTCAGGTTCGATCAACTGCTCGATTTGGGTTGGAAGAACCTCCTTCCACTGGCGCTGCTCAACTTCGTGGCGACGGCATGGGGGGTGTATCTGTGGGGATAGCGGTGCGGCCGGTCCTGCGTCCCCCGCGGACTTGGCGCGAACAGATTTATCTCGTGGAAGTGTGGCGCGGACTGGCGATCACGTTGGGGCACCTGGCGGTCAACCTGGGCCGGCATCTCCGCCGCGCCCTGGGGATGGCCTCTCCCCCGGGCGCGGTCACCATCCAATACCCCGACGATCCGGCGCTGCTCGGGGCGCGGGCGCGGACGCGCCACCGCCTGCTCAAGCGGGCCGACGGGACTCCCCGCTGCACGGCCTGCATGCTCTGCGAAACCATTTGCCCGGCCAAATGCATCCGAATCACCGCGGCGGAGAGTCCCGATCCGATGATCGAGAAGCGGGCGGCGACCTTCGATATCGACCTGGGGCTGTGCGTGTTCTGCGGCTACTGCGTGGAGGCCTGCCCGGTGGACGCCATCCACATGGACGCCAACCAGGTGGAGATCTCGGCTTTCAGCCGAAAGGACATGGTCTGGAGTTTGGGAGACCTGCTCGGGGATCGGGGCAAGTGAAAGCCTGGCGCTTTCCCGCCGTCGTTTTTTCAGACCTCCTCGACATGCTCGTGGTGGGGGTGCTCATCTACACCCTGCTGGTGTGGTTCAAGAGGACGAAAACCGCCTTCGTCGCGCTGGGCATACTCGTCCTCGCCGCGGTGTTCACGCTGGCCCGCATCGCCGGGATGCACATGACGACCTGGATCTTTCAGGGCTTCTTCGCCGTCCTCGTCATCGCCATCGTCGTCATCTTCCAAGAGGAGCTGCGCTCGATCTTCGAGCGCATCGCCATCTGGAGCCTGCGCGGCCACTCCCCGGCGGAACCCTCCGCCGGGAAGGTCGAGATGCTGGTCCGTACCCTCGGCAACTTCGCCCGCGAGAGGATCGGAGCGCTCGTCGTGCTGCGGGGGACCGATCCTCTCGACCGGCATCTCGAGGGGGGCTGGGTTTTGAACGGCCAGCTTTCCGAGGCCCTTCTGGAGAGCATCTTCGACTCCCATTCCCTCGGGCATGACGGCGCGGTGGTCATCGAGGAGGACCGCATGACGCGTTTCGGCGTCCACCTCCCCCTGTCAAAGTCCTTCGCCAAACTTCAGAACCTCGGAACCCGGCATACGGCGGCCATGGGTCTCTCGGAGCGCGCCGATGCCTTATGCCTGGTGGTCAGCGAGGAAAGGGGGACGATTTCTTTGGCGCGCGGCGGGGAGCTCCTCACGGTCTCGGACCTCCGTTCCCTGGAACGCGAGATCGAAGCCTTCATCCGGGAGAAGGCCCCCGCCGGCCAGAACGTCGCGTTCGGCGGGTTTCTCACCAGCAACGCCGGGGAGAAGGTGCTGGCCGCGGGTCTGGCCGTCCTGCTGTGGCTGGTATTCATCGGCTTGAGCCGGCTTTCCGGTCTCCCATGACATCCTACCACGCGCGCAAGCTGCTCAAGGACTTGACGCGCCGCGGACGCACCCTGAAGCGGCTGCTCATTCTCACCCATGACCACCCGGACCCGGATTCCCTGGCCAGCGCCTGGGCCTTGGCGCACCTAGCCAAGGGGCTTTGCCGCACCCGCGCCCGCATCGTCTACGGGGGCAAAATCGGGCGGCGCGAGAACCGCATGATGGCCGAACGCCTAGCCATCCCGGCCTACCCGATCCGGCCGGGAGAGGTGGAGGACTGGCCGCTGGTGGCCCTGGTCGACACCCAGCCGCCGTTCAAGAACAACCGCTTCCCGTCGCGCCGCCGCAAGCCCGAGATGATCATCGACCACCACCCGCGGCATTCCCGCACCGAAGCCGCCCTCGCCTTGATCGATGAGAGCGTCGGGGCGACCACCACCGTTATGGCCGAAGCCCTGCTGGCATCGGGGCTGCGCGTCCCGCGGCGGCTGGCCACCGCCATGGTTTACGGCATCGGCTCCGAGACCCAAAACCTGGGCCGGGACGCCGGGGCACGCGACATGGCGGCCTACCAGGCGCTATGGCCTCGCGCCAACATGCGGGCGCTCTGGCAGATCGCCTATCCGAAACGGCCGCCGACCTTCTTCATGGCCTTGGTCCGGGGCATACGGAACGCCTTCGTCGCCCGCAACGTGATCGGGGTGCATTTGGGGGCACTGGTCACGCCCGACCATGTCTCGCAGATCGCCGACATCCTGCTCACTCATGAGAAGATGAGCTGGTCGTTCGTCACCGGCCGCTATCATGGGCGCCTGCACGTGTCCCTGCGGGCCTCGGATCCCGAGGCGGAGGCCGGGCGGACGCTCAAGAGACTGTTGCCGGCGGGCCGCGGGGGGGGGCACCCCATGATCGCGGGAGGTTCTTTGGAGGTCCGCACGAAGGCCTCCGAGCTCGCGTGGCGCAAGGCCGAGGAGTCGATCTCGAAGTCTTTCCTGGAAAGCCAAGGCATCAAAGAAGGCGGCTCGCGGCACTACCCGTTCCGGAAGGATCCGTAGTTCGCTAGACACTACGCCCGAGACGCGCTCTTACGCCGCTACGGCGGCGCCCTTGCGCTTCCTGATCTCCTGGACGATGAGGGGGATGAGCTCGTGGAGGTCGGCCGCGACCGAGATGGTCGCCAGCTTCATCATGGGGCAGTCCCCGTCGGTGTTGATGGCGACGATGGTCTTGGATCCCGACATCCCCGCCAAGTGCTGGATTTGCCCCGAAATCCCGCAGGCGACGTAGAGCTTCGGGCGGACCGCCCTGCCGGTCAGCCCCACCTGGTGGCGGTAGGGGATCCAGCCGGAATCCACGACCGCGCGGCTGGCCCCGACCGCGGCCCCGATGGCATGGGCGAGGTCGCGGATGATCTTGAAGCCCTCGGCGCTGCCCAGCCCGCGTCCGCCCGAGACGATGCGCTCGGCGCTGGCCAGGTCCACCTCGCCGGACTCCGGGGCTTGCGAGGAGACGAACTCAGTCCCGCAGGGCGTCGAGGCCGGATCGAAGGCGGCGGTCTGGACCTCGCCGTGGCGAGCGGAGGAGCGCGCCGCGGGCGGCCAGGCCATGGCCTGGAGGGTGAGGACCGCGACCTCGGACTTAAACGTCATGTCGGCCAAAACGTTGCCGCTGTAAGTGGAGCGGCGGGCCTTCAGGGCCCCGCCTTCCGCGGAGAACTGGGAGACGTCGCTGGCCAACCCGGCCGAGAGCTTGACGGCCACGCGGGCGGCGAGTGAGCGGCCCGCGACGCTCGCGGCGAGCAAGAGCTTTCCGAAACCCTCACTCCGGGCCAACTCCGCGACGGCGCGGCCGTGGAGCTCGTCGTTGAACCCTTCGAGGGAGGGATGGTCGAACACGAAGACCTTGTCGGCGCCGCGCTCGACCAGGTCCTGGGCCGAGGTGGAGACTCCCTTGCCCAGCAGGACCGCCGCGAGCGGCTCCTTGAGAGAATCGGCCAGGGCGCGCCCCGCGGTGAGCAGCTCATAGGCCGAGGCCAGCGACCCGCGCTGGGGAATGGCGACGACGAGGATGCCCGGCTTCAAATCAGTTTCCTCTCGATGAGGAGATCGACCAGGCGCGCGGCCTTCTCGGCGGCGGAGGCGCCGTCGACCCGCACGCCGTCGGGCCGGGCCGGCGGAGGGGACTCGTGGGTGATCACGGCCTTGGAGCCGGCGTCGCCGGCGTCGCCGGCGGCCAGGCCGAGCTCGGCGCAGCCCCAACGCGGGATGGGGGCCTTCTTGGCCGCCATCTTGCCTTTGAGGGAGGGCAGGCGGGGCTCGTTGATCTCCTTGACCGTGGCAAGGGCCGCGGGAAGGCGGACCTTGAGGATGTCCGAGCCCTCCTCCATCAGCCTCTCGACGGTGGCGCCGGTCTCGGTGAGGCCGTCGATTTTCTTGACCGAGCTGACCCCCGGCCAGTCGAGCCAGGCCGCGACCTGCGCCCCGACGGCCCCGTCGTTGCCGTCGTTGGAGTTCTTTCCGAACAATACCAAGTGCACGGGCTTCTCGGCCCCGATCTTTTTGACCGCGGCCGCCAAGGCGCGGCTGACCGCGAAGGTGTCGCCTCCGGAGAACTCGGGCCCCGTGACCAGGACGCCGGCGTCGCAGCCGCGCGAGATCGCTTCCCGCAGGGCGTTTTCGGAGGACTCGGGTCCGACCGTCACGACCGTCGCCGTGGAGCCCGGGTTCTTCTCCTTGATGCGCACCGCTTCCTCGACGGCGTACTCGTCGAAGGGGTTGAGAGCCAGCTGCAGCCCGTCGCGCTTCACCTTGCCCGTGGCCGCATCGACGGCGACGGAAAGGGAAGCGGGGGTGTTCTTGACGCAAACCACCACATTGAGCGGCATGACGCGATATTAAAGAAAATTCCGGGCCCTATTTCCACGTCCCGGGGGCGCGCCCTCCAGGACCCGGGACCTACGAATGGAATTTAATGGCTCATGGCACGAAGGTGTGGGCTACCGTCCATGGCCTGAACTGAGCCATC
>CAYJXJ010000020.1:0-38962 GCA_964374095.1 uncultured Elusimicrobia bacterium
AATCTTTCAGCGCACCCCTTAAACCCGTGGCGAATTCATCGCCGCGTGTACTAGAGGTTCTTGCCGAGGATGACGAGGTCCTCGCCTTTGCGGTAGTAGTCCTTGAGGTAGCCTTCCCAGCGGAAGCCCTTGTCGATGTAGAAACGGATGGCGCCCTGGTAGAGGCTGTGGCCGGAGGTGTTGAGGTAGAGCTTGCGCCCCGCCCGGCGGCGCAGAACCCGCTCGATGACGGACAACAGCGCGGCTCCCACCCCGTAGCGGCGGTAGGCCGGCAGGACGTAGGTCCAGGCCAGCCAAAATATGCCGCGCGGCTCCTTGGTGTCCGAGAAGTAGCCGCTCACCCCGATCACCGCGTTGCGGCGCGAGATGGCCACGTAGACCTGGTCGCGGGAGCGGGCCTTGGTGTAGAAGTACTCGTCGTAGTAGCGCTTGGCGTAGCGCGCGTCGGATTCATCGTGGGAACGGATCACGGCCAGGGCGGCGGCCTCCTCGTGGCCCATGATGGGACGAATGCGGATGCTGGAGCGCCCGGCCAGGCCGGGGGCGCGGGGCCGTGGGGAACGCCGGCGGCGCGGGCGTTTGGAGGGCATCGGGCCCAATCTTACATATTTAGGCCGGGGGACGGCTTACCAGGGACCAGCAATGCCGAGACGCGGGACGCCATGGAGCGATCCAGAAACCCGCCAATCTCGGGGGCCGCAAGCCGTGGTAGTCTCTATCCCAGCAATTTCCTCTCGGGCTCACGCCGGCTCCGCGGGAAGGTCTACGGCGGAGATCTCGCCGGCGTCGAGCAGGGCCCGGGCCTGCTCGCGGAAGCTCTTGAGCCCGCACGCCGCCATGGCCCGGCGCAAGGCGTCGCCGTCGGCGCCTTGGGCGAGGGCGCGCTCGAGCGCGGGCCCCTTCTCGAGCAGCTCGTAAAGCGGGAGTTCTTCACGGCCGCGCCGGCGTAAAGGATGCTGGTAGATCGCCAAGCGCAGCGTCCGCGCGAGCTGAGCGCGGTCGACGCCCATATCGAGCAGTCGCGTGACGGCGTCGGCGGCGCCGGCGGTCGGGATATTGACGAGCACCGCGATTCCGTCCTCGGCGCAGTCGAGCGCGCGCTTGGCCGTCTCTTCATCGCGCAAAATCTCGACGATCATCAGGTCGGGATCGTGGCGCTTGCCGGCATGGATGGCGCTGGCGAAATTGAGTCCGATATCGACGTTGATTCGGATGGCGATGGCGCCTTCCGGCAGGCCTTCGGGAGAGCTCGTTACGGCGACGACGACGCGCTCTTGGGCGTTGGCTTCGCGCGCGAGGGTCTTGAGAAAGTCATTGCCGCGGCGCAGTTCGCCGGCTCCGGCAAGAATGAGGCCGCCGCCGGCGAAGGCCCGGCGCAGCGCGGCGCTTAGCTCCGGCGGCGCGCCGAGTTCCAGCAAGCTTCGCAGTTTCGGATTTTTCTCCATGATGACAAGATTCACGCTCTCGCCGGCGGCCGTGGGCACGGTGAAGCAGGCGATGTCGAAAACCCGCTCGCCGCTCTTCAGCGACATCTTCCCATCCTGGGGCCGGCGACGCTCGGAGATATCGAGCTCGGCCATGATTTTGATGCGCGATATCAGTGCGGAGCCGAAAGCGGCGGGGATCGCGTTCCAGCGCACGAGCGAGCGATCCGGCATGCGCAGCCGGATCAGCGGGGTGCCCGTACCCGGCTGCGGATCGATATGGATCGCGCCCGCCCCGCGCTTGACGGCGTCTAAGACGAGGAAGTTGAAGATCTTGACGGCGTCCATCTGCAGGCCCGGGTTGTAGTCGGCCGTATCGGGCTCAGCCTTGGGAGAAGCGGACTCGGGGGGCGGCGGGGGCTCGGCGTAGGCTTTGCGGATGGCGCGGCCGAGATCCCGGTCCGAGGCCAGGACCGGACGGACCTCCATCCCGGTGCGCAGCTTGACGTCTTCCACGCCGAGAGCATCGAAGGGGTCCGACACCGCCACGACCAGCTCGGCGTCCTCCACGCGCAGCGGCAGCAGGCGGTACTGCTCAGCCAGCCGCGCGGGGACGATCTTAAGCGCCTCGATCGGGGGGGCGGGGCCGTCCAATTCCTCGAGGGGCATGCCCGTCTCGGCGGCCACGGCCTCGAGCAGAAATCGCTCGTCCTTCTGAAAGCGGGCCGCCGCGAGCTCGAGAAAACCCGGGGCGTTCGCGGGCTCGCAGGCGGCGAACACGGCGTCGCTTTGGTCTTGCTCGAGCAGCCCGCAAGCCACGAGCAGTTCGCGAAGCTTCTGGTCTCCGGGTCGGCGCATGGCGTTATCCTTTGAGCTCCTTTAAGGCGAGCTCCACCTTTTTGCTCAGATCCTCCGGGCTCGTGAAGAGCCCGCAGGTGTGGGCCTTCATGATCTTCTCGCGGAACTCGAGCAGCTTCGCGTAGCCCTGCGGGTCAGTCTCCACCATGCCGGCGGTGATCGGGGCGTTCTTGTCCATGACGAACAGGAAGAGACTCTTCCCTCTGGCGACGGCTTGGTGGTACTCGAGCTCCGTCATAGACATGCCGCTGCAGGGGTCGACATAGCCGTAGCGCATGCCGATGATCGCCACGTAATGGTTGGCCTCGTCGACCTTGTCGCGGATCAAGGTGGCCGGCGCCTTGGCCGAGGCGGCGAACTCCTCCATGCCGATGAACCTGAGGCCGAGACCGTCGATGAGCTTGCGGACGGCCTGGCGGTGCGGCTGCAGGTCCATTGAGGTGGAGCTCAGGAATACCGAGCCGGCGGCGCGCGGCGAGACAGGACCGCTCGCCGGAGCCAACTCCGCCTCGTAGCCGCGCCGCAGCTCCTGAAGCTCGGCTAGTTGCGCGCGAAGACTCGCCAGGGCCGTCTCATCGGCGGGAGAGTCGGCGGTCAAGGCGGGCAGAAGTTGCGCTTCGAGGTTCTCGCGCCGCGCGTCGAGGTGACGCAGCATGCCGAAGACTTGGCCTCTGCGCTCCTCCGCCGGCGCCTCAAGGCTCAAGCCCGCGGCGGCGCGCGACGCCAATAGCCCCAGCTTGCGCGCCGCGAAAGTCTCGAAAAGGCCGAAGAAGCTCTCCGCATCCGTTCCCCCGCGTCCCAGATAGAGCTGGACGTCGAGCGCGACGGGAGACGCCAAGAGCCCGGACACCAAAGCGCCCGCCATCTCCGCGGCCGCGGTCTCGAAGGGGATGCCGGCCACTCCGGTCCCGATGGCCGGGAAGGCGATCGAGCGGCAACCGAGCAGCGGCAGCAGAATGATCGCCTTCTGGGTCGCCTGCCGCACGATGGCGGCCTGGCCGATGTCGAGCTTGCGCGGACCGATCGTCACGGCGTGGAACACGAAACGCGCCTTGAGGTTCCCGCCCGAGGTCACGATGACGTCGCCGGCCTTGGCCGGCACGGCCTTCTGCGCGGCGGCCACGATCGCGCCGCCCGCGGCAATGCGGATGGCCGCCGAGACCCCGCCGCCCATCGACAGCATGTAATCGTCGGAGCTGACCAGCACCTGCGCCTCGGACTTGAGGATGTTCTCGAACGTCAGAGTGATCGTGGACGGCCCGATGCGGTAGGTTCTCGATCCCATGGCCTGACTTTGTAAGATTTAAGCGCGTTGCCGGGGTTCCATCCGGCGTTTCGGCCATGGTCAGGATAGCCCTTGCTCCCGGTTTTTGTCAAGCTGCGCGCGTTTCAGGCCCCTGGACAAGAAGAGCCGCCCACCCTATACTTACCCTGGGTTCTTGCTTGGAGGACCCATGCTCGACGGATATCACGACGGCGCGCCGGCAGCGAGGCTACCGTCCAGCAGAGCTTGATCCCGTTGATCGTGCGGTCCTCGCACCACCGCGGCGCCACTCCCGCCGCCGCGGGGACGACATGAAACCCCAGGATTACCGCCGTTACTCGGGGGAGTCCTCGGGTAGACGATCAGTCACGGGGAAATCAAAATCTGGCGGCGGCGGCGGTATTTCACCGGCGCTCACCTCCACCGGTGGAGGTGGTTTGCGAGAACCGCGGGCGATGGCCGCAAGGGGCAACCCGACTAGACAACGCGGGCGACTCACCGCCCCCGGGGACGCTTACGGCAGGGGGCATCGAGTTGAGTCCTACTCGTTTCACAATTTTCTGCCCTGAGCCGAAAATTCAGCATCCTTGCTTCCTCAAAACTCCCGGCATGCGGCCAGGGCGAGGTCCGCCCCGGCCGAGCCCGCCGTCAGGGCCGCGATCGCAAACCGCGTCGTCGCGCCCCGCGCCTCCTGACCCTCCGGCTCGGGCTCGTTGTCGAGCTCGTGAAATGCTTCGGGACAGAACATCCCGCGCGGCGGGGAGCCCTCGCTGCGCCGGGCCAGGACCCAGTCCCGGACTTGATCCGACTTGGCGTAAGCGTCATGCCCCGCGACCAGGACCAGAGTCGCAAGCCCCGCGGGCAGAGGGCGATGCGAGCGCTTTGCCTGACCCAGCAGGGACAACGCCAGCCCGGGCAGGAGCATGGGCCGGTTCGGGCTGATCCAACGGTGTTGAAGGAGAGGATTTCGCGTCAGCGTCCTGTTGGTGACCTTGCCGCCCTCGCCCACGAAAGCGCGGGGCGCCACGGCCGGGGCGAAAAGGATGAGGCCTTTCAGCGGGCGCAGGCCGCACGCCGCTCCCGGCATGCCGCAGGTCTGCGCGAGCCGCGCCGCGGTCAGCCCGCCCAAGGACCAGCCCGCCAGTAATAAAGGACGCTCGCTATCGGTCCTGGTCCACTTTTCGACGGCCACCGCCATGTTCATCAGCGAATCGACCGGCGGGCTCAAGTGAAACCCGGACGAACTCATACCGTGTCCCGGAAAGTCGAAGGTCACGACCCGCAGACCGGCCTTGACCCACGCTTCAAAGAGCGGGCCGTGGTTGTCGATGCGATCCCCGAAGCCGTGCAGGAACAATATGTCGGCGACGGGAGCCCCGGGCGGCGAAATCGTCCAGACCCGCAGTTGGGACGGGCCCTCCGAGGAGTCCATGGTGGACTCTTCGACGTAAAACTCACCGACCTTCGGGATGGGAGGGAGCGTGGGTTGGAAACTCAGGGCGCGCAGTTCCTCCAATTCGGGGACAAGCCAAAACGCCGAGGCGTCGCCGGCGCAAAGCACGCCCGCCAAGACCAGCGACGCGGCAAGGGCCGTCATGATCGCCTCATGGAGACATATTGCTAGATAATTAGGGCCGGCGGAAGCGGCCTTGGACCCGATCCCGGGAGAAATAGGGACTAGAAACGGCATTGCCCGATCCCCAAGGTCCGAGCCGGTCTGCTATACTCTCGTCCCTTGTCCCGAGCACGCCTGACGAATCTGTTGCGAACAGGCGCCGTCGCCGCGTGCGCCGCGATCTCCGTCGCCCACGCCGGCTGCGTCCGCTACCGCACCCTCCGCGTCGAGAGCGCGGTGCCCGCCCGGGTGGAGACCGCGCGCGGGGAGGCGGTCCATTGCCCCGCGACCCCCTGCCGGATCCGAGTGAGCCGCAATTGGCCCTTCGACTCCTCCCTGCATTTCATCCTATTGCGCGCCACGGCCGCGGACGGCCGCACCGATCAAATGGCGCTCGATACCCACAAGGTGCGCGACGGCCAGAAGGTCGTCTTTTCCTTTAAGTAGACGGCGTCACATCGGGAAGAGCCGATGGACGAGAGTCTCGATGGCGTAGAGGGCGGTGTCCGACGCCGCCCGGGCCGGGGGGCTCATCGCAGCGGCAGAGCGCCGCGCGCGTCCAGGGATTCCGGGAGCAGGGCCGGCGTTTGCTCCCGGTTCTGCAGTCCGGCCGCGTCTTGGACCTTGGGCTTCAGGTAGTCGTATAAGGACTTCACGGTCACGCGGCCCGACGGGGTCATGGCCGATCCCGACAAACCCTTGAGGAAATAGTAGGTGAAGGCCCCGTGCCCCTTCTCGGGGATGACCCCCGACACCTCGTCTCCGGCCGCGGCGGTGAACGCCACGATACGCTCCCCCCCCAAGCCCGAACCCAGATCGATCTTTGTCACCAAGGGGCGCGTACCCTCGGCCAGCACCGAGCGCCCCCCGGCCCCGGAGAAGCAGGAGTCCATGGCGACGATCACCTCGCGGGCCGGCAGGGAGCCCAGGGTCTTGTAGAGCTTTTCCAGCGGGTAGCCGGTCTTCTTGAGGAAACTCGGGTGACCGTCCCAGGGCAAGAGGTAGGCCCGTTGCGATCCCGGCTCCGGCGCCCCGTGGCCGGAGAAGTAGAAATAGACCCGGCTCTCGGGCTTGACGTTGCGCGCCAGCCATTCCTCCAGGTAGGCCTCGAGGTTGGACTTCGAGGCCTCGGAGCCGATCAAGAACTTCATGTGGCGCGGCGCAACTCCCAGCGCCAGCAGATGCGACCGGACGGCCTGGGCATCGCGCTCCGCGAACTGCGCGGGCGGGAGTTTGTGGGAGTAGCTCTCGATTCCCACCACCACGGCGAAGGCATTCGGGTCCTCTTCCTTCTTATAATCCGCCCGGTCTACCTCCGATGAGACCGCGGCGGGAGCCGGAGAGCCAGGCGCCGGCGCCGCCGGGACCGCGACCACGGCCGGCGCCGCCGCGCTCCTGGCCGCAGCCTGCCCGCGCTCCGCGAAAACTTGGACGTTAAGGTCCGAGCCGGGACGTAAAGCGTTGAGGAGCATCAAGCCCAACTTTTCGGCCTGATGGCACCCCTTCTCTTGGCCCTGGAAGATTCGCGCGCCGCTGTAGGCGGAATAGACGTCCATGAAGATGGGGTTCCATTTCCAGGTCCCGCTGCAGTTGATCGCGACCATGAGATCACAGCCCTGAGTACTGTACTTGGATGGGACCGGCCGAACGGAACGGAAGAAGGCCTGCCCCTTTCGTTCCCCGACAAAATCCGACAGGCTCCTCGGCGAACTCCGGTCGTAGGCGCCGTAGGCGCAGATGTCGAGATCCACGTACTCCGCCGGCTCCGGGCCCCGCGTCTGGGCGAGAACCACGGCCGGACTCACGGCAAGGACGAGGCGCAGGAACGACCGCATAAGAAGACGATACAAAACCACGGGCGGGCCGGGAAGGCGAATGGTGGGCCCTTTGGCCTACTTTGCGCTAGGCCCTCAGACCCGGGACGACTTGGCGCTTTGGACCCACTCTTGGTTTATGGAAACCCCTCTCCATGCCGTGTCCGTGCTCTCCATCCTGGCCCTCGCCTCCAACGCGGCGTGGGCCCAACGCATCAACTCCCCAACGCTCGATGCCGCTTGGAGTTCTCCCGCGGAGACCGCCGACCTGCGCGACCGGCTCAAGTCCCGCCCGGGCAAACCCGGACGCCCGGCCTGCCCGGCCGCGGTCGCGGCCGCGGCCGATCCCGAAGGCCCGGCGGACTGCGACGCGGCGTTCTCCCGGCCGTGGGGGATCGGCGTCTCCGACAAACTGCCGGCGTCCCCGCGGGCCGCCGCCGCGGCCGGGCCCCTCAACACCGGCTTCCAGGCCCTCGGACCGGCCGGCAAGACCGGCAAGGTCGACGGCCCCGGGAGCCAGGGCAACGGCACCTATAAAGTCCACAAGAACGAGCCCTACGAGCTCGGGCTCAACATCGCGACCGGCTACATCAGCGGCACGCTCACGCTCAAGCGCGACGCCGCGACCGGCGCCGACACCATCCGCTTCGCCGGTTGGCTCTGGGACCACGGCCGCGGCGCCTGGGGCGCCTTCACCGACACCACCAACGACGTGCGGATCACCTACAACGCCCGCAAGGACGAGGGACGCCTGAACTGGACGGAGAACGGCGAGGCCAAGTCCGAGGGCTTCTGGGGCGGCCGCGCCGGGCGGCGCAGCATGACCATCGAGGCGGGCGGCGGCTGGAACCACGACTTCAAGCAGGATTGACCGGCGGCCGACTGCCGCGCGTAGGGTCAGCGGGGGTGATGCGCCGGATTGTGCCTGGAGGGCGCGTCCCTGGCGTTCGCGCATTGCCGGCACGCTCTCTCGTAACCGGAGGGAACTCGGTCCTGGACCGAGTTCACCCTGCGCCTCCAATAACGGGAAGCGCAGGCCTGGCACCTCGGATTGGCGTCGGGATTAGAATCGACGGTGATTGTCTCGGCGGGGAACGTCCCGGTCCCGGAGCAACCCGAAAATGGGTGAAGTCGAGGGTTATCGCCTCTTGACGCTGGGTGAGAGGCGGGTTAAGCTCTAGCGATGAAGTGGAGCAAGGTGCGCGTGCGCCTGAAGGCCCATCTCGCCGAATCCCTCCGCGGCCGGGTGGACTTCCATGCCGCGACCTACGCCCACGGCACGAGCATGCGCCGGACCTGGATCACGGTCGACGGGGACGTCCTGACGACCGTCGCGCGCGACTTCCTGCGCTGCACGCATGTCGACGGCCTGCCGCCGGAGAGCGATCTCGGAGAAGCCCTCGACCGGTATCTCGACGTCCCCTTCGCCCGAAATTTGGCCTCACCGAACCAATTCATACGCGGCGTCGCCATGCTCGACGCCCGGCTGGGCAAGCGCCGCCTGCGCGCGCTCGACGTCCGGGACGAGGCTCCCTTCGTGCGCCTCCTCCACCAGGTCCGCTGCCGGGCCGAGGACCTCCTGACTCCGGCCCTGCCCCAAACCGTGACCATCGGCAGACCCCGGGAGCGGCGTGCCGTTCAACGGCATCGGGAGCGCCTGCAGAAGCGTGCGGACCGCGCGGGATGGGAAGCGGTCCGCGGCCGCCTGGCGGCACGGCGGCGAGAGGAGAATATCCCCGGGCTCCTCGCTTCGCTGCGCCGCCAGGGGACGCCCCGCGAAGCCCTTAGAGGCGCGACCGCGCTCCTCCTGCATGACGCCCTGAACGAATCGGGCCACCCCGACCACCTGGCCGCGGCGCTCGCGGGACTTGCCAAGAAGACCCGAATACTCGACAGCCCGCGCCGGGCCCGCGGCGCGCTGGCCTTCTTCCGGCTCAAGCCCCGCTGGCTGCGTCCTTGGGAGAATTGGACGCCCTCCGCAAGGGACGGCGCCCGGCAGTTCTCGGAACTGGCCCGGCACCTCTTCGCCGGACATCCTGTCCCGGCCTTCCTGGACAACGCCTGGCTGGACGGCGATGCGGCTCAGCAGGAATGGTTCCTGCGCGTCGGCTCGACGGGCGGCCTGCGGGGCGCCCCGGGGCTCCCCCTGCCGCTGACCCGCCGCATGGCCGCTTGCTTCCTCGAAGCGCCGGACCACTATCCCGTCCCGGCGGCCCTGCGCTTCGCCCAGGTCCGCGCCCTGGGCGGCGGCCGCCGCGTGGCCGACGGACTCCTGGGCACCCCCCTGGCGCGGGAATTTGAAGACGATGCCTTCTGGTCGAGCGTGATCCGCTTCTTCATCGAGAATCCCATGCTGGACACGGCCCAATACGGGCCGATCGTGGACTTCATCCGCCGCCGCCGGGCCGAGCAGCCCCGCTTCAGCATGAACCGGCGATCCCGGGAGGGGCTTCTTCGGGACGTGGAACGCTGGCACCGGGATACCCGCCGGGACGCGGGCGCGCTCGAACTCGAATGGAAACCCTCGGGTATCCCCGGGCTGGGGGACCCGGAGCCGGAGGGCTCCGCCAAGTCCTGGCGCACCCGCGAGCTCTTAAACGGCGGGGAGTTGGCCAAGGAGGGGGAGGCCCTGAAACACTGCGTGGCCAGCTACGCGGGCTCGTGCCGGGCGGGGACATGTTCGATCTGGGCGCTCGAGCTCCGGACGCAGACGGGGCTCGACAAGCGCCTGACCGTCGAGATCGACAACGCGACGCGCGTGGTGCGCCAGGCGCGCGGCCGGCTCAACCGCCTCCCCAACCCGGATGAGATGGCGGCCTTGCGGCGGTGGGCGTCGCTGGCGGAACTGCGCATGGACGACTGGCTGTTGGGCTGATCCCGGCGCTACCGGCCGAGTTCTCGCAACACCTCGGTCCTGACCGCGCGGCAAAACCCCGCGAGCAGTTCGGCGTCCTTGAGCAGAGACTGTCGAAGCGGCAGGGATATCTCCAACTGCAGGCCGCCGCGACGCGCGCGGTTGACGATGTTGCGGGGATCGGTCCCGGGCAAGCGGCAGGGGAACTCGACCGGAAAGCCCGCGGCCTTGAGGACGCGGGCGGTTTCGCGAGGCAGGCGCTCGTGACCTCCCCCCACGCAGACTTCGGAGTGCTTGTCCTTCTCGCCGTGTATCGAAACGGCGACGACGGCCGCCGTCGCCAAGGCCACGGCCGCGGGGTCGTCGAAGCGCTTGGACGTCACGTGCAGGTCCTTGGGCCGCCGGGAGTCGAGTCCCTCGAACAAGTAGAGATTCCAGTCCTCCCCCGCCAGGGCCCGCGCGATCTCCGAGGTGCCCGGTTCGATCGTCCCGCCGTGGACGGCCAGGACCAGGACCTGGGCGCCGCGCTCGACGGCCAGGACCCGGAAGTCCCGGCCCTCGATTCGGTGACGGCGCAGTTCGCCCACGCTCCGGTAAATGTCCTTGGCGCCGGCGGGACCGCGCCAGAGGGCGCATGCCCCAAGAAGCAGAAGCATCCTTAAAGTGAGGCGACGTCCGGACTCCCCCGGGTCCAAGTTATCCACGAAACTTGGAACGTTCCAAGTCCGGTGGACGACTCCGTGGGATGGCGCGCGCGGCGAGGTCACGGCGTGCGGACCCAGCGCCACAACTCGGCGAGGGAGGCGGTCTTGCCGTGCATGAGTATGCCGACGCGGAATATGCGCGCCGCGGCCCAGGCCGAGGCCCAGACCCCGGCCCCCAGGACGATGAAGGAAAGGGCGATCTCCGATACCCCGGGGCCGGGCGGCACGGCGAGGCGGCACATCATGACGAAGGGGGTGATCGGTGGGACCAGCGTCAGCAATCGGGCGGTCCAGGACGAGGGGTCGATGACGATCGTGTTGACGAGGAGAAGAGGGACGAAGGAAAGGACGTTGAGCGGCATCATCAGGTTCTGCGCTTCCTGGACGGTTTGGCAGGCCGCTCCGGCCGCGCAGTAAAGCGCGGCGAAGAGGGCGAAGCCAAGGAGGAAGTACAGGGCCAGCAAGCCCGCGTGCGCGGGATCCAGAGCGGCCTCCACCCCCTTGGACACCGCGATGGCGTAGCCGATCGAACCCCACACCCCGCAGACGACGAGGCCCGCCAAGCCGTTGCCGAGAATTTTTCCCGACATGAACTCCATGGGAGACATGGCGGCAAGCACCACCTCCACCACGCGGCTCGACTTTTCCTCGATGAGGCTGGTCAGGCAGAACTGGCAGGCGAGGAGTATGCCGACGAGCAGCAGGCAGGCCGCGACGACCGGCGCCAGCATCTGCGCCATGAGCTGCTCATTGCCGATCGCGGCCACCGGGCCCACCAAGCGGGGCTCCAAGCGCACGCTCTCCTCGACCTTGGCGACGGCCTTGGCCTTGACGCCCAGCCGTCTCAAGCGGACCATCCGCACCGAGGCTTCCACCCAGCGCCGGAGCTCCCGCGGGGTGTCGCGCAGGCCCGTGAGAAGCGTGAGATAAAGGGCCTGGCCCCGTCCCGACACCAGGCCCGGCTCCAGGATCAAGGCCCCCGTCAGCCCGCGTTCGACGACGATCGCCGAGAGCCGCTCCTTCTGGGCGGCGAGATCCGCGACGGCGATGTCGCGCGCCGAGAGGAGGTAGCGGGGCTTGGCCCCCGGCCGGACGTTCCATTCCTCGGCGCGGCGGAGGATCTCCGCGTTGACGCCGTTGCCCGCGTCGACGAGCTCCACGCGCAGTACATCCGTTCCTCCGGCGTCGCGCAGGGGTCCCGGGATCAGCAGGGCCCCGGCGATGCAAGCCGGGGGGAGAAACATCCCCAGAAGGAAGGTGCGGGAGCGCAGGCGCTCGACATATTCGCGCCGCGCCACGATCCAAGCCCTACGCATCCGGCCCCCCGGTGGCCCGGCGGAATATCTCATGGAGGGTGTGGCGCCGCGTGGCGAAGCTGCGCACGCGCAGTCCCGCCCCCAGGGCCGCGCGCAGCAGGCCGTCGGCGTCGGCTCCCGGCGCCAGCGCGAGTTCCGCGTAGCTCCCGTAGTCGTTGACCGAGGAAACGCCGGGCAGGCCCTTGAGAAACCGGCCGTCGCCCTCGTACTCGAGCACGACCGAGTCGCCCCCGGCGCCGCGGCGCACCTCATCGAGGCTCCCGTCGAGCACCTTGCGCCCGCGGTCGAGCATGAGCACCGCGTCGCAGATCTTCTCGGCCACCTCCATGACGTGGGTCGAGAAGAGCACCGTGGCGCCTTCGCGCTTGAGCTCGACGATGGCGTCCTTGAGCACGTCGGCGCTGACCGGATCCAGGCCGGAGAAGGGCTCGTCGAGAATGACGAGTTCGGGGCGGTGCAGGACGGCGGCGATGAACTGCACCTTCTGCTGCATGCCCTTGGACAGCTCCTCGACGACGGAGCCCTGCCGGCCCGAAAGTCCGAGGCGTCCGAGCCAGGGGGCTATCGCCGAAGCGATGGCCTCGTCTCCCATCCCCCGCAGGCGCCCGAAGAAATGCAGGATGTCGTCGACGCGCATCTTGCGGTAAAGCCCGCGTTCCTCGGGCATGTACCCGATGCGGTCGCGCACGCGGTCTCCGGGCGGGTTGCCCAACACGAGGAGGCCGCCCTCGTCCGGGGCGAAGAATCCGAGAATCATCCGGATCGTCGTGGTCTTGCCCGAGCCGTTGGGCCCGATCAAGCCGCAGACCGCGCCGGCGGGAAGCCGGCACGAGACCTTGGACACCGCGGTCACCCCGTCGAAGCGCTTGGTGACTTCCTCGAGGATCAGGGGGTCCAAGCGCCTCCCCGCAGGGCCGGATCCGGGAAGCCGGTGAGCAGAACCCCGCCATCGGCGCGGATGAGCGCCTCAAGCCGGCACGAAGCTTCTTCTTCGACCTGGATCCGGCCCGTCAGAGCGTGTAGGGTTTTGTTAGAAGATCCGTACCACCCGTTGGCATCGGATTTGCGTTCCTGAAGGTATCTTCCGGCCACCAGGAAATCGGCGCATTGTAGAATCCGCGCCTTCACCGGATCACGGCTGATCTCTTCGAAGGTGTAGCCGGAATAAACGACCGAATCCAAACTCCGCGGCAACAGGCGGAGGAGGCTACAGACCGCCTCCGCCTGTTGCAGAGGCTCGCCTCCCGAGACGGTCACTCCGCGCAAAGTCGGAACCCTCGCAATTTGCTCCGCAAGGTTGGCGGGATCAACATCGCTCCCGCCGGCGGAGGTCCATAGTTGCGGATTGAAACACCCTCGGCAGGCTAGGGAGCAGCCTCGGACCCAAACGACGAACCGCCCGCCGGGGCCGTTGGCGCGGCTGCGCTCAAGGGTCGCGCCGAGGCGCAGCCTCATGGCTTGCGCTTGGCCGCCAGGCCCGGCCCATGCAGCAGCTTGGGGTCCCGGGCGTGGGTCGCGGCCACGTCGAAGCTGATCTTTCCGGTCTGGTACAGGTCGCGCAGGCACATGTCCATGGAGCGCATGCCCTGCTCGGCCGAGGACTGGATGATGTCGTTGAGGGCCCCGTACTTGCCCTCCCGGATGTTGTTGCGCACCGCCGAGTTGGCGAGCATGATCTCGTAGCCCAGCACCCGCGAGCGGCCGTCCACGGTCGGCAGGAGCTCCTGGGTGATCACGCCCTGAAGGACGGTGGCCAGCTGCATGGTGGCCCCGCCCCGCTCGGTCGAAGGCACGGCGGTCACGATGCGCTCCATGGTCTGGGCCGCGCTGGTGGTGTGCAGGGTCGCCATGACCAGATGCCCGGTCTCGGCGGCCAGCAGCGCCGCCGAGATGGTCGGGCCGTCGCGCATCTCGCCGATGCAGATCACGTCCGGGTCCAGGCGCAGGATATGGATCAAGGCCGAGTGGAAGCTCTTGGCGTCCTGGCCGATCTCCTGCTGGATCACGATCGAACGTTTGTGGGGGTGGAGGTATTCGACGGGGTCCTCGACCGTGATGATCTTGGCCCGGCGCTCGGAGTTGATCCGGTCGATCATCGCGTAGAGGGTGGTGGTCTTGCCCACCCCCGTGGGCCCGGTCACGAGGATGAGCCCGTTGGGGCGGCGCGTGAGCTCCCCCACCACGGCCGGAAGTCCCAGCGAATCGAGCGGCGGGATGATGAGCGGGCGCAGGCGCAGGGCCGCTTCGGTGCGGCCCAGGTGGGTGTAGACGCTGATGCGCACGTGCGCCACCGACTCCATGACCGTCGAGAAGCAGAGCTGCTTCTCCTGCGCGAAGATCAAGCGCTGTTCGTCGCTGAGCAGGGCCTCGATCATCTCGCGGATCATCTGCTCGGTGAGCACATCGGCGCCCAAGGTCGCGATCTCCCCCGCGACGCGCAGCATCACCGGCAATCCCGCCACGAGATGCACGTCCGAGGCGCGCTGGACCATCGCCGTCTCAACGAGAGCGGAAAGCTGCATCATCCCTCCTGAGGTCCCGCTAGAACTTCCATGCGACCGCTCCCGATATTTGGCGCTGGTTCACGATGAAATTGGCGAACGCCCCCATGCCCGTCAGCCCCTCGAAGTGCGCCGGAAACATCACCACATAGCAGCCCCGCGGGACCTGGAGCTCCACCCCGTTAAAGCGCGAGTCCGAGAGGTACGCCGCGGCAATCGGCCCCTCGCCGGGGGCCGCCGCGGCGCCGTTGATCCGGAGCCCCGCGGCGCTCAGGCTCACGGTGTCTCCCCCGACCGCCACCACGCGCTCCAAGCCTCGCCCCGGGACCACCACGATGTCGCCCCTGCGATAGGCCTTCCTGGCAACGATCCAGAGCCGGTCGCCGGCCCGAATCGTCGGCGCGAGGCGGTCCGAACTCACGCGCGTGATGCGGCCGAAGTCCTCCGTGCACCAGCCCACGAAGAAGTAAAAGGAGCCCAGGAGCACGGCGACCTTCAGCCCCTCCTTGACCGCATCCAGCCCGCGCCGGCCCCGCTCTCCCGTACGCTGGCGTGCCCGGCGCATGGCGTCGAGGACGACCCATTGGTGGAAGCCGAACAGGACGGCGAACAGCATCGGCCCCCAAGCGGCCGGCACATAAAGCCAATGCCAAATAAACAACATGAGGTAAAGGCCTAGAATGACGGCGGGCCAACGGGCCCGCCGTTGCTGCCAAAAGTGCCCCGCGCCCGGGATCGCCGACAGGAGACCGGCCGTCTCGGCGCCCCCAAGCCGGAGAGACGAGACTCGGGCGTCCAGGGACTCCCAGGCCGAGCGCGCCAGAGTGCGCCAGCGCGGGACCTGGACCCCGCCGGGGGCCCGCGGCGGATAGAAGGCCTCAGGTATTCCGGACATCCCGCTGCACCTGTGTGTCGGGCTCGTAATAATCGGTCTTGAGCTTCTTATCGGACGGCGACCCCAGGATCTTTTTGAAGAGGTCGGCGATCTTCAGGCAGGCGCGGCCCTTCACCCCCTTGATGTCCAGGACGACCTTGCCGTCCGGGCCGATGACGATCTCAAGCTCCATGGAACCATTCCTTGAGCCGGTCGAAGAAGCCCCGGCGCCGGATGCGGGCGCAACTCTCGATCACCCGGTCCTTGAACTCGGGCTCCAGGGCCAGGGCCTTCTCGTAGCAGTCCAGCGCCCGGCCGCAGGCGTAGAGACCCTCGAAGCAGCGGCCGGCCTGGTACCAGGCCAGCGGGTTCTCGGGGTCCTCCTGCATGGCCCGGTCCAGGTAACCCTTGGCGCGGCCGGGATTCCGGGCGTCGAGATAGGCGATCGCGACCCGAAGGACCGTAGACCCTTCCTTGGGAGCGAGCTCGAGAGCCTGCGTAAAGCAGCGGGCGGCGTTCTCCGCGGAGCCCAAGGCCAGGAGCACCAAACCGCGGTCGAGCCAGACCCCCGCGGGCGGGTCGCGCTTGGACATGGCCCGGTCGCAGACGGCCATGGCGTCCTGCCGCTCCCCCTGCCGCGCCAAGACCAGGGCCTTGGCGGCCAGGAGCTCCGGGTCCTCGGGGCTGCGCTCCATGGCCTTATTGACCCAGGTCCTGGCCTCGTCGAGCTCCCCGAGCTCAGCCAGGCAGTGCACCTGTCCGAGCCAGGCCTTGGCCAGGCCCGGGTCCTCGCCAAGCGCCCGGGCGTAGGTCTTGAGCGCGGCCTCGTAGGAACCGCGGCGGCGGAGGCGCTCGGCCTCCTGGAGGTAATGCGGCGCGTCGAAGCGGTCCTCGACCGGGGCCGGCGCCGGCGGCGCCTCCTTGCCCAGCTCGAGCCAGTCGAACCTCTCGCTCATCCAATCCTCTTGGCCTGCAGGCGGATGCTTCCGTCCGGCAGTTTTTCCTCGGTCACGGCGAAGCCCCGCTTCTTGAGCTCGGCCGCGACCCGGCTGCGCGAATACTCCTGAAGGAACCGGCCGAGGGCCTCCTGGCCCGAGGCCTTCAGTTCCTCTTCGTCAACTCCCTCTCCGGACGCGCAGACCTTCAGCCGGCCGTCGGCGCCCTTGCGGAAAGTCAGGGTGATCTTGTCCCGTCGCAGGGTCAGCACCTCCTCCTCCCCGAGGGTCTGCTCCATTTCCTGGGCCTGAGGGACGTCAAGCTCGACGGTCGATCGTTTAACGGCCTCTGTCGTGGAGGCGACATCCTCCACGACGGCGTAGCCCAGCGAGCCCAAGGCGCTGGTGATCAAGGTCGCGACCACGGGCCAGGCGGTCTCGACCACGACCGGCGTGAAGAGGCAGATGGCGCTCATGGCATCACCCCGCCGGCCTCGCCCGCCCCTTGGCCCATTGCCGCATGGCCTCGATGGGCTCGCGCATGGTGGCCGAGAGCGGGACCGTCTCCATCAGGGCCTTGAGCACGTCGCGGGTCTCGAGATCGCGTCCCGCCTCGAAGGCCGCGAAAAGCCCCGCCACCACGCCCTGCTCGAGCTCGGCCCCGCTGAAGCCCTCGCAGGCCGCGGCCAAGGTCCGCAAATCGAAGCCCTTGGGGTCGCGCTTGCGAAGAGCCAGGTGGATGGCCAGGATGTCCCGGCGCTCCGCGGCCGCGGGGAGGTCCACGAAGAATATCTCGTCGAAGCGCCCCTTGCGCAGGAGCTCGGGCGGAAGCTGGGTCACGTTGTTGGCCGTCGCGATGACGAAGACCGGCGCGGTCTTTTCCTGCAGCCAGGTGATGAAGCCCCCGAAGACGCGCGCGGTGGTGCCGGAGTCGGAAAAAGCCGAGCTCTGCACGCCCGCGAAGGCCTTCTCGATCTCGTCCACCCAGAGCACGGCCGGGGCGACCGACTCCGAGACCTGGATGGCATGGCGGATGTTGGACTCCGACGACCCGACGAGGCTCGAGAAGATCCGGCTGACGTCCAGGCGCAGGAGGGGCTGACCCCAAGCCGCGGCGATCGCCTTGGCGCAGAGGCTCTTGCCGCAGCCCTGCACCCCGATCAAGAGCGCCCCCTTGGGCGAGGGAAGCCCGAAATCGCGGGCCTTGTCCGTGAAGGCCAGCCTGCGCTTTTGCAGCCAGTCCCGGAGCGTCGCCAGGCCCCCGATGCGGTCGAGGCTCCCGTCGGTGGGAAGGTACTCGAGCACGCCGGATTTGCGGATGACCTGGGCCTTCTCGGAGAGTATGCTCGGCAGGGCCCCTTCGTCCAAGGCCGAGCGCTCGACCACGGACTTGGCGAGCACGTTCTCCGCCTCCTCCAGGGTCAAACCCCCGAGGGCCTTGACGAGCCTTTCCCGCGCCGCCGCATCGAGAGAAACGCTGACGCGGCCCTTGCCGGACAACTCCTTGGAAAGGACATCCACGAAGTCGCCCAACTCCGCGGCTGACGGCAAGGGCAGGTCCACCACGGTCACCGATTTCTCGAGCTCCGGCGGGATCTGCAGGCGCGGCGAGAGGAGGACGAGGGTCTTGGGGGAGGAGCGCAGGTGCTGGGCCAGCTCGCGGAGGCTCCTCACCACCTCGGGACTCTGCATGAAGGGGTGGAAGTCCTTCATGATGAAGAGGCAGGGGTCCACCCGCTCCAAGACTTCCCTGAGGCCGCCGATGGGGTCCGTGGAGCCGTTGCCGATGAGCTTCTTCGATTGGAGGGAGGTCCCCGCTGGCGCCAGCCCCCGGGTGATCGACCAGGTCATGGCGCTCTTGCCGAGTTTTTGGGCCAGGGCGACCAGGGCCTTCTCGGCCCGTTCCTCCTCGAACGTCACGACATAGAGAATAGGGTAACGGGCCCGTATCAGGGTCTCGATCTCGGCCAAGGCGGAGCCGTCGGCTTCCTTTCCCGCAAGGGGCATGATTACCGAAAAGTATAGCCCCAACACCGATTTTAGGCAAGGCTGTGCGTGAGTCCTAGGCCCCGGCCCTCCGGGGGGCCGAAAGACCCATCCCAAAGGCGGCTCGTGTGTTATAATGAATCCATGGCGTCCCCGCAGGAAAACATCCTCGACACCCAGCCCGCGGAGCTCGGCCCCGCCGAGGCCGGATGGCTCGAAAAGGGCCTGAGCAGCGTCGGCTCCTTCTCCCAACTGGGCCGCGAACAGCTCGCCAAGATCCTCCCGTACATGCTCCTGATCCGCTACGACCAGGGAGCGGTGCTGTGCGAGGAGGGCGCGGAAGGCGACGCCCTTTACCTGATCTATCAAGGAAGCGTCACGGTCACCAAGAAAGGTTGGGACAAGCCGGTGGCGACCTTGAAGGAAGGCGCGGTGATCGGCGAGATGGCGCTCCTCTTCGGCCAGCCCCGCTCGGCCACGGTCACGACCGCCGAGGCCTCGGTCCTCTTCTGCCTCTCCGCCATCGACTTCCAGCGCCTCATGGAGAAGCACCCGGACCTGGTCGTCTCCATGCTGCGCATCGCCCAAGAGCGCCAGTTGGAACTGCGGCGCTCATAGAACTCATCCCGGCTCCCGAATCCATCGCCCTCACCCGAAATTTTCAAGATTGTACGCGCCCTGAACTTTGCAATCCCACCGGTTCACTCCCAAGAGCCTGCGGGAAAACTCCGGTTACCTCCATCGGTGGAGGTAACCGGAGCATGCATGCGCCGGGGCCGAAGGTCATCTCTGTCGAAAAATCCGGGACGCGTACCGTATGACCGCTAGTACGTCCGGCCCGGCCCTGCGCCCTCCCCGCGACCCCTCGGAATGGCGGGCCATCCGCGACCTCTGCTGCCGGACCGCCGACGAAGGCCGCGGCATCTCCCGGGACCGATGGCCCTTCCACGCGGAGTACTGGGTGGGGCCTTACCAAGCCTTGCTGCCGCAATGGACCCTCGCCGCCTTCGCCGAGAGGAGAGTCGTCGGCTACCTCACGGGCTGTCCGGCCACCGCGCGGTTCGCCCTCCCGCGCCTGATCCGGCACCGGTGGCCTTTATTTCAGAGGGTTTCAGCCCGCGAATTCGCGGGCTCCCCGGACGCCGAGGGCTTCGCCCGCCGGTTTTGCTGGCGGGAGTCCGATCCCTCGCGCCGCTTGGCCTTGCGCGTCCTGGGCGCGATCCTGACCGTCTACCCCGCCCACCTGCATGTCAACGTGGACCAGGAGTTCTCCGGGCAGGGCGTGGGAAAGAGCCTCGTCAATGAATTCTGCGCCCGCCTTATATTAGAGGGAGTCACCGGAGTCCATCTTTTCTGCGGAGAAGGCCCCGTGGGATTTTACCGGAAGCTCGGCTTCACGGAACTCGCGCGAACCCCGCTCGCCTCCGGGGCTTCGCTCCACGCCCTGGGCAAGATCTTCGCTTAGGCCTGCGAGGACTTGGGCTCCGGGCAGCGTAGCAGCGCCTGAATCTGGACGTCATCGGGGAAGCGCTCCCGCGCCGGGGCGAGGAACCGGGCGGCCTCGTCCCGGCGGCCCAGGGTGATGAGGGCCTTGGCCCCGTTGATGGGAAAGGCCTTCTCGTCCGGATACTTCTCGGCCCCGCGCCGGCAGATGTCGGCGCATTCATCGAAGCGGCCGGTCCGGCCGTAGACCGCGGAAAGAAAGACCCAGGCGTAGGCTTCGTTTTGTTTCTTGGCCAGCCAATGGCAGAGAGACTCCGCCTCCCCGTACATCTCGAAGGCGACCAGGGCCCGCAGGAGATCCTCGTAATAGCGTCCCGAGTCTCCCCCGGCGCCGCCCTTGACAAGGCGCAGGAGCTGGAGGAAGTGGCGGCACGGGGTCAGGGCCGCGCCGCCCGGCACCTGAACGCGCACCATGCGCCGCATGTCCTCGGGCCTGAAGTGCCCGGCTTGGGGCACGCACAGCAGCCGCGCCTCGCTGCCGGCCAAGCGGCCGAAGGCGACCCGAGTCCCCGGCGGGATCGGCAGTTTGGCCACGGGAGCCTCGAAGACCGCCGGGGATTCGTCCGGAAGACGCCCCTCCGAAAGAGCCTTCACGTCGCCCCAGGGAATGGCCACGCGGCGCGAGTCGTCGAGATAGAGGTGGATGCCGGCGAAGCAGTCCACGCCCAGCAGCAAGGGGAAGACCTTGCGGGGGCCCAAGGCCATCCAAAGGAACTCGCGGCCCTCGGGACAGGTCAACTCCCGGATGGTCACGAAGCGCGAAACCGTGTCCCGCGCCGGGAACACCGGCACCCAGACCCCGCCGAGCTCGGGGTCCCGGTCGGCCCAGACCGAGACCGGATCGGCGCGATGGCTGAGCCTTAGAACGCGCTCGCCCTCCACGGGTTCCCCGATATTCAAGAGGTAGGTGTCCGAACGCAGGAGCTCCTTGTAAAGCCGGCGGCGGGACGCGCGGGGGCAGACGTTGGCCTGGCGGATGAAGTGCTCGAGGGTCTCGACCATGCTGCAAGGGTAGCCCCGCCCCCCGGGGATGTCAAGGCCCAGTTGGTCGCAAAATTTTCTTTAATAGGGTCCCATGCTGGTCAAGACCGCGGTCCGCAAGGTCGTCGTGCTGGGGCATCCGGCTCTGCGCGCGCCGGCGCGCCTCCTCTCGCCGGAAGAGATTAAAGACGGCGCCGTCCAGCGCCTGGTGCAGGAGATGTTCGCCACCATGGCCGAGTACCGGGGCGTGGGCTTGGCCGCCAATCAAGTGGGCCTCTCCCTGAGCCTCTTCGTCATGGGATTGGAGGCGAAGCACCCGCGCCATGAGGGCGGCATCCCCCCCACGGCGGTCTTCAACCCTCAAGTGCGGTTCCTCGGCGCGGAGAAAGCCTCGGACTTCGAGGGATGTCTCAGCGCGCCGGGACTGCGCGGCGAGGTGAGCCGCTATCTCAAGCTCGAACTTTCCGGCCTCGATTCGGCGGCCAGCCCCTTCACGATGACCTGCGAAGGCTTCCCCGCGCGCGTCGTCCAGCACGAATGCGACCACCTCATGGGCCGAGTCTATCTCGACCGGATGGGAGACCTTGCCTCCCTCTCCTACGCGTGATCGGGCCGTCTCCCTCCGGGGACTGACCAAGGAATTCGAGGTCCCCGAACGCGACCCCGGACTTTGGGGCGCGGCCCGCTCGCTCCTGCGCCCGAAGACCCGCCGCGTGGTCGCGGTCAAGGACCTGTCGCTCTCCATCGAGGAGGGGGAGCTCGTGGGTTTCCTGGGCGCCAACGGGGCGGGCAAGACCACGACCCTCAAGATGCTCTCGGGGCTGCTGCACCCGACCCACGGGGAGGCTTCGGTCCTGGGCCACGTCCCGTGGCGGCGGGAGCCCGAGTTCCAGAAGGCCATGACGCTCGTGATGGGCCAGCGCACCCAGCTCTGGTGGGAGATCCCCGCCCGCGAGACCTTCCGCCTGAACGCCGCGATCTACGGCCTCTCGGATGCCGAATACCGCCGCAACCTCTCGGAGCTGGTCTCCCTGCTCGAGCTGGCGGACTGCCTCTCGGTGCCCGTCAAGAAGCTCTCACTCGGCCAGCGCATGCGCGCCGAGCTGGCCGCCGCGCTCCTGCACCGGCCCCGGCTTCTTCTCCTGGACGAGCCCACGCTCGGGCTCGACGTCGTCATGCAGAAGAAGGTCCGCCAGTTCATCGCCGACAACAACAAGCGCCGCCGCGCCACCACGATCCTCACCAGCCACAACATGGGCGACGTCGTGGAGCTCTGCCGCCGCGTCGTCATCATCGACCGCGGCGCCCTGCTCTACGACGGCCCCTTGGACCGGCTGGTCGAGCGCTACGCCGCGTCCAAGGTGATCCGGGTGGTCTTGGAGCGGTCGGTGCCTCTGAAGGACCTCGAAGCCATCGGGCGGGTGGTCGAGAACGGCTCCGTCCGGGCGGTCATCGAGGTCCCGCGGCGCGAGGTCTCCCGGGCCGCGGCGGCCCTCCTCAAGACGATCCCCGTGGCCGACCTCACCATCGAGGAGCCCCCCATCGATGATATCGTGCGGCAGATATTCCTGGGCCCAGGGGCCCAGGTCCCCGAAGGGAGACGTTCTTGCTCTCCCGAAGGGGGCGGCGGCTCATGAGAAAATACCGGGTCGCCTACTCGATCGCCCTCCAGCAGGTCTTGCAGCGGCGCTCGACGCTCTTGATGGACCGTCTGGGGGGGGTGGCGATCGTATTGAGCCTCTACTCGTTCTGGAGCGCGCTACTGGCCGGGCGGAGCGAATTCCTGGGCTACACCGGCGCGCAGATGCTCACCTACGTCCTGGCCATGAACGTGCTGCGCTCCTTCGTCTTCACGGGCCGCGGCTGGGAGTTGGTCGGCGACATCTCCTCCGGGCGGATCTCCTCGTATTTGGCCCGTCCGATGGACTTCCGCGGCTACAGCCTCGCCCTGGACCTGGCGCAGAAGACGGTCCACGTCGCCGCGGCGTTTCTCGAGATCGGCATTCTCCTGGCCGTGACCGGGGCCGAGCTCTATGTCCCCGGGCGCGCGGAGGTTTGGCTATGCTTCGCGGTCTCGGCGATCCTCTCCTCCCTGCTCTTCTTCTTCATCGAATTCATGGTGAGCTCGCTGGCCTTCTGGACATCCCAATCCGGCGGGCCCCTCTTTTGCTTCGAGCTCTTCGTGCAATTCGCCGCCGGGGCCATCTTTCCGCTCGACGTGCTGCCGTCCTGGCTGCAGCGCGGCCTGGCGATGACGCCTTTTCCCTACCTGGTCTACTTCCCCATCAACATCTACCTCGAGCGGGTCGCGCACTCCGAGGTGCTTGCGACCATGGGCCTGCAGGCCGCGTGGCTGGCGCTCTTCGTCGGGGCGTCCTCGTGGCTCTGGCATCGCGGACTCCAAAGCTACGCGGCGGAGGGCGGGTGAGGGAGGGCGCCTCCCGCACCCTGCGCATCTGGTCGCTGATGGCGGTCATGAGCCTGCAGGCCCAGCTCTACCACCGCCTCGGCTCCGCGGGCTTTCTCTTCGGGAAAGTCATCCGCTTCGCCTTCTTCTTCGCCTTCGTGGCCGCGGTCTTCAACCACACCCAGACCCTGGCGGGCTACACCCTCGCCGAGACGGCGCTGTTCTTCCTCACCTTCAACATCGTCGACGTCGTCGCCCAGATTTTCTTCCGCGGGATTTACGGGGCCCGCCACGCCGTCATGGAGGGAGACTTCGACACCTATCTCCTCCAGCCTTGCTCGCCCCTCTTGCGGATGGCGGGGTCTATGGTGGACTTCCTTGACGTCGCCCTCATGGTCCCCATACTCGCCATGACCGCCATCGTCTTCGCCCACATTCCCGGTGTCGGCCCGGGCCGGGCCCTGCTCTTCGCGGCCCTGGTCGCCAACGGCCTGGCCATCGCCCTGGCCCTGCACATCCTGGTCGCGGCGCTGGCGGTGCGCACCCAGGAACTCGAAAACGCCATTTGGATATACCGCGACCTGATGTTCATGGGAAAATTTCCGGTCGACATTTACGCCGCGCCCGCCCGCTGGGCCTTGACCTTCGTGATCCCCATCGCGGTGATGACTTCCTTCCCGGCCCAGGCCCTGCTCGGACGCCTCACCCCCGCCTGGACGCTCTACGCCTTCGGCCTATCCGCCGGACTCTTGGCCGCCAGCCTTTGGTTCTGGCGCGACGCCTTGCGCCGGTATACTTCGGTTTCCAGCTAGCGCCCTTCCCCGCCCCCGGCACAATATGCTTTACTTGAGAATCAGTCTCAATAAGAAGCGACCCCGGTCATGTTTTTCCCGCTAGATTCTTCGGATTCAAACCATTCACGTCGGTGATGACCCCCGCGCGCAAGACCCACAAAATCGTCTGCGAGTGCCTTCAGGTCACCGAGGAAGAAATCCTCCTGGCCGTCCGCACCCGCGAGATCAAGACGGTCAAGGACATCATCAAGTACACCCAAGCCGGGGATGGGTGCACCGCCTGCCACCCGCTCCTAAAGGAGTATCTGAAGCACCGCGGGTCCTGAGGTCCGCCGGGTGCCGGGCGGCTACTTCTTCTCTTCGCCGATCTGCTCGGCCAGGTAGGCGCCGAGGCCAACGGTCTTGACGATGCCGATCTGCGCCTCAAGCCAGTCCACGTGCTCCTCGGACTGCTCGAGTATGTGCTCCATGATCTCACGGGAGCCCGCGTCCTTGACCTTCACGCACAGGTCGATGGCCTCGTTGTAGGCTTTGACGCCGTTGGCCTCGAGCTTCAGGTCGTTGGCGAAGTGCTCCTTGATGTCGGAGCCGACGCGGATCACGTCGTAGCGCCCAATATTAGGGATCCCTTCAAGGAATAGGATGCGGTCGATCAAGGCCTGGGCGTGCTTCATCTCCTCCATGGACTCCGACATTTGCTTCTGGGCAAGCTTATGGTAGCCCCAGTTGGCGCACATGCGCGCCTGGACGAAATATTGGTTGATGGCCGTCAACTCGATGGTGAGTGCGCGGTTCAGCGCCTCGATGACCTTCGCGTCGCCCTTCATGCAAAACACCTCCGGTCCGGAACGCGGCTATTTTAACATAGCGGGGTCACATCCTAACATCCGACAAATTCCATCCTGAATGCCGAAAAGTCGGTTGCGCTTCCGGTCCATCTGCCGGATGTGAGGACCTGCGGCCCCATTAATAGAAACCGCGGACCAGGCCCCGGACGTTCTTGAGCGGAAGGAAATAAACGGCCTGGCCGTCGGCATCGGTCCAGGCCGAGGAATCCTTGGATTCGTCCCGATTGTCGCCGAGCACGAAGAGGGCGTCTTGCGGGACGGTGAGGAGGCCGATGTTGTCCCCCGTGAGCCGCTCATCCCTGCGCGTGTGCTGGGCGTAAGGCTCGAAGAGCTCCTCTCCGTTCACGAATACCTTCTTCTCCTTGATCTGGACCCTGTCGCCCCCGACGGCGATCACGCGTTTCACGAACTCGTGCTCATCTCCGACCGGAGATATGAACACGATGATCTCCCCGCGCTCGGGCGAGCGCCAGCGCAGGGTCACCTTGTCCAAGAACACATGCCCCCCCACCGGCAGCTTGGGCTCCATCGACGGGCTGGCGATATATATGGATTCGAGGACCCAGAGGCGGATCGGCATGACGATGGCCAGCGCGATCCCGACCAAGAAGAGAAGGCGGCCCACGCTCACTCCCATCAGCCTGGCTCCGGGCTTTGGAGGCAGTCCCCCCATCCCTGCGTCATGGTCGCATGTCCCTACGGCCCCGGCTCACGCCTACTAGGATAGGTCGCCGCGGCTCGAAGCGCAAGGGGCGGGTTCGCCTTCCTTGCGTTTCCCGGCCTCGGCCAGCGTCCGCGACACCAGGCGCGCCGTGGTCGCCGAGTCCACGCCCAACTGGGTGCGGTCGTCGACCGAATGCGCGACATGTTGTAATATTATCCGTAGGAAAGAACTGTGTTTGCTCCGCGGCCGATCCGAGCAGCGACATTCGTCCTCACCGCGTTCATGGCCGCCTGCGCCCCGCGCGCGGGAGTGCGCACGGGCCTCGACGTCCTGCAAGAAACGGGCTTCGAGCCCCTGCGCGGCAAGCGCGTGGGACTCATCACCAACCAAACCGGCCGCGACCGCCAAGGCCGCGGCGCCGTCGAGGTGCTGGGCCGATCCTCCGCGATTCGCCTCGAGAAGATTTTCTCCCCGGAGCACGGCTTCACCGGAGTCAGCGAGGAAAACGTGGTCAGCTCCGACACCGTCCGCCTGGAAGGGCGCGACATCCCGGTGGTGAGCCTTTACTCCGGCGGGATCGCGGGGATGCGGCCCAAGGCCGCCGACCTCAAGAACCTCGACGCCCTGGTCTTCGACATCCAAGACATCGGCGCGCGCTTCTACACCTACCTCGCGAGCATGGGCATGGCCCTGGAGGAAGCCGCCAAGGCCGGCATCCCCTTCCTGGTCCTCGACCGCCCCAATCCCATCAACGGCGAGACCATGGAGGGGCCGGTGTTGGAGGACTTGACCCTTCGGGCCGTGACCGCGACCGCTTATTTCCCGATCCCGGTGCGCCACGGCATGACCGCCGGCGAGATCGCCCTCCTGCACAACGCCGAGGTGAAGCACCCGGGCCTGCGCGTGGTGACGCTCCGCGGCTGGTCCCGCGGGCAATGGTACGACCAGACCGGGCTTCCTTGGACCAAGCCCTCGCCCAACATGCCCGACCTCGATGCCGCCACGCTCTATCCCGGCGTGGCGATCTTCGAGACCGTCAACGTTTCCGTGGGCCGCGGCACGCCGAGGCCCTTCCGCTGGATCGGCGCCCCGTGGATGCGCGCCGAGGAAGTCGCCGCGCGGCTGACCGCGGCCCGCCTTCCCGGAGTCGCGGTCTCGACCGAATCCTTCACCCCGTCCAAGAGCGTCTTCGCGGGACAGCCCTGCCGCGGCGTGAGGCTGACCATCACCGACCGCGAGCGCCTGCGCCCCCTGGAGGTCTTCGTCCATTTGGCCGCCGCCCTGCGGGAGCTCAATCCCGAAATCCAGTGGCGCTGGGACGAGACGCGCCGCATGACCGGCACCGACCGCTTCCGCGAGCTCTACGAGTCCGGGGGGGACGCGGCGGAGATCATCCGCCTCTTCGACGGCGGGCCGCGGGCCTTCCGGCGCGCGCGCAAGCCGTACCTCCTCTATTGAGCCGCGCGGCCGCCGTCGCGGGCTTCACCGCGCTGGCGGCGGTCTACCTAGCGCTTCCCGACGCGGTCTTCGTCTTCGACGGCGTCATGTTCTCGGGCATCATCGAGCGCGGCGCCCACGATTGGCGCTGGGAAGTCTTCAACCCCCGGCATCTTCTCTTCAACCCGTTCTTCATCGGCCTCAAGAAGGCCTTGGCGGCGTTCGGGCTCCATCCTCGCGCCTATCCCCTCATCCAGAAGGTCAACGCCCTCGCGGGGGCCGCGGGAATCGTGGCCTTCTATGCCGTGCTCCGGAGTCTCGCCGTGAGAACGGGGCTGGCCGCGGGAGCGACGGCGGCGCTGGCTTTCTCCTTCAGTTACTGGTCGCGCGCGACCGAGGGGCAGGTGTACATGCTGATGACGCTCGGATCAATGGCAACGGCGGCCAACGCGCTGGTGTTGTCGCAAGGCCGAACAGTTGGGCGATTGGCCGCCGTCGCCGTCAGCTTGCTGTTCGCCGTGTGTTTTCACACCGCGAACATCGCCTTGTTGCCGATGGTTCTGCTGTCCCTGCATTTTGCAGCGCCAGGCGAGCGCGCGACAAACGCCGCCCTGACCGCCTGGCTGCTGCTGCTGGTCGTCCTGCCATTCACGGTCGTCTACGGCATCTGGACCCCGGCCGCCCTGGCGCGCTTCCTGGCCAAAGCGACCGAGGCGCGCGCTCAAACCTCTCCCTCGCTGGCCGCGCTGGCCGAGCATTTCCTGCTGAGAGGCGGCGCCGGCGCGGAACCGCGCCTGCCGCTGCTCCTCCGCGAGTTTTGGGCGTCTCTCGCCGCCGGGGAGAGCCCCCCGGAACTGGCGGCGGCCGCCGCGGGGGCCCTCTGGTTCCTGCCGGGAGCCGGCCTCTTGCTCTCCTGGCGCCGCTGGGAGCCGGCCCGCCGGAAAGCCGCGGCGCTCATCCTGGTATGGGCGGCGGGCCCGGCCGCGCTCAACGCCGTGTGGGGCGGCGGCACCTTCTTCGGCGCGCCTTTGATCGCGGCCTGGCTCGCGGGGTCGGTCCTCGTCTGGGACGCCTGGTGGCCGCGGCGTCTAAATCGCGCGGCTTTGGCCGGCGGCGTCGCGGCGGCGGCGGGACTGGCGGCCTGGAATCTCTCGGCGGGCATGCTGCCGCGAAGCCGCGTCGAGAACAACCCGGGCTACCGGCAGGCGATGTTCGTGCGCGAGCACACCCTCCAACCCTCGATCACCCTGATCTCGGGAGTTGGCTTCCCGAATTCCAAAGTCTATCTCCCCCACTTCGCCCAGCGCGCGCGCGAGGTCCTGGAGTACTACCTCGACCGCAACCCCAAGGAACGCGGCCTCGAGCTCTTCGCGAACTTCGTGGCCGTGAAAACGAACCTGGGCATGCCGCTCTACGTCCTCTCCGATCTCATCGACGACCCGGAGGCGCTCGGCCGCGTCGCGGGGCTTTGGGGCGTTATGCCCGAGGAAATCCGCGCTTGCCTGGGTCCGGGCGAGCTGCACCGGGTGGCGGCCGGCGAGGGGCTGAGGATATACCTTTTCATCCCTCGCCGGGGCCGGGAGCGCACCTTCGCCGCGCTTTCCTACGGAATCCTGCTCGAGCGCGGCAACGAACGTCTCATCGAAATCGACGCATCCCTGCGAAAACTCGCGGCGTCCATGACCCCGGAACAGCGCCGCGCCACCGCCGCGTTGCTCCGCTCGAGCGTCTACGGCGCCAAGGTCGCCTTCATGGCCTTCTTTCCCTTCGACAGCCCGCAGGCCCTGGCTGGGGCCGAGAAGCACCTCGCCGCCTTTGCGCGGCGCGCCGCCGCTCCCGACGCGGTGTTCCTGCACCGGGTCGGAAACCTCTATCTAATACTGGGGGAAAAGACCGAGGCCTTGGCGGCGTGGGAGCGCGCCTTCGCCCTGAATCCCGACCCGCGCATTACGGCCGACCTCAGGCGGGTGCGGGGCTCCCCGCGGCGGGCGGCCCCTCGTCGCGGTCCATAACGGGTCCGAGCACCCAGCACAGCCCGAAGGTGCCCAGCGTCCCGAGGATGACCAGCCAGCTCCAGCCGAGCGGGAAGATCTTCCGCTCGGAGAGGATGAGCAGGATCGCGTTGATCAGGGCCATGAGGATCATCGCCGCCACGTTGCCCTTATTCGAGCGGCGCGTGGTGAGCAGGCCGAAGAGGAAGACCCCGAGCAGGGAGCCGAAGGTCACGCCCCCGATCTTGAAGGCCATCCACAGCATCTTGTCCACGAAGCTGAAGACGTAGGCGATAATCCCGAGCAGGACCGCGAAGACCGCGATGGCCATCCGCGAAACCCGCATGTAGTGGGCCTCGTCTCGTCCGGGTCCGATCAGGGGCCTGTAGATGTCGGTCACGAAGGCCGCGGTCAAGGAGGCCAGGGGCGAGTCGATGGAAGCCATCACGATGGCCGAGAGGACCAGCCCCCGCAGGAGGGCGGGCATGGCCTGGGTCGCGAAGTGCGGGTAGATGGTGTCGAGCTTCTGCGGCAGAGGCAGGGCCGGGTTTTGCTGGTAGAAGACGTAGATCATGGTCCCCAGGGAGAGAAAGACCATCAGCACCCCGAAGGAGGCGAAGATGGACGTGATGATGGTCCTTTGGCTCTCTTGCCGGGTTTCGACCGTGAGCAGGCGCTGCATCATCTCATGGTCCGTGCCGAAGGCCGCCATGGAGCCGAAAAAGCCGTTTAAGATCGCCACCCAGATGATGTTGGGGTCCGAGAAGAATTTCTTCAGGAAGCCCGCGTCCATCGGCGAAGGCCCCCAGTTCATAACCTGGAGCTTTCCCGCGGCGCCGGCCACGCGGAGCACCGCGCTGAAACCCCCGTCGATGTTGGCGAGGAGGAAAGCCGCCGTGGCCAGGCCGGCCGCGAGGAAGGTCAAGGCCTGGACGACATTGGTCCATACGACGGCCTTGATCCCCCCGTGGCCGATGTAGAGCGCCCCCAGGACGCAAAAGAGCGCGATGACCGGGACCACATGCCACCCGACGAGCACGCCGACGGCGACGCACGCCGCCATGAGGCGCACTCCCGACGCCAGCAGGCGCGTGACGAAGAAGAAGCACGTCGCCGAATATTGCGTGGCGGGCCCGAAGCGGTGGCGGAGGAACTCGTAGATCGTGGTGCACTGGAACTGGTAGAAGGCGGGGATGAAGAGGAAGGCGATCACCAGGCGCGCCCCGGCCGAGCCGATGAAGAACTGGGCGTAGTTCCAGTTCTCCCGGTAGCCCGTGGCGGGGACTCCGATGATCGTCATGGCCGAGATCTCGGTGGCGACGAAGGAAAGGCAGGCCACGAACCAGGGGATCTGGCGCCGGGCCAGGAAGAAGTCCTGGGTATTGTCCTCGCGGCGGCCATGGTAGAAGCCGAGCCCGAACATGACGGCGAGGAGAGCCGCGAGAACGCCGTAATCCATGAGAGTCAGGGCGGTTCCGCCGGGAAACCAGCTATCCATATTTGACCTCCACGGGCATTCGCCCCTTGACCTCCAGACCGCCGGTCAGGGCCCCGGCCGCCGCCTCCTGCGAGGCGTCCGCGCCCGAGAAGGCGCACAGAATCGATTGGAGCCCGGGGACTCCGCGGAAAGCGAAGGGGCTGCCGAAGCTAACCGCGGCCGACCGTCCCGCGCGCGCGGCCAGGCCCGCGGCGGACTCGAGGGACTTCGCGTCGTGGCGGATGCGGCCCGAGTAGGCCCGCGGCGACATGAACGAAGAGATGACAAGGGTGTCATCGGGGCCGGGGGAAACGCCGATCTGAACCTCGATTCCTTCATTCCGCAAACGGGAAAGGAAAGGCTTACCCCGCATATCGGCTTCGGAGTCCGCCTCGAGCTCCAAATACACAATCCGGCGGGCCAACGGGACCGCCGGGGATTTGGCCCAGGCCAGACAAGCCTGCGCCATGCGCTCGGCGGCCCGGGCGTGCTCGGCGCAGCCGACGGCCTCCAGGGCCGCCGCCCCCTGCGGGGACGCCGCGGCGCGCTTGGCCGCGCGGAGGCGGGCCGCCGCCGCGGCGACGGCGCGGCCCAGGGGGACCGAATCGGCGGCGCGGGCCGCGAGTTGATCGACCAGCCCGCGGGGGTCGCGCGGCACCAAGAGCACGTCGCAGCCGGCCAGGAGGGCGCGCTCGGCCGCCTCCGCCTCCCCGATGCGCTCGGCGATGGCCCGCATATCGAGGGCGTCGGTCGCCACCAGCCGGCGAAAACCGAGGCGGCGCCGGAGGAGCCCGGCCACCGCGGCCCGCGAGAGCGTCGCCGGGTTCTGGGGATCAAGGGCCGTGACTTCAAGATGCGCCATCATGACGGAATCGGCGGACGAAGCCCCCGCCCGGAACGGAACAAGCTCCCGTCGGTCCAGGACGGCCCGGGGGGCGGCAAGCGTGGGCAGCTCCAAGTGCGAATCCCCGGAAACGTCGCCGTGGCCGGGGAAATGCTTGAGGCAGGAGAGGGCTCCTCCGGCCTTGATCCCGCGCACGGCGGCGCGCACGAAGCGGGACACTTCGGCGGGTTCGGAGCCGAAGGAGCGTATGTTGATGATCGGATTTTCGGATCGCGTGACGAGATCGGCGACCGGGGCCAGGACCCAGGACACTCCCAGGGCCCGGGCCTCGATCGCGGTCAAACGCGCCTTCTCATGGGCCAGTTCGGGATCGCCCGAGGCGGCCAGGCCCATATTGGAGGGGAAGCGGGTGCCGCCCGCGCTCTGGGACGCCACGCCATCCTCGTAGTCCGCGCAAAAAAGAAGCGGCGTCCCGACCCGGGACTGCAGCGAGGCCGTGAGCGCGGCGACTGCGCCCGCGTCCCCGCCGTAGAGGCAGAACCCCCCCACCCCCATCGCCGCCAGATGCGCCGCCGCTTCCGGATCGTCGAGGCCCAGCTTGAAGCCCGGAAAGACGAGTTGAGCGGCCAGCTCGGCCGGTTTCGAGCTCATCCCTCGAGGGCGTCGAGCAAGGCCCCTCCGATTTCGAGGGCCGCCCGGAGTTCGCGGGCCTCGCACGCGGCGGGAAGCAGGATCTGCAGGCTCGGACCCTGCGCGAGGATGTGGATGTCGCCGGCCTCGGTCAGTCTTTGGCGCACGGTGTTGTCCAAGGCCTTGACCCCCGCCGACTGCGGCTGGGCGCGGACCACGAAGCGCTCCGAGAAGGCCCGGTCGGCCGTCCCGTCGAACGCCACCCGGTCCGGGACCACCATCCCCGCGGCCTTCTCGACCTTCTCCCGCGGGCCTATCTCCAACCGGGTCAGGGCCCCCGGCCGCACGGAAAAGGAGGCGACGGCCCGATTGCCATGGGCCTGCACGCGCACGGTCCGCGCGCCCCAAGCGCCGCTCAGGCGGGGCGGCGAATCCTCGAAGGCGAGCCCAAGAGTCTTGGCCATCTTGGGCCAGCGCTTGGCTGGATTGGACTTTAGGCTTTCCCAGACAAAATAAACGCCGATCGCGGCCCCGACCCATACGAGGTTGATGAGCAGCTCCCCACCGTCCATCGCGCGATATGATAACATAATGCCGTGACCGCACCGCCTCGACGCGGGGCTCTGGCGGCTTCGATGTGGCTCGCCGTATACGCCCTCGCCGCGGCGGAGGCCCCGCCGCCATACAATATCCACGAAAGCCCGCTCTCCAACCGGCAATTCGGCTTGCTCTTCAAGCGCGGCTACACGGTCAAGACCGACGGCACGGTCTGGGCCCCGGGGGCTCCCGAGCCCATCAGCATGGGCCGGATGGGCTATTTGATCGAGGAGCTCGCGGGAGCCGAGCGGCTCAAGACGCTTCTCACCCTTCGGCTCATCCTCAGCCGGAGCGACGGCGAAGGGAACCTCAAGCCCCAAGAGCGGGAGGAAATACGCAAGATCGTGCGGGACAATTGGTCCCTTCTCTCCTACGACACGCGCAAGGACTTCCGGGGGTATTTCACGCCCGCCGAACTCGAGACCATGAACGCCGACTCCCCTCTGCCCAAGCCCCCTCACCCGGTCGTTTTGGAGGATGCGGAGGCCCCGAGCCCGTCTCGGCCGGCGGCCCCCGCCGGAACCCCGGTCCCGGTCCCCATAGCGGCGGCGCCCCCGCTGATGATCCCCTTAGGCGTGAAGGCCTGGGACCAGGGTCCCAGGTCCCCGAAGGGCGACTCTCCTCCTTCCCCGCAGGGGGCGGCGGCTCTGGAACCGCCGGCGTCCCCGGCCGTTCCGGCGCCCCCGGCACCGGCTCCCCCCGCCCCGGCGGCCGCCCCGGCGCCTGTCGATACCGTCAAGCCCGACCCGGCGGCGACCGCGGCCACTGGGTCCATGAGCGCCCTGCCGGCGGGGATGACGCCCGCCGAGCCGCCTGCGGCTCCCCCCGCCCCCGCCCCCGCGCCGCCGCCCGCCCTGGAACGTCGTGAAGCCGTGCATTCCCAAACCCCCGTGACTCCCACCAGCCTCATCCCCTCGATGACCCCCGAGGATTTCGAGCGGTTCGTCAGCCAGTGCCCCTACTCCCGCGAAGTCCGCGCGCTCCTGCGGCTGCTGTCGCAGAACGCGCCGGAATTCGCCCGCAAACGCGCCCTGAGCCTGATCGTCGGAACTTTGCCGCCGATCGTGATCGACGGCTCACGCATGGGTTGGAACCTGCGGGCGGGGCTGTTGCCCGCCGACGCGACTCCCCCCGGGGTGGTCTTGAGTCCCGGGCCGGCCTTCCGCGAATTCACCCGGCTCCTCTTCATCAGCAAGGAGACCGTTCTGCTCCCCCAATCGCCCGAACCCTACGCCGAGCTCGGCGTGGCGGCTCCTGCCATCGAAGCCCTCACCAAGGGCGCCGCGCCCACTGGCCAGGAGGCCTCGGACTGGGGCGAGCTCCAGCGTTTCGAGGACGCATCGTTGCGCGGGTCCTTCAGCCCCCAGCAGCAGGCCGGAACCCTCCTCTGGGCCCTGGTACGCCTCGATCTCGCGCGGCGCGGCGAGGGACAGCCTCCGTATCTAGCCGAGCTTTATTCCCGGACGGCGCAAATGATGCTCTACCGGCGCCTCGAGTTCGACATCGGCAGCGATTCCTTCCTCGATCCCGAGACCCGCGCCGCTTACCGCCAGTGGCTCGATCAGCCCGGGGAGTACCGGGACCACCTGGTTCACACCCTCGCCGCCGGCCGCGATGGCCGCATCGATCCCGCCCGCGCCGCGGCCGAAGACCTGGAGCGCGGGCTGCGCGAGCGCCTCTCGGGCTGCCCGGCCTCCGCCGCCGTCCACGCCGAGGCCGAGTTGGCCGCGGGACGCGAAACCCTCAAGGCCCGCGCCAAGGCCTTGGGGGAGACCGGGCTCCTCGCCGGGCGGGCCCGCGAGGAGGCCGAGCTGGGAGCCCAGCGTTGGAGCCCCCGCTCCTTCGGGGATCCTTGCCGCCGGTGGACGGAGGAGTTGGCCGCCCTCGGCAAGGCTGCGGCGCTTTGGCAGGAACTGCTCAGCGAGGAACGGAAGTTCCGGAGAGACAGGGAATACAGTGAGATCCGCTAGCCTGATCCTAACGTTGGCATCGGCGGCTTTCGCCGCCGATGCGGCATGGACGCCCCCCTCCCACAGTTTTTTCTGCCGCCTCCCGGAGGGTTGGACCGCTTTCGAAGAGGAAACCTCGGCCGGGACCGCCGCGCATCTTTTGGGTCCGGACGAAGCCGGCGGCGCCTACCGGGCGGGCATCGACGTGCATTGGGCCGTCCCGGGGCGTCCCGGCTTCGTGCCGATGAAGAACGCCCTGGAGGACCTGCGCCGCTCCGACAAGGCCACCGGGCGGCGCGCCACCGGCATACGCCGCATGCCTTCGGGACGCGGCTTGGCCCGGGTCTTTGAGGTCGTCGAGACGCGGCGTCTGCCTCCCGAATCGGCCCCGTCGGCCGCCGTTCGCCTGCACCACTTCGTGGGAGTGATCGAAGGACGGTCGAGCTACTTCGTCATCCGCCTCTCCTCCACCGAGGAGACCTACGTCGACTACCGCCGTGATTTCGTCGAGTTCCTAAAATCCTTTCGTCCCGCGGAGGAATGATGCCGCTGGCCGTGAAGATGGCGCTTTTCGCCTGCATCGGAATCGCCATGGAAGTGGTCTTTACCGCCATTTCCGACTTCCAAAAGACGCGAAGCTGGCGGCTCATGGGCTACTCCTACGTCTGGATGCTCCCGGTCTACGCCCTCGTGCCTGTCTTTCTTCGCGTTCTGCATCCCCCGCTGGAGGGGATCATACTCCCCCTGCGCCTGCTCACCTACACGGCGATCCTCATGGCCATGGAATATGTCTCGGGACGGATCCTGCGCAAACTCCTGGGCGAGGCCCCCTGGGAGCCCGCCTACCGAGGACACCGTTTAGCCATCGACGGCCTGGTCCGCCTGGACTACGCCCCGGCCTGGGCCCTGGCCGGACTCATCTTCGAGCGCCTTTACCTCCTGATGTGAGGAGCCGGCTGCGGTGGGCCGCGGCCGGCCTTTTTCTGGCGGCCCTGCTCCCGCTGGCCTGGTTCGCCCACGGCTGGGCGGCTTACCTACTGAATCAACGCTCCATTCTCGAGAAGATGGACCAGTATTATATGACCATCGTCTCCCCTGGCCGCGAACAATACCTATTGGAAAACGACGAGCTCTTCGAAGTGCCCTACATGGCCTCCAAGCTCTCCCTCGAGGCCGAGCCCACGCGGATCTATGATTCCCAGAATCGCCTCATCGGGGAGTTTTCGAGCGAGAAGGGCCTCTACGCCCGCGACCCCGAGGAGCTGCCCGTCTTTCTTCGCAAGGCCCTGGTCGCGGCCGAGGATGGGACCTTCTACCGCCACGGCGGCGTCAACTTCCGCGCCACGGCGCGCGCGCTCCTCGTCAACCTCCGCCACCTGTCGCACCGCCAGGGCGGCTCGACTTTGACCCAGCAGCTGGCCAAGCTCCTCTTCACCACCCGCAAGAAAACCTACACCCGGAAGATCTTCGAGGCCCTCTGCGCCCGGCGGCTGGAGTCGAAGTTCACCAAGGACCAAATCCTGCTCATGTACTTCAACTTCGCTTACTTCGGCCACGGCAACTTCGGCGTGGAGTCCGCGGCGCGCTACTACTTCGGCAAGACCACCCGCGCCCTGGACCTGGCCGAGTCGGCGCTGCTCGTCGCCGTGATCCCCAACCCGACGCGCTACTCCCCGTTCGAGAACCCGGAATTGGCGCGCGCGCGGCACAAGACGGTGCTCTCGCGCATGAGCCGCCTGGGCATGGTGCCCGCCGGATCCATCGACCGCCTACTCTCGGAGTTTTGGACCGGCGCCGAATCCCGCTTCAAAGCCCAGGAGTCCTCGTTCTGGCGCATGACGGTCAACGCCGCGCCCTACCTCGTCGAACGCGTCCGGCGCGACCTCGAACGCCATTTCAGCCGCGAGCGCATACTCAAGGGCGGGCTTCGCGTCCGGACCACCTTCGACCTCGACGTCCAGAAAGCCGCGGAGGCGGCCCTCCGCCCAGGCCTGCGCGCCGAGAACCCGCTGATTCGGTCCACGGGAACGGCCAAGTCCCCGGTCGAGGGGGCGCTGGCCGCCGTACGCCCCTCCGACGGGGCCGTCCTGGCCCTGGTCGGCGGCAGCGGGTTCCACTTCAAGAACCAGCTCGACCGCAGCATGGACATCGCCCGCCCCATCGGCTCCTCGGTCAAGCCCTTCATCTTCGCCTTGGCCTTCGAGAAGGGCCTGCGCAAGCCCGAAGACATGATGACCGACAAGCCCCTGCGCCTGCGCATGGGGCCCGGCAAGTGGTGGGAGCCGAAAAATTACGACGGCAAATTCTTTGGGGAAGTCACGTTGAGCACGGCATTGCACAAATCACTAAACTCCGTCGCCATTCAACTGCTGCAAGAACTCGAACTAAAGGATGTCAAACGGCTCCTCGGGCAGGCGACGGGCCTGCCCGAGGAGGGCTTTCCCCACAATTTATCGCTGGCCCTCGGGACTTTCGACGTCCCGCCCCTGGCCTTGGCGCGGGCTTACGCGATGCTGGCCAACAACGGCCGCGCCGCGGGCCCCTACTGGTTGATCGCGGTCGAGGACCGCGAGGGGCACGTTCTGCGCGAAGGCCCCGCTCCCCCCGAACCCGTCCCAGTCCTCTCGACCCAGACCTGCCGGACCATGATCGCGGTCCTGCGCGGCGTGCTGGGGCCCGGCGGCAGCGCGCACGGCGCGGCCCTGCGCACGGGCTTCAACGCGCCCGCCTTCGGAAAGACCGGCACCACCAACGACTACCGCGACGCCTGGTTCGCGGGCGCCACCCCCGACATCGCGGCCGCGGTCTGGCTCGGCCACGACGACATGCGCCGTACCCTCGGCCCGCGCGGCACCGGCGGCGGCATGGCCGCGCCGATCTGGATGACCTTCATGAAGGAAGCCTACCGCCACCGGCCGACGCGGGAGTTCGAATGATCCCCGCCCCCATTTATCAAGCCGCTCCTAAAAATGCAATTGACAATATTGCAATATTGCTATATACTGGACTGGGGGACCTCGACATGTCGAAACTGATCGTGGAGCTTTCTCCGGAACTGCACGAGAGCCTCAAACGACGCTCCGCGCTGCTCGGCAAGACCCTTAAGCAGATAGTCACCGACCTGGTGCAGGCTTTCCTTCTTAAAAGCAGCGCGGGAGAGGCCAAGAAGACCGGCTTCTGCGGGGCCTGGAAGGATTCACGCGGCGCCGCGGCCGTGCTGAAGGATATTAAGGCCCACCGGAGTTGGTTTCAAAGAGCCCGGTGAGCCCGCGCTACGTGTTCGATACGGATACCTGCATCTACTGGCTGAAGGGGGACGACGCCATTGAAAGGCGCGTCGCCCGCCTGGGCCTTGAGCATATTGGGATCGCCGCGATCACCCTCTGCGAACTCTACTACGGAGCCTTCAAGTCCGACGGGAAGAAAGCGAATTTGGAAGTCGTCGAGAATCTCGTGAAGAAGATGGCCGTGCTCCCCGCGGACCGAAGAGCCGCCCCCTTTTTCGGGGAGCTGAAAGCGGACCTGGAGAAGGCGGGCCGGACTCTGGACGACGCCGATCTTCTCATCGCCTCCGTCGCTTTGGCGCACGGGGCCGTTCTCGTCACCAACAACGTGGGCCATTTCAACAGGATCTCCAAGCTGGCCGTCGAAACCTGGAGCCGGCCCTGAGCCGGGGCTCCGCCGTCCGGATGATTGCGGCTAGGAGCGCCGCACGTAGACGCCGATGAGGAATCGGCCGCCGGGGTCGCGATGCCAGTTCGTGTCGCTGGTTTCCAACGTCCGCCCCGCGGAGTTGCCTGCCCCGATGAATCGCTCGGCCTCCGTTCCCAATTTTTGATAGTCGCGCTCCACCCCCCTCAATTGCATGCCGAGCTTGATCCAAGGTCCCGCTCGAAGGTCATTGCCGGCTGGTCCGGCGGCATGTGCCGCGACCAGCCGTTCACCGATCTCGGGGCTCGCGCCGCGTTCGCGGAGCATCGCGGCGATCTCCCCGTGTCCTTTCGACTCCGCGACCTCCAGCGCCGTCTGCCAAGTGCCGACCGTGTTCGGGGCCGCGGCGTGCTTCACGAGGAGTTCGGCCATCGGGGCATTGCCGTCCTTAACCGCGTGGTAAAGCAGCGATCCGAAGCGGTATGCTTTTTATGGTCTTGGCGCCGTGAACCGGTGTCATGGAAAGTTCTCAGAATCTGGAATCGCTTCAGGCCTGCGGCAACGAGGAGGTATGCGACAAGGAATATCTTCGACTGCCCGTGCGTTATTGAGGTCGGAATGCCTACTGCAATTATCGAATCACCGCCACCCGTCCGACCGCATTGATCTCTGGGAATCCAACCTTCCTCGCTTGAATCCGGTAGATGTACATGCCGGTGCGCGCGCCGGACACGCTCCAAGTGTAGTCGCAAGTCCACTTCCCGTCGATGCGCTGCGGCGCTCCCGGGCTCGCCGTGTGGATCACTTCCTTGAAGACGTTGTAGATCGTGATCTGGACGAAGTCGGCCGTGCCCCGCGTCTGGAGCCTGATCGTGGGGTTGCTTCCCTTGGCCGGGTTGGGAAAGGCGTAGGCTGCCAGCAATGAAAAGCCGGAGTCGTCGTCCCCAGTCGCCGGGGCGAAGCCCTTGCCCAGCGTGCGGATAGCATCCGTCCCCTCGAAGGTAGCGCCGCTCCTGAGGGTTCCGGCCACCGTCACCTTGACCT
>CAYJXJ010000021.1:0-38805 GCA_964374095.1 uncultured Elusimicrobia bacterium
TGGATGCCATTGAACATGCCGTTCCATCGGGTTGTTCAGAGGTCACTTTCCCGACGAATCGAACCAGAATCTCTGGTGGCGCTTCAGCACGATCCTGAGGTCCGTGGATTCGCCCTGGTAGAACCGTCCCCAGAGGTCCGCGCCCCGCAGCACCAAGGCCTGGCCGTCCTTCAGGAGGGTCAGCGAAACCCCGTTGGGATCGGCGGCGGTCCGAGACATCCGACGATAGCGGCCGCGAATCCTCGGGACAATACAGAAGCTCGCGGTCCTCGCCGTCGTGGCTGAGGGGAAGCACCTCCTTTCCCCGGACGCGCGGCAGGACGGCCGGGGTGACGGGCTTGGCGCCTGCGCCCCTCCAGGCGGTCACGGGTCCCTCCGAAACCTGCGCCTGGAGGAGGTTCACGACGGACCTCTTCCCCCAGTCGATCCTGCGGTCGCCGGCGGCAAATAAGACTAGTGTCAGCAAGCCCAAGCCTCCGCCGTTTCTCCGCCGAGGCCTCACGGTGCCTGTCGTTCTCATTGAGATTCTCCCTGTTTTTTCGGCCTAGCCTCACGGTACAGCATCCACGCCGTCCCCAACAGCGCGGTAAAGGCCATCCCCCGGGCGAACTGCCCGGCCGTCCCCATGGGGTTCATGATGGCCGAGGCCGAGGCATAGTAGAACATGGCGATGGGAAGCCACTTCATGATGATCTTTCCCCAGTCGCGCTTCTTCTTGCCGGGCGGCTCGGCGGAAGCCGGCGGGTTCTCCGCCGCGGGAGCCGGCGGCTCCTCCAACTTTGAACTGGGCCCGGGGCGCGTCGGCTCCTGGCCGAGATCCGCCGAGTCTGATCCGAGCCGTCCTCCCCGCAGGTCCACGGCGGGCCGGGACGCTCCCCGCGAACCCTTGAGGAGCTCCTCGGCGCGGGCCGCGGAGCCGTGCACGGCTTCAGGTTCGGACCTGGGGTCGAGCCCGGAGTCGAGGACGAGCCGGGCCTCCATGCCGTCGGCGAGCCGGGTCGCGGCCGAGGCCGCCGGGACCCCCGCGAGCGCGCCGAGCGCGACGGCCAAGAACGCCCGCCGGCGGCTCATGAGCCCCTCCGGCGAAACTCAGCGATCAACTCCCGCGTCGTGCCGACCAGGCCCAACGCGCCCAGTCCCATCACGGTGACCCCGACGGCCTGGAGGGGGTAGAGGATGACCACGACCTCAAGGGCGATGAGCCCGGTCAGCAGCGCGACGCGTTTGGCCTTGCTCATCCCGGAGAGCGCATTCGTCGCCGCGGCCATCGTTCCGGTGACCTTGCCTCTAATGCGCGAGAGGAGGCCCGAGTCCTTATCATCCACGATGCCGGGCAGCGGCGGGGCCCCGGCCTCGGAGATTTTCGGTCCAATCGCCGGCGGCTCTGCCGCCGGCAATCCCTGTGACGCCGTCTCCGCGGCCACGGGCGCGACCCCGGAGGCGCGGCCCATGAGCGCTTCCTGAGCCTTGAAGCCTCCCTGCGACGAGGCTTCGTGCGACGCGTCTTCTCTGAGGCCGTCCGTGAGCGAGGCCATGGCCTCACCGGTCCTGGCCTTGAGGTCTCCCAGGCCTTTCGCCTGGAGACCCGAAACGGACAGCGCCAGCAGCGCCGCTACGGCCCACGTCTCTACGCCCAGTCTTGAATGATTCATCGTCCACCCCCCCTCTCGCCCCGGTTCAGGGCGAACTCAAGTTTGATTTTCGCGCGCTCCCAGAACGGCTTGCGGGACAACTCCTGCGCCACGGACTGCGCCGCCGACCCCACCTCGGAATCCGAGCGGAGCAGATGCCCGGTCCCCGTATCGAGAAGGCCGGCCTCCGTGGCCACGACGCCGCGGCGGGTGGCGAGGTACCAACGCTCAAATTCCCCGAGGCCCGAGGCGGCCAACAGCGCGAGGTTTCCGGCCGGAGCTCCGGCCGCGACCCGGGCTTTGACGGCCGAGGCCAGTTTCTCGCCGTTGACGAGGCCCGCTCCCTGCTCGTGCGCGGGCCGCCCGAGGTCGTCGGCGGTCTCCATCATGAGCGCCTTGACCTCGGAGGCCGTATAGGCGACCCCGTGAGACTTGAGGTAGCCCACCACGTCGGCCGCGATGCCCGCGGCCAGCGGGGTCGCCATGGAGGTCCCCGTCATGTAGCGGTACTTGGGGTTGCCCGGCGCGTTGCAGGCTTCCCCGCCCGCCATCGGAAAATTCTCCTCCGAGCTCTTGGCCGCGATCAGACCGCCGGGGGCATACTTGCAGGGGTTCGCGCGGTTCACATCTCCCGCGACCGTGGCGATGTCGGGCTTGTTGTACGACTGGAACGGCCAGTTGACCACCGGCCCGCGCGACGGGAAGAACGGGATCGCGCGCTCCTTGTTGGTGCCCGTGACCGTGAGCGCGTGCCGGGAGTTTCCCGGGGCGCCCACGGTGTATTTCTTGGGGCCGGAGTTGCCCGCCGCGATGGCCATGACGATGTTGTTGCGCACCATCTGATAGCCGGCCAGCAGGCTCGAGGAGTGCAGGTTGTTGCCGATGGGGGGATTGATCCCCAAGCTCATGTTGACCACATCGGGCTTGAGCGATTTCGGCAGCGAGCTCATGATCTTCATGGCGGCCAAGACCGACATCTCCGAGGCCCCTCCCCCGGTGGCGTTGAAGATCTGGATCACCACGAGCTTGGCCTTGGGGGCCATTCCTTTGTAGAGGCCCCCGGAGGCGGCGCCGTTTCCCAGGGTGAGGCCGGCCACATGCGTACCGTGGCCGATGGCGTCGGCGCCGCCTTGCACGAGGTCGATGTAAGCCAGGGTGCGGCCCTGGAAGTCGGGATGCTTGCGGTCCAGGCCGGTGTCGATCACCCCGACCACCGCGCCCTCGCCCTCCATGCCCGCGTCCCAAAGCGCGCCGGCCTTGAGGATGTCCGCGGCTTGCACGGACTGCGGCCGGAATTTTTCCGAAAGCGCCGCGATCGCGCGCCGCGGCAGGGGCAGGAGCCGGGAGAGGGGGAAACGGCCCTCTGAAAGAGCCCCGGCTGCGGCGCCAACGGCCACGGATAGGTTGGGCGTCGCGGAAATGCCTCGTTTCTCCAGATCACGGCCCAGGCCTGCGGCCTGGGCCGGGTTGACGTCGATTTCCACCAGGTTGTCCACGCTGCGCACGATGCGTCCGCCGTGGCGCTCGAGCAGTTCCCGGTCCAAGCCGGTCTCGGAGGCGATCTGTGCCTCCTCCTCCTTGTCGAGCACCTTGAACCGGTCCGAGGCGCCCGCGGCCGGGGCGGCCACGATGAGCCTGAGGTTTCCCGTCTCCGGGTTGCGGTAGAGGTTCTTCATGCCGGCCTTCCCCAACTCATCCCAGCGGCCGAAGCGCTGGAGCGAGACCTTGACTTGCGGGACCGGCCTTTCGCCGTCAAACACTCCTCGACCGGAGGTCGAGGGGGAATGGGCTAGGGAATCAGCCAGTTCAAGAAGGTGCCCTTCCTTCTTAAGCCGTTCCAGCACCCCCGCGGGCGTGACTCCCGAGGCCGTTTCGCGCCCCTGCCAGAAGACGGCGAGGTCGGCCCCGTCCTCCGCGGTCAGCAAGTCCATGAGCACGTTGCGTCCCAGGGCCGTGAGCTTGCGCCCCTCGGCATCCGCCTCGTAGAGCGGGCGGCCCGCGAGGCTTTCGCCCTCTCCTAGGGTCGGGCGCAGCGCGGCCGCCAGCACGGGGGCCAAGGCGCGGTCGGGCGGACTTCCGGCGATCCTCTTGAGGAGGCCGGCGATTCGTTCCAGCGGGGCCCCGGTCAGGCGCGGCGCGGGCGCGGCGCTTTGCGCTGAGAACTCGCCTGATTTGCGGTAGCACAGATCGCCCGCCCCATCCAGGGAGAGTCCGTAGTCCGGGCCGTGCCCGGCGACGAAGGCCCTGACTGGCGCGGGCGGTTCGGCCGAGGCTTGCGGCAGCGGCGCGAGCCATAAAGCCGCCAGGCCCGCGAGCAGCAGGCGCTTCCACCGGCGATCGGGACGGCTATTCGTTTTCAGCATGAGTTCCCCCCTTCCTTCCCACTTTTTGAGACAAAAATCCCCCGCCTTGCGCGAAACAAGGTTTTTTCGCCCCGCCGCCTCCACCCCGCCGCCAAAAAATGAACCAGGGGAGACAGGTTCCGGACTGTCTCCCCTGGTTACCCCGACTTGCGGTTCGGGGGTGGATGCTCCCTGACCGAATCTCAGGGATTACAGGGCTGTTGAAGTCTAGCCGAAAGGCCCACAATCTTCCAGGGCCAGAAGGCCCGCCCCGGGGCCGGGGCCAATGGGCCCAGGGCCGCCGGGTCTAAAGACCTATGACACGGCGTTTCATTCCGACGGGGCCATGTGAACTTTCCCTTCAGCGGTGAGAGGCGGTCCGGCGGTCTTCACGATTTCTCCTCCACCGGTGGAGGAGGCCGCGCCTCCGGTTATCGGAGGTTCAGTCCACGTACGAGGGAGGGTTGCGGCTCAAAGACCCTCTGTAGTAGCATAGCCCCGTGAAGCGGCTTGCCGCGGTTCTTGCCCTCCTTTTTCTAGCCGTCTCCGCCCAGGCCGGCAAATTCGACGCCGAGGAGCCGCGCGAACTGATCGCGGGGGTCAAGCTCTCGGGCCTGCTCGACCTGCGCGGCTATCACGCCGACAAGAACGACTCATGGCTTAGGGGCGGCACGTCGCCCTTCCGATTCGGCGGCCGCGACATCAATTCCGACGGCATCGGCGACCGGCGGGTCACCGGGGCGTCTATTCCACAGGCGAGCCTGGTGGTCGACGCCGAGGTGCATCCCCGGGCGCGCGTGCACCTGCATGGAAATTTCACGACCGATGCCGCCTCGGGCTCGGCCAAGGTGGGGCTGATCGAGGCATACGCCGAGACCGACGCCGAGTGGCGCGCCAACGCGTTTCGCTTGCGGGCCGGGGGGCTCATCCCGCCCTTGTCCTGGGAGCACCCCAACGTTGCCTGGTCGACCCAATGGACCCTCACCCCCTCGGCCATCGGCTCCTGGGTGGGCGAGGAGATCCGCGGCTACGGCGTCGAGGGCTCCTGGGAGTTCCCGCTTTGGGAGCGGGGAGGCGCATTCCTCGGCCCGGTCAAGGGCCGCTTGACGGGCGCGGGGTTCTCCGGGGGAGACCAGATCGGGCGCCTGTTGTGGTTTCGGGGTTGGGGTCTGCACGACTTGCAGGGCGACCTCACCCCCGAATACACCATCTTCGGGCGGACGGTGCGGCCGATGGATGAGCTCGACGGCAGGCTCGGGTACTACTACCGCGGGGACCTCACCTTCATGGACCGCGCCCTGCAGGTCGGCGGGGGGACCTGGACCAATAACGGCAACGATGGCTTGGGCAACGCCGGGGACGCCAACCTGCACACCCAGGCTTTCCGGACGAAGGCCCAGCATTACGGCGGAAAGTTCGAGTGGAAGCGTCTCACTTTGGCCGGCCAGCACATGAAGGCGACCATCTCGGCCGTGGACAAGGGCAGAAAGGACTGGAGCGCGGCATACGGCTTGGCGTCCCTGGCCCTGGGGCGCGCGCGGCTCTCCGGCCGTTACGAGCGGACATGGACGCGAAACTGGGACAACACCTTCACCTATACGGGTTACGCCGGCTGGAGCTTCGGTCCCCAGCAGGAGGTCTCCGCCGAGTACATCTACACCAGCGCCTGGCCGCTTCAGGCCATACGACCGAGGTCGCAGATCGACCGGCTGTTCCAACTTGGCTATCGGTTGAGGTTTTGATGCGATATCTTACATGGACTAGAATCGTGGGCGCGCAACCGTGCGCGCGTAAAGCTGTTTGCGGAGCGGCCGCGCTGTTCTTGGGCGCGGGCCTGCCGGCCCGCGCCGGCGACATCAACGCCGTGGTCAGGGACGCGGGGGGCAATCCCGTGCCCGAGGCGATCGTCTTCATCTACGAGGTCCCGGGCGCCAAGTTCGAGGCGCCCAAGAACCCGGCCTTCATGGACCAGATCAACAAGGACTTCGTGCCGCACGTCCTGCCGGTTCTAGTCGGGACCCCGGTCAAGTTTCCCAACAAGGACAACACCCACCACCACATTTACTCCTTCTCCAAGATCAAGAAGTTCGAGGTTCCTCTCTATAAGGGAAAGAGCGCCGACCCGGTCGTGATGGACAAGCCCGGCACGATCAAGCTCGGCTGCAACATCCATGACTGGATGCTCGGCTACATCATGGTCCTTGACAACCCCTATTTCGCCATGACGGGGGCCGAGGGCATGGCCGCGATCAAGGGGGTTCCCAAAGGGGAATACCAGGTCGCGGTCTGGAGCGAGCGCTTGAAGGGCCCCGTCGACGCCACGTTGCAGAAGGTCAAGGTGGGAACCAAACCCACGCCGGTCGAGTTCAAGCCCGACCTCGCGGCTCCCAAGAAGCCCCGCCGGCCAGCGGTCTCCGACTATTGAGCTTCCGGCTTAAGCTCCTCGCCTGCTTTGGATCCCTGCTGGCCGGGATCCTGGCCGCGGCCCTGCAGACCATCAACGCCCGGCAGACCGCCCAGGCCCAGGAGCAGGTCCGCGCGGGCTTGGTCGGCGCCGAGTTCGTCTTCGGCTCGCTGCTCGAGCGCCGCGAGCAGCAATTGAAGACCAACCTCAGGCTCCTCTCGGGGGACTTCGCCTTCAAGGAGGCTCTCGCCACTGCCGACCCGGAGACCATCTTGTCGGCAACGCTCAATCACAAGCAGCGCATTCAAGCCGACATCATGTTCGTTGCCGACGCCGAGGGCCTGGCCCTGGCCGACACCGGAGGTTACTTCGCGCCGGGCCGTTCCATGAAGTCAGTGGGAGCCGTGGCCCAGGCCCTGGAGGAGCAGCCGGGCTATTCCATTCACCTTTTGGATGAAAAGCCATACCAGGTGGCTTGCGTCCCGATCACCGCGCCGGATTTGATCGGCGTCGTGGCCGCCGGGTTTTCGATCGACAATGCCCTGGCGGCCGAACTCAAGCGCCTGACCGACACGGAGATCGCCTTTGTCGGGAAGACCAAGGTTTTGGCGACCACCTTGGAGCCTTCGCGCGCGAAGGCTCTGGAGGCCCACCTGGAGGGACTGCCTCACAACGTGCCGGGCCTTCGGGCCTTGGCGGGCGAGAACTATCTGGCGCTTTTGTCTCCGGTCTCCCGGGACGTCTCGGCCTTGGTCCTGCGCTCCTGGGACCGGGCCCTTGAGCCCATGCGCCGACTGCGAAGGACTCTTCTGATAATCGGAGCCGCGGGGCTTGCGGCCACGGCCTTCTTGGGGTTGCTCATCGCGGCCGGGGTGACGGCCTCCTTGGAAAAGCTCGTCGCGGCCACGGCCAAGATCGCCAAGGGGGAATACGACATCGCGCTTGACATCCGCTCGAAGGACGAAATAGGGAGGCTTGCCGAGTCCTTTGGAGAAATGGCCAAGGGCCTGGTCGAACGGGAGAAGATCCGGTCGGTCCTGAGTAAGACCGTGTCCAAGGAGATCGCCGAGGCCCTGCTGGCCAAGGGCCAGATCGAGCTCGGCGGCGAGGAGCGCGCCGTGACGGTCCTTTTCTCCGACATCCGCTCCTTCACGACCATCTCGGAGTCCCTGCGGCCCGCGGAGCTCGTCAGTCAGCTCAACGCCTACTTCATCGCCATGGCCCGCGCCATCGACGGCCAGCACGGCGTGATCGACAAGTACGTGGGCGACGCCATCATGGCCCTCTTCGGCGCGCCGCTCTCCTCGCCCGAGGACGCGGGGCACGGGGTGCGGGCGGCGCTGGCGATGGTAACCGCGCTCGACGTCCTAAACGTCGAGCGCCAATCCAAAGGCTTGAAGCCCTGGAACAACGGGATCGGCCTCAATACCGGAACAGTCGTTGCCGGAACATTGGGCTCCGAAGACCGCTGGTCTTACACGGTTATCGGGGACGCCGTGAACCTCGCCTCGCGGCTGGAGGCCTTGACCAAGCATTATGGCGTCAAGGTGCTCATCTCGGAGGCGACGCGCCTTGCCGCCGGCGGGGGGATCGCCACCAGGAGCCTTGACCGCGTGGTGGTCAAAGGCAAGACCGCGCCGGTCGAGATATTCGAAGCCATCGGCGAAGGCGCCCCGCCGCCCTGGGCCGCTCAATTCGATGACGGGGTGCGGGCCTACCGGTCCAAAGACTGGAAGAGCGCCAAGGCCGTTTTTGAGGCGACGTTGGCGGCCAGGCCGGGTGACGCGCCGAGCCGCCTCTATATCGAGCGCATGGCCGAAACCGACCCCGCGACCCTTCCCGCGGACTGGAACGCCGCGGTCACGATGACCGAGAAGTAGGCCTCAGGTTTCGAGCGTGAAACCCTGGTCCGTGAAATCCTGATCGAAAGCGAATGCCGTTTTGAGTCGCAGCCGTTCCATCGCCAGAAAAGACCCGCAATCCACGAGGCTGGCCTTTCCCCGCAGCGACTGGAACCGCTCCAGCGCCAGGCGGCCCAAAGTCTCGTCCATCCAGAGGACGGAAATCTGAGTATTGTTCATGAGGGAGTTGAGCACTTCCGACGCCGGGATCGCGCCGACGCGGCGGTGCAGGAGTGCCGCGGTCTCGATCAGGACCCAATCTGTCGTGGACCATACGGCGCCGGAAGACCGAAGCCGCTCATAGACCGACGCCGCCTGGGAATGGCGGGGATCCGTGGCCACGAAGAGCGCGTACCATGCCGAGGTATCGGCGAAGACGCGCGGGGCGGAGGCTACCACCGGCCCGACGGTCCCAAGTTCTCGTCGTGCCGTTCGGCCGCGCCGGAGCCGTCATCACGGTAGTGTCCGACCAGGCGGTCCAAGGCCATGTACGCCTCGCGGCTGCGTTCGCCGGGAGGGCGGCCCAGGTAGAGCGCGAGGCTCTCGCGAACCACTTGGGCGATCGACTTGCCTTCTCCGCGCGCCTGGCGGCGGAGCTTGTCGTAAACCGCGTTGGGCAGGTAAATCTGCAGCCGTGATTCTGATAGCATGTACAGTATATACTGTATATTATATACAGCATTGTGTCAAGGGCCTGGGCCCATAATGGGCCTTGACGAACCGACTAAGTTAGTATACACTAACAATATGACAACCAGGCTTCCCGCTCCGGAAAGGCGACGGGTGATTCTGGAGGCCGCGGGCTTGCTCTTCGCCAGCGGGGGTTTCGCCGGGATGACGACGGCTGCCGTGGCGCGGGAGGCCAAGGTCGCGGAGCCTATCCTTTATAGGCACTTTCCTTCCAAGCGCGCCATCCTCCACCATCTTCTTGAAGAGGTCGTGACCAAGGTGACGCGGGTCCTCAAGGGGCTGGTCCAGGAAAGCGGGGATTCACTCGCGGCGCTCACGGCCTTTTGTCGGCGCTATCCGGAGATCGCGCGGGCGCATGAGCGCGAGTTCAGAGTCATCAATCGCGCGCTGGCGGAACTCGAGGACGAGCGAAGCCGTGAGCTTCTGAGGGGGCATTACGAGACCTATCATCGGGAGGTTTCGGGCCTGATCGAGGACTGCCAGCGCCGAGGGTCCTTGCGGCGGGACATCAGCGCCTCGGTCGGGGCCTGGCACCTCATCAACGCGGCGCTCGGCTTTCTGTTTACGAAGGGGCTGGAGTCTTCCTCGCAGAAGGCGACGGATTATGAGGCGGGGCTGGCGACGGCGGCGCTTGCGGGACTCATGCGCACGCAGGAGGTGTCGGGATGACTAAGGAATCAGGCCGCTCGGGAGCTTCCGGAAAAACTAGGGGGAAGGCATTCGCGATCATCCGGGGCCATAAGAGAAACAATTTCCGCGGGCTTGAGAACCGGATCCATTCGGAGAAACGGCTCTTCACAGACGACATCTTCTTTTCAGCCGCCGTTCATTCGGACATCGCGGCAATCCGCGGTGCAGCGCGTGGTCTATCATCGAACCTGGGCCAAGGGGGCGGCGCTTGGCGCCTGGTTGCTATTGCAGGCGCAAGACAGAATTTTGTGAGACTCGGGGGAGTCATCTGGTAGACGATCAGTCACGGGGAAATCAAATTCTGGCGGAGGCGGCGGTATTTCACCGGTGCTCACCTCCACCGGTGGAGGTGGTTTGCAAGAACCGCGGGCGATGGCCGCAAGGGGCAACCCGACTAAACAACGCGGGCGACTCACCGCCCCCCGGGGACGCTTACGGCAGGGGGCATCGAGTCGAGTCCTCCCCTCCGTGATCTTTCTTGTCCCTTCGGCCAGGAATGCGTTAGTGACCAACTGCCGCTTTGTGAGGAGTGAGAGATGACCTGGTTCGGCCCCGCCGTCGCGCTGTTGTTGTGCCTGCCCGCCGACGCCTCGGCCCAGAACCGGGCGCCGAAGTCCTGGCGGACCACGACGGGAAGGCCCTTCGCGCAGCGGATCGTCAATGACGCCGGCATAGAGAACTTCGCCGAGATCGCGCCGGGAATCTACCGCGGGAGCCAGCCGGAGGGCGCGGGCTACCGTTATCTGAAGGAACGCGGCGTCAAGACCGTCATCAGCCTTCGGGAGCATCATGATAAGACGAAGGCCGTCGCGAAGGCCGGATTACAACCGGTCCGGATCCCCCTCCATGCCGACGTCACGGGCTCGGCGCCCCCGGCGCCGGAGCAGATCCAATCCTTTTTCAGCGCGGTCCTGGACCCGAAGAACCAGCCCGTCTATTTTCACTGCGCCCTGGGCAAGGACCGGACCGGCACGATGGCCGCGCTCTATCGGATGGAAGTCGATGGGTGGACCGCCGACGAGGCGCTTGAGGAAATGCGGGCTTTCGGCGCGCACCGCATATTTAAGAGCCTGATCAAATTCGTCAAGGGCTACAAACCGGGACGAGTTTCGCTTCCGAAGGGCTACTCCTCGAGCAAGGCCTCCAGCCCCGCCGAGTAGCCCGTCGAGGGCTCGCCGCCGCTGCGGCGTCCGCCCGACTTGGACCGGCGGGTCTTCTCCACCCGGGCGTCCAGGCGCGTGCTGACCGCCTGGAATACCGTTTCCTCGTCGGGGTCGATGGAGCCCTCGTCGGAATGCTGGAGGAGCGCCGCCAGTCGGCGCGTCACGTCGCGGTCAAGCTCGACATAGGCCGGCATGGCGTAGGGGTCGGGGAGGCGGCCGACCTCGTTGAAGGCGGGGTGGGTGGCGGTCTCGTGCTTGCCCACCTTGGGATCGACGAAGAAGCTGCCGGGCCAGATGATGCGGCCCCCGGTTTCTTGATTCTTGGCGTCGCCCAGGCCGAGCTTCTTCATCAGCATGACGATGGGGTGCCAGCGGTCCTCGGAGGCCTGGATCTCGAAGCCCCCGCCGATGCGGTGCGCGAGGACCAAAGTCGCGCTGCAATACGCCTTCCAAAGCTCGTTGCTGAAGCCATAGGCGAAGGCGACGCCGAGCGTGGTCATCATGGACTCCATCACTGCGGCGGCTCGGGCGTTGAGTTCGTCAACGAGTTTTTGGGCCTGGGAACGGGGGATGGACTTGAGCTTCGAATGCTCATCAGCGGAAAGGAAGGATTTCCAGGAGCCGCCGTCGGACTCGTAGGCTACGGCATTATGGCCTTGGGAGGCCCGTTTCTGGAAGGCCTCCCAAGTCCTGCCCGCATCCAAGCGCGCGTAGCCAAAGCGCATGTAGGGGCCGTTCAAGGCGAACTGCTCGAGCACGCCCATCTTGCGGATGCCGCCCTCCCCGGAGTTGGGGTAGTTGTCCAGAGCCCAGAGCATTTTGACCCCGTCGGCTTCCTCGACCGAGGCCATGCCCACATGCGAGTAACCGCGGCGCATCACGCCCAGGCCCGCGGCCCACTTCTTGAAGAATGAACGCGTCAGCGCCAGACGGTTGCGCCAGCCGCCGCCGGATTCGAGCTTGGGGCGCTCCTTGGGGTTGGCCCACAAGGCGAAAAAACTGCCGGTCAGGCCTTGGCGGGCGGCCGAGAGCCACTGCCGCCAGCTCGGACGGACCGCGAAGGTGATCTCGGCCGCCTCGCGGCCGAGACTGCGCTCGCCGAGAATGTCTCCGGTCTCGAGTTTCCAGCGCAGGGTTTCCCCGGGGCGGGCGGCGTCCTTGAGGATGAGGGTGTCGCCGACGAAATTTTCCAGGTGGAGGCCTCGGGCCTTCACCTTCTTCTCAAGGAGGTCTTCAAGCTCCGGATGGCCCTCCCGGCGGGCGTGACGCACCAAGGAGGCGGCCAAGGCCCGGCCCGCGAAGCGGGTCTGGCCGAGCTCGCCGTCGGTGTACATGGTGAGGAGCATCCGCTCGACCTGCGATTTCGCGCGGACCACGCGCGCGAGGAAGGCCTTGGTTTCGGGAGTGTCGGGCCGCGAGTCGCCGTAGTCGGCCAGGTATTTCTTCAGGTCGACGGGTGAGGTCATCGAAACCACCACGTCGGAGACCACCGAGGGAAGTTGTTGGGAGACCCGTTGCACCGTGGCCGCGGAGAGCCACGCGATGATCTTTTCTTGGCCCGCCTTGGCGATCTCGGGAGGAAGGGAGGCCGGGGGATCGAGCGGCTGGAGCGCGAGCAGGCGGGCGGCGAGTTCAGCGCCCCGCTCCATGGCCTCGGGGCTAAAGCCCTGCTCGGCCAGGCCCGACATCACGTCGGCGGTCAGGTCGCGGGCCGAGTCGACGACTTCATAGCGGTTCTGGTTGAAGGTCAGGACTTCTTTCTGGGTCTTGGCGAGCGTGCCCTTCTTTAGGATGGCGCCGATCTGAGAGGAATATTCCCGGAAACCCAACTGCTTAAGGAATTCACCGTACTCCTGGCGGACGTCGCCGGCGTTTGTCGCCTCGGTTTCTCGCGGGCCTGCCTGCGACGCGCCGCGGGATTCGTCGTCAATGTCGGCGCGGCCGTCCTTTTGGGCCTTGGTCTTGTCGAAGAATTCGGGCAGGGCCGCGTCCCCTTCTTGAAGCGCGCCTTCCAGGCGGGTGAGATCCTCGCGCGGCGTCGTTGGTCCGGGAAGGGCTTGGGCCGCGGGAACGGGGACCTCGACGGCCGGCAGGCTGGGTCCCGAAAGGGTCAAGACGGGTCCGACTAGGGGGTTGGGGGCGACCAAGGGTCCGGCCATGAGAGAAAGCGACCCCAGGGGGGCGATCAGGTTGGAGGGTCCTGCCTGGAGGCGCAGGGACGGAACCGGGGTGCCGACGCCGATTCGGGGACTGGGGACCGGGGTGCCGCGCGCCATTGGGGCCGCCTGCGCGAACGCTGCCAGGAGTAATAGAGGAAGGGCGAGGGAGAGGGTCATGCAGGGATTGTATCACGCGGGCCGCTGAAACCCTGCGGGTCCTCGGTCCCAATTTCCGTCGGGAAAATGGCCTAGGATATGCGACGCGAAGGACCCATAATCACGGTTCCGGGAGTCGTCATCGCAAGGAGACGCGAACCTGCGGCCGGACGCGGCGATTTCACATCCACCGGTGGTGGTTAAAGCGCCGAGGCCGAAACACTTATCCCCGACACTTTGGGCCCCCAAAGTCCGCTCGCCGTCATCGCTATGACCGTCCCGGCGCGGCTGGTCGCCAAGACTTTCAAGGGCGCCGAGCCCACGCAAACCAGGGAAAAGGACTCCATCCGCTCCGATGGCGCCAAGCCGAACACCGAGATTGCCCAGTTTCTGACGTCCCTATCGCGGCAGGTGGCCTTCATCCGTCGGGCGTAGGCGAACCTAAACCGGGAGAGGGGGTCAAAAAAAGCAAAATGCTAGACTCGACGAATGGTGCGCCGGCGCCGGCCATGAGTCGGGTATCGGGCGCTCCGCCGGCCTCCTTGGGCCTGCGCGTCATCAGGGGGGTCGAGCTCAATCTCCTGGCGCATGGCGCCGTCCTGGCGGCCAACCTCGCGCTGACCCCGGTCTTAATACGGGGTTTGGGCACCGACGGCTACGCCCTCTACACTCTGATGTGGACGGTCCTGGGATACCTGATGGTGCTCAACGGGGGGACCGGGGTCGCCACCCAACGCTACACCGCGCAATGCCTCTCCCGGGGGGAGGGGCCGGTCCTGGCGCGCCTCCTGCGGCTGGCCCTGGGCGTGCATGTCGGCATGGCGTGTCTGGGCGGGGCCGCGCTGTTCTTGGGCCGCGATTGGGTCGCGGCCCGGTTTCTGCGGGCGGGTCCGGAAGTCCTGGCCGCGGCGCCGAGTGTCCTGGTCTGCGTGGCGGTGGCGGCGCCGGCCTATTTCGCCCTGCAGTTCGCCGCCAACGTGCTCTATGGACAACAGCGCTTCGGTCCCTACAACCTGCTCGTCGCGCTCCAGGCCGTGGCGGTGGCCGCCTGCGCGGCTGTCCTGCTGGCAATGGGACACGGGTTGGCCGCGGTCGCCGCGGCCTTCCTCGTCATCCACGCGGCCTTAGCCGCGGGGGCCCTGTGGGCCGTTCGGGGCAATCTGAGCCCCGGCGGCGCTCCGGCGGCGCGCACGCGGGAGTTTTTCGCGTTCTCGGCCAAGAGCCTGGTGTCGCAGGCCTTGTGGATGCTGATCTTTCAGGGAGATCGCCTCATGATCGGCGGCCTGCTGTCCTTGACCCAGATGGGGTATTACGTGGTCTCCTCGACGTTGGCCCAGAAGTTCAACGCCCTGTGCGGGGCCGTGTGCACGACCGCCTTCCCGATGCTCACCGATCTGCACGGCCGGGGGGAGGAGGCGCGCTTCCGGCGGCTATATCTCAAGGCCACCGAGCTCACCTACTTCATCGTCCTGCCCGTCACCATACTGGGATTTGTCCTCGTGCCGCAGTTCATGACCCTGTGGCTGGGGCAGGACTTCAGCGCGGCCAGCACCTGGCCTTTCCGGCTCCTCGTCATCGCCAACCTGGCGTATCTAGGGACCTACCTGCCCAACACCGTGGCCATCAGCCGCGGCGTTCCCGAGGCTTATATCGCGGCGCAGGCCGGCGCGGCCCTGCTCCTCGTGGGCCTGTGGCCCCCCCTGATCTCCCGGTGGGGGATCATCGGCGCGGCCGCGGGACTGCTCGCCGCGCACTGGCTGGCAACGGCGCCATTCCTCTACTACGTCAACCGCCGGATGCTCGGCATATCCTTGCGCGAATATTGGTCCGAGGCGTGTTGGCGTCCGGTGGCGGCGGGCATGGGCCTGGCGGCCCTGTCCTTGGCGACGCATGCGAGGATCAGCGGCTGGCTCGAGCTCCTGGCCTACGGCCTGGGGGGAGCCGTCCTTTACGCGGCCTTGGGGTACCGCCTGCTCGATTCGGGGGCCCGGGAACTCTTGGGTCGGTGGATGCGGGAGAAACTGCGCTCCGCGGCCCCTCCGGCCGAGGGGATGCCGGAATAGCCCGCCTTTTTCTCCCGACTCCCGATGTGGTATCCTGGTCTGCCGCGGTATGCCGATGGACGAAAGCCAAATAGAGTCGCTCCGGAAATGCCTTTTGACGGACGCTCCCCCGGAGCTGCCGCCCGAGGCAGCGACACTATTGGGTCGGGACTTGAGCGGGCCGCTGGCGGCCGCGGGCCTCGCGGCCGATCCCCAGGACGCGCGTGCGGTCGAGCGCTGGACTAAGACCGCGTTCCGGGTCATACACCGCTTCTCCCGGACGCCCTTCTACACCCAGGAGGCCATCCTCAAGGACACCGGCCTGCGTAAGGAAGAGCTCCTGGCGCTCAACGCCGCCCTGCGGGACTCGGATCTGGCGCAGATGCTCATCGTCGACCGCGGGCTGGGGACCAAGTATTGGCGCAACACCCTTCTGCCCATCATTGAATCCGGCGCCATGGAGGCGGCCGGGGAGGGCCGCTTCCAGTTTCCCTATCGCATCAGCATTTTCGCCGGGCCCTCCTGCATGTTCTACTGCACCTTTTGCGGCAGGAATTACTCGGCGCGCTACGAGCGCAAGAGCTTTGACACGGGCAACGCCGCGTTCAAGGCCCTGCTGCGCGAGGCCCCCAAGAACGATCCGGACCGATTCTTCATCTCCGGCGGCTTGGAGCCGCTGACAAACCTCGAGATCGGGAGCCTCGTCCGCTACGGCGTCGAGCAGGGCTTCAAGCTGGCGCTCTACACCAACGCCTGGATGCTCACGCCCCAGCTCCTGGCCCGGCAGGAGGGGCTTTGGGATCTGGACCTGCTGCGCGTGTCGTTCTACGGGGTGGATGAGGATAAGACCTTCGACGTCACGCGGCGCAAGGGGGCCTTCCAACAGGTGGTGCGTCATGTCACCGGATTCTTGAAGGCCCGCCGTGCGCGCCGGTCTCCCATCCGCGTGGGCTTTAATTTTGTGATCCTGCCGGGGCATGCGCGGGATGTCTTGGAGCTGGTCGAGGTCATCGCCGGCATCAACCGCGAGGTGGGCGGGGACCGCCAAATGGATTTCCTCAGCCTGCGCGAGGATTTCAACGTCCAGGAGGATGAGGCCATCGCCGCCGGAGAGCGGCAGGAGCTGATCGCGGTTTTTGAACAATTCCGGGAACGTTGCCGGCGTCCGGACCTGAGCGGCCTGCGCGTCGATTACGGCTACGCCCTCCACATGATTCAGGACGGGGCCGTGGGCCGGCCCATCGAGATGGCCGCCAATCATGAGATCCGCACCCGCGGGTTCCCCCAGGTTTGCGTGGTCATCGATTTGCTCGGGGATGTCTATCTCTACCGGGAAGCCGGATTCTTGGACCGTCCCGGGGCCCAGCGCTACATCCTCGGCCGCATATCCGCCGAAAAGTCCTTGGAGGCCGTGGTTAAGGAATTCCTCGCCGGCGGACGATCGGCGGTTCTCGAGGAAGGCGACTGGCATTACCTGGACGCTTTCGACCATGTCGTGGTGAAATTCTTGAACCAAATGGACGCCGACCGCGACTTCGGCATACCCCTGCGTCGGGGTCCGGTCCGGCTGGCTCGTCCGGCCTAGTCCGCCATGCGCGTGCTCATGGAGTGCGGGGTCAGCGTCTCGGGCAAGCGCGGCATCTCGGTCCTGCAGGATCATGTGATCCAGGAGCTGGCGCGCTTCGACAAGGAAACCGAGGTCCTGCTTTTTTCCTATTTTTACACGAACTACGACCGCATGCTGCGGGAATGGTTCGGGGATTTCCCCAAGCAGCCGAATTTCAAGCTCCTGGTCAAGCGCTGGCCGGAGCGGGTCGTGCGCGCCGTCGAGGAGCGCCTGGGTTTTCCCCTGCGCCGCCGGTACTTCGAACATATAGGCATCGATGTCTATCACACCTTCGGCTGGACCCATCCGATCCTGCCGCGGGCCAAAATCGTGGTCACGGTGCAGGACACCCCCTTCCTCCACCGGGAGTTCGTCCCGGGTTACCCGTGGGCGACCGAGACCGTGGCCGAGCAGCTGCGCGGCGCCGACCGCGTCGTCGCCGTCTCACAGACGGTCAAACGAGAGATTACCGAGGCTTTCGGGCTGGAGGAAGAGAAGATCGCCGTCATCCCCTACGGCATCGACTTCGACATCTTTTCGCCCCGGGAGCGCGGCGCCCTCGGTTGGGTCCGTCAAAAATACGGCCTGCCGGAACGCTACCTTCTGGGGATGGGGCCCTGGGCCGTGAGGGACAACGCCGAGACTCTGCTCAAGGCCTTTTCCCAGGTGATGGGGACGCCCGAATACGGCCGCCACCAGCTCGTGCTGGTGGGAGGTGTCGACTCCGGGGCGCCGGTCGACGTCGATGCCCTCATTTCCAAACTCGGGCTGGGCGGGCGGGTCGCGCGCGTGGGCCATGTCCCGGGTCAGTCTCCCGATTTGGCCGGCATATACGGGCTGGCCGACGTTTTGGTGTTCCTGTCATCCTTGGAGGGCATCGGCCTGCCGCCTTTGGAGGCCATGGCCACGGGTATCCCGGTCGTGGCCTCCAATCAAAGCGGGGTCCCCGAATTCGTCGGCGACGCCGGCGTGTTGGTGAACCCGCGCGATGCCGACGCCGTGGCCGCGGCCCTGCTCGATGTGGCGCGTTCGGCGACCCTGCGGGAGGCAAACGTCCGCCGCGGGCTTAAGCGCGTGCGGCAATGGACCTGGGAGCGCGCGGCCCGCGACACCTTGGCGGCCTGGAAGCAGGCGCATACCGGGGGTTAGCGATGCCCTCCCCCCCCGGAAGCGCGCCGCTTCTTCGCTGGGCCGCGGAGTCGTTCCTGCGCGCCGCCACGGCCACGGCGGCCCGGCCGCCGGGGGGACCCAAGTCCTGGCTCGTGCTCGGCTATTCGGCCATCGGCGACGCGATCATGTTTCTCCCGGTCCTGCGCGGACTGCGCCGGGCCTATCCCGGGGCGCGCATCACCTTCGTCGCCAATACCAGCCCCATCACCCGCGAGCTCATCCCGGCGACCGGCCTGGTCGATGAGGTTGAGATGGTGGAATGGGACGGGGTCTCCGAGCGCCGGCGGCTGGAGGTCAATCTTCGCCTGACCGCGCGCGGCTATGAGGGGGCGATCCTCACGCTCCCCGCGCCGGCCCACTTCTTCCAGCGCGCGCTGGCCGCCATTCCGATCCGCGCCGGGCATCTCTGCCGGTGGGAGGCGCCGAGAGCACTTTCCGCCCCCGCGCGCTTGGCCTGGTCGGCCAAACGCTGGCTGGTGACCGGCGAGCTCTCCCGCAGAATGCTCCTTAATAGGCGGGCCTGGCTGTCCGGTATGGAGCCCGCGGTGGAGCGCAACCTGAAGCTTCTTGAGGCCTTGGGCGTGGACACCCAGGGCCTTAGCCCGCGCCCGCCCCTCAGCGATGAGGCCCGGCGCTTCGCTGACGGGGCCTTGGCGCCGTTGGCGGGACGGCGGATCATCGGAGTCCACTTGGGAGAGCCGGACAATCCCTATCGCAAAATCTGGCCGGCCGAGCGCTTCGGCCGGCTCATCATGAAACTTCGCGGCCTGGCCGGGGTCGAACCCGTGCTGGTCGGCGGCAAGGGCGAGGAGGGGGCGGCCCAGGCGGCGCGCGGCGCCGCCGGGTATGATGTCCCCTCGTGGGTCGGGCGGACGGGTCTCATTGAGACTTTCGCTCTCATCGAGCGCTGCCAACTCTTCATCGCCAACGATACGGGGCTGGCGAAAGCCGCGGTCGCGCTGGGGGTGCCGACCGCGAGCCTCTGGGGCCCGACCGACCCCGAGGAGTTGGGACCCCCGGGGCCCGGAAGGAATCTGAATTTGAGGACCGGCATCAAGTGCAGTCCCTGCATCCGGTTCGGGATGGCGCAGCCCCGCGCCGGGATCGATTTCTCGAACTGCGGGCATTGTGATTGTTTGGTCCAACTGACTGAGGATGCGGTGTGGGAAGGGTTGGTCAACGGCTTCCCCGAGCTTCTCGGGCCAAAGACAGGTGGACGGATTCCTGATGGAACATAAGGAGTGCGGCCGGGCTTCGCCCGGCCGCGGCATATGTGCGGCATAACCGGCATCATATTTAAGGACGGCCGCCGGCCCGACCCCGGGCTGCTCAAGGCCTCCAACGACCTGCTGACCCATCGGGGGCCCGATGACGAGGGCTATCACATCGAGGGGCCGGTGGGGCTGGCCATGCGGCGGCTGGCGATCATCGACTTGAACACCGGCCATCAGCCCATCTCATACGACGACGGGAATCTTTGGATAGTTTTTAACGGGGAGATTTATAACTTTCAGGAACTGCGCGCGGATCGTGAAAAAAGAGGGGACGGATTTCAAACAAAAACGGATACGGAAGTAATACTTGCGCTCTATCGAGCGCAAGGGCCCGACTGCGTCCGCTCCCTGCGGGGGATGTTCGCCTTCACGATATGGGACCGCCGCCGCAAGCGTCTCATGCTGGCGCGCGATCGTATCGGCAAGAAGCCGCTCAATTACGTCGACGGTCCGGGGTTTTTGGCCTTCGCCTCGGAGCTCCGTTCCCTATTTGTATGGCCGGGCATTTCCCGGGAGGTCGATCCCGAGGCGATCGATCAATTCCTTTCCCTGCAGTATATTCCCTCGCCGCTGACCGTCTACAAGTCCGTGCGCAAGCTCCCGCCCGGGCACATTCTCATCCATGAGGCGGGAGAAACCGTGGTCCGCCGGTATTGGGACCTGCCCCTGGGCCAGCCTCCGGCGACCAGCGACCCGCAGGAGGCCCAGCATCTCATCCGCGAGAAGCTGAGGGAGGCCGTCCGCCTGCGGATGATCTCCGACGTTCCCTTGGGGGCCTTTCTCTCCGGAGGCATCGACTCCTCGATCGTGGTCGCGACCATGAGCGAGCTCTCCTCGCGGCCGGTCAAGACCTTCTCGATCGGATTCGAGGAGCAGGAATTCTCCGAGCTTCCTTTCGCCAAGGAATTGGCGCGGCGCTACGGCTGCGAGCACACCGAATTCATCGTCAAGCCCGAGATGGCCACGGTGCTTCCCAAGCTCGCCTGGCATTACGGGGAGCCTTACGCGGATTCCTCGGCCCTCCCCTCCTACTATGTCGCGCGGGAAACACGGCGCGCCGTGACCGTGGCCTTGAACGGCGACGGGGGCGATGAGAACTTCGCGGGCTACATACGCTACTTCGCGATGAAGGCGGCGCGACGCTACGACGGACTGCCGTCCATCCTCAAGAGCGCGCTGCAGTCCGTCGTCCCTTTGTTGCCGGAGGGTAAGGCGCCCTTCAGCTTGTTGTGGCGAGGCAAACGCTTCCTGCGGTCCGTTTTGTTCGCCGACATGCCGCGGCGCTACCTGAAGATGGTCGGGTTTTTCTCGGAAGACGACAAGGAAGGACTCTACACGCGGGAATTCAGATCCCGGTTGGGCGCCGGGGGAGGGGCCGTTCGTTATATGGCCGCGGCCTTTGAGAAGGCCGCGGCGGCGGACTTCGTCAATTCCATGCTCTACGCCGACTTCAAGACCTACCTGCCCGAATGCTTGATGGCGAAAATGGACATCGCCGCCATGGCAAATTCTTTGGAGGGGCGCTCGCCTCTGCTGGACCATGAATTCGTGGAACTTGTCTTCAGGATGCCGGGGGAGTGGAAGCTCAAAGGTTTGCGCGGGCATAAGTGGATTCTTAAAGAGGCATTTCGGGACAGGCTTCCTCCCGCGATCTTCGATCGCGGGAAGCAGGGCTTCGGCATTCCCCAGGAGCGCTGGTTCAAGGGTCCCCTGAAGGGATTCTGGGAGGACCACGTGCTCAAGCCCGAGGCCCTGCGACGAGGCTATTTCGAGGAGGCGGGACTGCGGCGGCTCTGGGAGGAACACCAATCGGGAGCCCGGGACCACTCCTATCGCTTGTGGGCCCTCATGATGCTGGAGCTGTGGCACGAGGTCTGCGAGCCGTGAAGGCCGCTTGTCCGGCATGCGGGGTTGACCAGCCCCTTCAAGAGGTCGAGGTCCATGTCGATCCGATCGCGGGAGGACGCTACCGCATCGGCCGGTGCGGGGCCTGCGGCGTGGTTTCCTCCGAGCCGCGTCAGGCCGTGGGCGCGGATTGGTACGAGAAGGCGGCCCCGATCCGGGCCATGGAAGGCGCGCCGGATCCCGCGAAGGACTGGAGATTCGGGCAATTTTTCCGGGATTGTCCTCCGGGACGGATTCTAGACGTCGGGTGCGGGGAGGGGGGGTTTTTGACCTTGGCCCGCGGCCGCGGCTTTGACGGCGTCGGATTCGACTACGACGAAAGGGTCGTACGACGCGCCCGGGAGTCCGGAGTCGAGGCCTATGCGGCCGAATTCGAGGGCTTTTGCGGCTCCCGGGCGCCGCGGGAATTCGACGCCGCGACCTTTTTCGATTCCCTCGAGCACCATCCGGAGCCCGCCTGGATGCTGGCGCGGGTCAAGCGCCTGCTCAAGCCCGGGGCGGTGGTGGCCGTGACGCTGCCTAACGCCCTGCGGCCCCTGCCGTGGGGGCGGGAGGAGCACGATTATCCTCCCCATCACTTCACCCGCTGGACTCCCGACGCCATGAAGGGTTTTCTCGAGCGGCAGGGGTTTTCGGTGATCCGCCAGGACGCCGGCAGCCTGCGGACGCGCTACCTCGCCGACCATTTTTTCTTCTACCGGGTCATGCCACCGGCCCTGGCAATGGCCCGGCGGCTTCTCTTCGGGGCGAAGGCCGCCTCTTCCGGCGAGACCGTGACGGCCCTTTACGGGAAGTCCGGCGGGGGGGCCCTCTTTGACAAGCGCCGGCGCCAGCGCATCGTGGACCTGGCCCGGGCGGGATTTAATGCCGGCTTTTGGCCGGCGGCCGCGTGTCTCAAGGCCTACTACCGGATGCGGGAGCCGCGCTGCGGCGACTGTCTCTACACCGCGGCCAGGCTGGCGTGAACTTTCGTATGATGGGGCGTATGACCGATGGAAATGGTTCGCCTCCGAAGGATATTGGAGGCGAACCATGAATCCGAGGACCGGACTTAGGTCCCGATGACCCGGCGCCGCGCGGCTCGTCGGACCATCAGCGTGGGCGACTTCCGGTTTGGACCCCGCGAGCGGCGTTATGTCGGGCAGATCCTGCGCACGCACCGGATTTCCTACGGCCCCTTCAGCCAGCGCTTCGAGCGCGCCTTCGCCAAGGAACACGGCTGCCGCTTCGGGGTTTTCTGCAACTCCGGCACGAGCGCGCTTCATATCGCGCTCGCGGCGCTTAAGGAGGAGCACGGCTGGGCCGACGGCGACGAGGTGCTCGTCCCGGCCGTCACCTTCGTGGCCACGGCCAACATCGTCTGGCACAACCGGATGACGCCGGTCTTCGTCGATGTCGATCGGGGTACGTATAATATGGATCCCCGTCTTATCCAGGCGCGGATCACGCCCCGCACGCGGGCCATCATCCCGGTCCACCTCATGGGCCTGCCGGCGGATATGGGACCGATCATGGAGGCCGCCCGGGGGATGAACCTCAAGGTGATCGAGGATTGCTGCGAGACGGTGTTCGGCTCCTACCACGGCCGTCCCGTGGGGTCTTTCGGCGACATCAGCTGCTTCTCGACCTATGTCGCGCATTATATCGTGACCGGGGTCGGCGGCCTGGCCCTCACCAACAACCGGAGCCTCGCCGTCCGGCTGCGCAGCCTCATGAACCACGGCCGGGATTCGATCTATCTCCAGATCGACGATGACAATGACGCGCACGGCCGCAAGCTCCGCGAGATCGTGTCCAAGCGCTTCTCGTTCGTCTCCATGGGGCACAGCTTCCGCTGCACCGAGTTCGAGGCGGCCCTGGGTTTGGCCCAGCTCCAGGATCGGCGCTCAATCGTGCGGATGCGCCGCGAGCGGGCCGCCTGGCTCACCGCGGGTTTGAAGCCCCTCGAGGACGTCCTCCAACTGCCGGCCGTGCCCCCGGGATTCGAGCATATGTACATGCTCTACCCGGTGGTCTTGCGGGAGGAGCCCAAGCGCGGCCTCGTCAACTTCCTGGAGGAACGGGGCATCGAAACCAGGGACATGATGCCGTTGATCAGTCAGCCGATCTACCGGAAGCTCTTCGGGGACCTCGAGCCCGAGTATCCGGCGGCCCGTTGGATCAACGACTCCGGCTTCTACATCGGCTGCCACCAGTACCTCACGCGGCAAGACATCAACTTCATCGTCGCCCAGTTCAAAGCCTACTTCCAGCGATGACCGGGACGCCCTATGTCTCGGTCGTGATCGACAACCACAACTACGGACGTTATCTGGGCCAGGCGGTCGAGAGCGTTTTGGCCCAGGATTTTCCGTCCGGCGACGTCGAGATCATCGTCGCCGACGACGGCTCGACCGACGATTCCCGGGAGATCCTCTCGGGCTACGGCGGCAAGGTCCGGACGCTTCTTCTCGAGCATCGGGGCCAGGCCGAGACCTTCAACGCGGGCTTTAGCGCCGCGCGGGGCGAGATCGTCTGCCTGCTCGACTCCGACGACGTCTGGCTCCCCGGCAAGTTGGCGGCGATCGCTCCGCTTTTCGACGACCGGACGGTCGGCGGGGTCCAGCATTACCTCACCGAGGTCGCCGCCGACCTGGCCCCCATCCGGGAGGGGGTCCCGTCCTGGCCGGGGCGCTACCGCCTGGAGGATTTCCTCGGGGGCCGGACTCATTTCACCGCGACCAGCGGCCTGGCCTTCCGGAGTTCGGTGTTGCGACAGGCCCTCCCTATCCCCGCCGATCTTTTTTTCTATTTGGACACCTTCTTGACGATCCGGGCTTTGTTCGTTTCGGAGTTGGCGAACTGCCCGCGGGCGCTGGGGCTGCACCGCCTGCACGGGAGAAATTGGTGCGCGAGCGGCCTCGAAGACCCGCGCAAGATCGAGTTTGACTTTCGGATGCGCGACATCCTTCGAGACAAGCTGGGGGGATGGCTGTCGGAGTTCGGACGGACGCTGAGCCCACGCTATCTTGAGATCGAACGCCTGGAATTATCGCGGCGCCGGGTGCTGCTGGCCGCGCTCCGAGGCGATCCGGGGGGCGCCTGGGCCGCCTGGCTGAAGGCTGTGGAGCAGGGACGGATGTCTTCCTTCGCGGCATTTCGCTTGGCGACGCTTCTGTTGGCTGTCCTCTCCCCGACCCTCTATCTGACCGCCTACTCCGCTTACGCGGAGTCGGCGGGGCTGCAGGCCGCGAGGGCCCGCGGCTTTCCCGAGGAGGCCCGGGCGTGAGGGCCTACCGCGAGATCTCGGCGTGCCGGGCTTGCGGCAGCTCCCGGCTGATCCCCGTCCTCGATCTGGGACGGATGGCGTTGACCGGGGTGTTTCCGCGCACCCGAAGCGAGAGAGTCACCGCGGGGCCCCTCGAGCTGGTCAAGTGCGACGAGAGCGCTCCGAACGCCTGCGGGCTGCTCCAGCTCAAGCAGTCTTTCGACAAGTCCGAGATGTACGGCCCCGGCTACGGCTATCACTCGAGCCTGAACCGCACCATGGTGGCGCACCTCGAGAGGTTGGTCCGTAGTCTGCGCCGGCGCGTGCCCTTGACGCCCGGCGACGTGGTTGTCGATATCGGCTCCAACGATGGGACCCTGCTGCGGGCCTACCCCGAGGCGGGCCTGTCCCTGGTCGGGGTCGATCCCACGGCCGGACCCTTCGAGCGCTCCTACCCGCGCGGCGCCAAGCTGCTCGCGGAATTCTTCTCCGCCGCGGGAGTTCTGGACGCCACGAACGGCCGGCGGGCCAAGGTCGTCACGTCGATCGCGATGTTCTACGACCTCGATTCCCCCCTGGACTTCATGCGGGAGGTGGGTTCGGTGCTCGCCGACGACGGGATCTGGATCTCCGAGCAGTCCCATCTCCCGACGATGCTCACCCTGACCGCCTATGACACGGTGTGCCACGAGCATCTTGAGTACTACGGACTGCGCCAGATCCGGTGGATGGCCGAGCGGACGGGCTTGAAAATCGTCGACGTGGAGACCAACGACGTCAACGGCGGGAGTCTGCGCGTCGCCTTCGCCAAAGCCGGCTCTCCCCAGCGGGAGGATGCCGCGGGGATCGACAGGCTGCTGGCGGCGGAGCGGCGTTTGTCGGGGCTCGGCCCCTACCGCGAGTTCGCCCGGCGGGTGAGCCGCCGCCGCTCCCAACTGCGGGCCTTCATCGCCAAGGCCGCGCGGGCCGGCCGCGTGGTGGCGGGCTACGGCGCCTCGACCAAGGGCAACGTCGTCTTGCAGTACTGCGGTCTGGGACCGCGGGATATTTCCTGCATCGGAGAGGTCAACCCGGACAAGTTCGGCTGCGTCACGCCGGGCAGCCGCATCCCCATCGTTTCGGAAACCGAGGTCCGGGCCCTGCGGCCGGACTTCCTCGTGGTCTTTCCCTGGCATTTCCGGGACTTCATCGTGCGCAAGGAGGCGGCCTACCTGAGATCCGGCGGGCGCTTGGTTTTCCCCCTGCCGGAGATATCGATCGTGACCCGCTCCGGGGCATGAGATGGGCGACCGCGCGACGCTGGTCATGATCCCGACGTACCGGGAGCGCGGCAACGTGGAGCCCATGTCGGAAGAGATCCTCGGCCTGGGCCTGGAACTGGACCTTCTTTTCGTGGACGACGCGTCCCCGGACGGCACGGGCGAGATTCTCGACGCCGTCGCGGCGCGGGAGAGCCGCGTGCGCGTCCTGCATCGGCCGGCCAAGCTGGGGATCGGCTCGGCCCACCAGGACGGCATACGCTGGGCCTATGAGAAGGGCTACCGGAACCTCGTGACCCTGGACTGCGACTTCACCCATCCTCCCCGCTACATCCCGGAACTGCTGAAAGCCGGAGAGTCCTGCGATATCGTCGTGGGCTCGCGCTATCTGGAGGCGGGGAGCTTGGAGGATTGGCCCCTCTTTCGGATCGTCCTAACGCGCATCGCGCACGCCCTGACGCGCCGCGTCCTCGGTCTGCCCTACGACGCCACCGCGGCCTACCGCCTCTACCGCTTGGACCGGGTTCCTCGGGAGTCGTTTTCGAAGGTGAAATCCCAAAGCTACGCCTTCTTCTTCGAGAGCCTTTACGTTCTCCATCGCCTGGGGCTAAAGATTCGGGAGATCCCGGTCGTTCTTCCGGGGCGGGCCAAGGAGCAGTCCAAAATGACTCCAGCCGACATGCTCGACGGCGTGTGGCGCCTGCTGTGTTTGAGGATGAGGGGACAATGACCGAAGGAAATGGTTCGATTCCGAAGGATACAGGAAGAGAACCATGAGGCTCTCCATCATCATCCCCGCCTACAACGAGGAGCAGAGCATCGCCGAGATCGTGGAACGCTGCCTCAAGGCCCGCGAGACGCTCATGCGCGAGATGGGCCTTGAAAAAGTCGAGGTGATCGTGGTCGACGACGGCTCCCGGGACCGAACCAGGGAGATCGCGTCCCGCTTTACGGAGGCGCGCGTGGTCTCCCATGCCCGCAACCGGGGCTACGGGCAGGCGCTCATGACGGGGTTCGAGGCCGCCGAGGGCGAGCTCCTGTCCTTCCTGGACGCGGACGGCACGCTCGATCCCCTCTCATTAGTGCCGCTTCACCGCGCCATGAGAGAGGCCGACGCGGACCTCTCGATCGGCAGCCGCATGCACCCCGAATCCCATATGCCCGCGGTGCGGGTCGTGGGCAACATCTTCTACGCGACGATCATCTCGCGTCTCACGGGCGTGCCGGTCAAGGACTCCGCCAGCGGGCTTAGGCTTTTCCGCCGCGGGCTGTTGGAGCGCTTGAAGCCGCTTCCCACCGGCCTGCACTTCACCCCCGCCATGACGGCCCGGGCCGCCTGCCTGGGGGCGCGGATCGTCGAGACCCCGGTGCCCTACGCCGAGCGGCAGGGCCGCTCCAAGCTCAATGTCGTCGCCGACGGCGTGAGGTTTCTCCGCGTGATTTTGGGCATCATCTTCTCCTACTACCCGCTGAAAATTTTCGGACCGGCGGGATTGTTTTTCGCGGCCGTGGCCCTGGGCTACGGCATCTGGCCCGTGAGCTATTACCTGCGCTTTGGCAGGCTCGAGCCCGAGGTGATGATCTACCGCCTTCTGACCATCGTGACCTTGTCGGCCGTGAGCCTCATCTGCCTGACCACGGGGGGCTTGGCGCAGAAGCTCTCCGACATCGCCACGGGGCGGGAGTCGGGCGCGTGGGACCACCCGCGCCTCCAGGAGCTCGCCCTCGGCCTGGGCCTGGCCCTGGTCGCCGGGGCGGCGCTTCTCAACTGGAGCACGATCCGTGAGTACGTATCGACCGGCCGGATCACGACCCACTGGATCTACGTCCTGACCGGGAGCCTGGGAGTGCTGTGCGGGACCCTGCTGGCCGCCTTCGGCGTGGCCTACGGCCTCGCCGGCCATCTCCCCCGCCGCCGGCCGTGAAACGAGCTCTGGTCATCCTGACCTTCAATGAGAGCGAGGCTCTCCCCAAGGTGTTCGACGCTATCCCCCGCGACGCGGCCCATGATCTGTTCGCCGTGGACGGGGGCTCGAAGGACGGCACGGTGGAGTTCCTTGAGGCCCGTGGGATTCGCGTGGTGGGGCAGGAGCGCCGGGGGAGGGGCGAGGCGTTTCGCGCGGCATTTCGGGCCACCGATGCCGATGCCATCGTGTTCTTTAGTCCCGACGGCAACGAGGACCCCCGGGACATTCCCCGGCTCTTCGAACTGCTGGAGGACTGCGACATGTCGATCGCGTCCCGGATGATGGCGGGAGCCTTCAACGAGGAGGACATCTCCTGGTGGCGGCTGCGCAAGTGGGTCAATCTGGCTTTCGGGATGGCGGCCAACCTCCTTTTCAACCGGGGACCCTTCGTCACCGACACCATCAACGGCTTCCGCGGGGTGCGGCGCTCGGCCTTCGAGATCATGGCGCCGGACGCGCTGGGTTTCGTGATCGAGTACCAGATGACGATCCGCGCGATGAAGAAGGGGCTGCGCATGCTCGAGTTCCCGACCGCCGAGGGCCGGCGATTGGGGGGACACAGCACGGCGAGCGCTTGGCCCACGGGCAAGGTCTTCCTGAAGACCTTATGGAGCGAATGGAGGCGGGGGTCCCCTCCGGGGACGACGGGCACCGGCCCGATGTGAGCGGCGCGGCGCGGCTCGGGCTCATGCGGGCGGCCCTGGCGGTCCTGGGCCTGGGATTGGGGTTTTGGGGCGGGGGGTGGGGCTTGCCCAACCAGGGCGTCATCGACCGGATCATGCCCCCGGGGGCGGACAACCCGGATTTTCACAAGGCGCTATCGGAGTCCTGGGGCGAGATGCACCGCGGCTTGGGCTCCAACCTCGTGCTCAATCCCGAGGCTTATGCGGGATTCAAGGGAGTCATCGTGACCGAGCCCGGGTGGCGAAGTCCGCCCCGGGCTTTGTGGAACTCCTACCGGTCCTTCCACTTGCGCTCCGCGCACGACGACGAGCAGACCTTCTTCATCCTCCTTTCGCGGATGCGCCCGCGTCAGCTCGAATTCCGCCACCACATGTTCACCTACGGCGCCGCCCATATCTACTCCCTGGGAGCGTGGCTGGCCGCCGGGGCCGCCCTGCAGGTCGTGACCTTGAAGACCTCGGTCCTGCCGTATTTGGAGCAGCCGGCGCGCATGGCGGGACTGTACTGGTGGTGCCGGGTCCTGTCGGTCCTGGCCTATGCCGGGTCGGCCCTGATGCTCCTTCGGATCGGCCGCCGCCACCTGGCGCTGGGCGCGGCGGGCTTCTGCGCCGGGGCGGCTTTCCTTCTTTCGCCCGGCGCGGTGATTCAGGCGCATGTCTTGAAGCAGCACACCTTCTGGACCTTTTGGGTCCTGCTGACGTTGGATCAAAGCCTGGCCCTCCTGGACCGGGCCCGGGTCCGGGATTGGTGCCTGGCCGGGGCGACGGCGGGCCTGGCCGTGGGGTGCTTTGCCCACGCCTGGCCCGCGGGCCTGATCCTAGCCGCCGCCGCGGTCTTGCGCGGGCGCCGGAGCGGCCGGTGGACACCCGAGCTCCAGGGTCTGGGCTGGGCGGTCCTGGCCGCGGCGGCGGTCTTTATCGGGACCAACCCCTATTGGATTTTGGATTGGCCCGAGGCCCATGCCGAGCTGACCCTGCAGCGGCGGTTTTTGCACCGGGATCCGCTCGCGCCCCTGCTGTTTTTCTGGCACCCCGTGCGGCGTTCCGTGACAACGCCGGTGCTGGCCCTCATGGCGGCCGGCGTCCTCGGAGCCCTGATCCGCGGCCGCAACGAACTCAAGCTCCGGCTCGTGAGCCTGACGTTTCTCTTCGGAGTGGCCGCGACCGCGGGCTATCATGTGGTGCTCCCCACGCGCTCGGTCCGCTATTTCCTGGGCTGGCTGGCCGTGGGCCTTCTGCTCGCGGCATGGGCGGCCTGGAGCCTGGCGCGGGGGGCCAAGGCCCTGCGGCCCGCCGTGATCGCGGGGGGCCTGCTCATCCTGGCCAATTTGGGAGTGGAGGGTCTGACCACGGCCTACAACTTCCACCGGGACGCCGGGGAGTCCTCGACCCGCCTGCGGGCCGGCCGGTGGATCGAGGAGCACGTGCCCCCGGGCGAGAGCATCGGCCAGACCATCCTGCCGGCCCCGTCCACCTCCCCCTACTTCCGCTTCGACCGCTACCGCATGGTCTTCATCGAGCCGGCCCTGTTCAAGGACCTGGCCCCGGAGAAGCTCCCGAAGTATTTCGTCGTCTGCCTGCCCGACTACGATTCGCGCCATGAGCTCGAGCCCAACCTCTCCCGCTATGAGAGCGTGGCGCGCATCGACCGGGAGCGATTGGTCCCCTGGGTCGGCGTAGACCCCACGGCGACCACGGCCAACCCGGCGTTCGAGGTCTACCGATTGAGGTAATGGTATGATGGCTCGCTAATGAGAGAGAGGATACCCTGGGCCAAACCCGACCTGGGCGAGGCCGAGAAGAAGCTGCTCGTGGAGGCCTTGGATTCCACCTGGATTTCGGGCGGCCCCTTCGTGGACCGGCTCGAGGCCGAGTTTACGGCGCTTCACGGCCTGGGACAAGGGTCCCAGGTCCCCGGAGGGCAGTCGTTCTCCTCTCCCGGAGGGGGCGGCGGCGGCCTGCGGGGCCTGACGACCTCCAACGGCACGACCGCCCTGCAGCTCGCCCTGGCCGGATTGGAGATCGGCCGGGGGGCGGAGGTGATCGTCCCGGGCCTGACCTTCGTCGCCCCCGCCAACATGGTCCTGGCCATGGGAGCCGTTCCGGTCTTCGCCGACATCGACCCGCGCACCTGGTGCCTCGACCCGGCCCAGGTTGAGGCCCGCTTGACGCCGCGCACCAAGGCGATACTCTGCGTGCATCTTTACGGAAACGTCTGCGCGATGGACGCGCTCGCCGACATCGCCCGGCGCCGGGGCATCCCGCTGATCGAAGACGCGGCCCAGGCGGTGTTCTCAAAATACCGGGGACGCTACGCCGGCACATTCGGCTCGGCCGGGTGCTTCAGCTTCCACGCCACCAAGACCATCACGACCGGCGAGGGGGGCTTCGTCCTGACTCCGGATGCCGGGCTCTTCGAGCGGATGCGGGTCCTGCGCGATCATGGGATGCGGTCCGGAAAGCGCTACTGGCACGACGTGCTCGGCTACAATTTCCGCCTCACCAACCTCCAAGCCGCGGTGGGCTGCGCCCAGATGGCGCGCCGGGGGGAGTTCCTGGAGGCCCGCAAGCGCATGGTTCGCTCTTACCTCGCGCGCCTAGCGGGTATTCCAGGAGTCGCTCCCCAATACTTCCCGCCGGAGGTCGAGCCCGCGGTCTGGGCCGTGGCCGTCAAGCTCGACGCCAAGGCCTTCGGCGGGGATCGGGACTGGGTCATCGAGCGGCTCTCCGAAGCCGGCATCGAGACCCGGCCCGGCTTCTACCCGATGAGCGCCATGCCTCCCTATCAGTCCGCGCGGCTGGCCGTGAGCGAGGACGTGGGCCTCAACGTGCTGAGCCTCCCGTCTTTTCCGGCGATCACGGCGGAGCAGATCGCCCGCGTCTGCGACAGCCTGCGGGCGCTGAAGCGTTAGCCTGAGGAACCCGACCTGACTCGGCCAGGAGCGCCGGCGCCAGGCATGTAGAACTCGGTCCAGGACCGAGTTCCCTCAGGGCGCCGGCGAACGCGGCTGGGCTTCTGCGACCTCCAACCGGGTCGTCGCTTTGCCCAATCGGATGCGGGTCCCGTGACGGTCTTATACGTAGAGTAGGCACTATCTACGTATAAATACCCGCCTTCCTGCCGTCTCAAACCTAGACGCTCTACGGCGAAGATGTCGAGAGGCTCCTCGCGGAATCGGCTCCGCGGGAGGCTTCCGTCGGCTAGCCGGGAATCCGGCGCGAGTAGACGTTCCAGGTGAAGCCCGCGAGGGGAAAGGCGCCTTCGAGCTGAAAGCCGTTGGCGAGGTAGAACTTGTTGGCGCGGGTCATGTCCGTATGCGTGGTGACCTTGTACCGCGTTACTCCCCGCGCCCGCATCTCGCTGTCCAAGGCCAGGACCAGGTTCTTGCCCAAGCCGCGCGACCGGGTGCTTTCCTCGACGGCGATCGCCACCAATTCGGCGCGCAGGTCGGTGATCCCGAGGGTTTTGTCGCCGTAAAACGCCGCCGCGATGATCTTTGGGACCAGGCTGGGCTTGCGCAGCACCGCCGGGAGCATGCTTGGCATGAAGGCCCAGGGCCGGCGCAGCACCGCCTGGTTGAGATTGGATCCGTCCGTGCCCAAGACAAATCCTTCCAGACGGGTCCCGTCCAAGGCGACGATGAGAAATCCCAGGCGCATTTCGAGGAGGGCCCGGTAGAGCTCGAAGAGAAATCCCTCGCCGAAGTCGGTGATGAAGCTCGAGTAGGAGATGGCCTTGAGGTGGAGCCGGGCCACCTGTCGCACGAGGCCGTCGTCGAAATCGGCGACGACCCTAAGCTCGGACACCCGCCCTCCAGGGCCCGGGCAGCCGCTTGCGGGTCCAGGCGAGGGACAGCGTCGCCATGGCGTACTGGAAGAATACCGTGACCGGGGTCGTCTTGCTTTGGCCGCCCCGGCGGTCCCCGTTGATCATGGGGACTTGGAGTATGCTCGCGCTATGGGACTCGAGATCATAAAGGAAGCGGATGCAGTAGTCTCCATAACCCCAGAATATGCGGTCGAAGTCGCAGCGGAACAGGACTTCGCGCCGGATGGCGCAATAGCCGTAGAGGTAGTCGATGATCGAACCGCCGGTCATCAGGCGCACGAAGACGTTGAAGGCCCAGCTGAGGTGATGGTGCAGGAAGCCGCTCATGCGGCCGCCGTAGAGGTAGCGCGAACCGAAGGCCGCGTCGTAGGTCCCCGCGGCCCCGACCAGGAAGGGCAGATAGGAGGGCTGGTGGTTGCCGTCGGAATCCATCACCACGACGATCGAGCCGGCGGACTTCTCGATCCCTTCCCGGATGGCGAACCCCAGTCCCCGTTCCTTGGTCCTGACGATCACCTTCACCTCGGGGTCGCCGGCGAAAGCCTGGCGCACCCGCTCGGCGGTCCCATCGGGGCTGGAATCATCGACGAGGAGAATTTCCTTGGATTGGCCGCCCAGGGCCTTCTGGATGTCTTGGATGAGGCCGACGATGGCGTCCCCTTCGTTGTAGGCCGGCAGGATGACGGAAAGCTGCGGGCTCATTCGCGGCATTATACCGCTTTTAGATAAAATGAGCCGTGACCAGCCGCAAGGAGCTCTACGCCGCCCTGCTCTTGGCCGCGGCCCTGCGGTTGGGATTCGCCTTCCACGCGGTGCCGGGTCCCCAGCCCGGAGGCAGCCGCGACTACGAGCCGCTGGCGCTCAACCTTCTTGAGACCGGGGTGTTTTCCACGGAGCCGGGGGTTCCCACGGCCGAGCGCGAGCCGGGGTACGTGCTCTTCATCACCGGGATATACCGGCTCTTCGGAATTCACCCCTGGGCCGTCGTTCTCATCCAGATCGGGCTTTCGCTGGCGACCATCGTCCTGGCCCGGGGCCTGGCGCTCGCCTGGTTCGGGCCATTTCCGGCGCGCTTCGCGGCCTGGGCGTGCGCGGCCTACCCCTACTTCATCTATTACAGCGGCTACTATTTCCGCGAAACCCCGCTCGCCTTCCTGCTCACCGCCTCATTCTGGGTCTTGTCCCGGGCGCGCGGCCCGAGGGGGATTGCGGCGGCCGGCGCGCTCGCCGGCGCCGCGGCCATGGCCAACACCGCCCTCGGGCCGACCTTGGGAGTCCTGGCCCTGGCGGTGGGCCGGCTCGCGCCGCGTGGGGAGCGTCTGCGCCGGGGCGCGGCCTTCCTCGTGCCCGTGGCCCTGATGATGGGGCTCTGGATCGGCCGGAACTGGCGGGTCTTCGGGACCTTTCTGCCGACCTCGACCTTGGTCGGCATTCAGATGTACTGGGCCTTCGCCGTCCCCTACGAGTTTCTGGGCACTCCCGAGCAAACCCGCATCCTCGGAGGGCCGGGAGACGACACCGAATTCCAGAGGCTCTCCGGGCTCCCGGAGATCGAGCGCAACCGGGCCTTTTTCCGCGCGGCCGTGGGCTTGGCGGCGAAGGACCCGTTGAAAGCCGTTCGGGACGGCTTGCGGCGCGCCGCGGGGTTGTGGCGTCCGGTGCCCTATGAGCGCCCGCACGCCTCGCACAGCTATTCCTTGATCCGGGCGCTCGCCCTGCTCTCCGATGGGTGGCTCCTCCCCTTGACCGCGCTGGGTCTGTGGCGGGCGCGGTCCAACCCGCAGGCGCGCCTCATCGCCCTCACGCTCGGCATGATCACCCTGACGTACTCGATCAGCCACGCCCCGATCCGCTACCGGGTGTCGTTCATGCCGCTGGCGCTCATGCTGGCGGGGGTGGGAGCCGAGGGGCTCTTGGCGGCGTGGCGCTCCAGGAAAAGGTGACCGCCGCGCGGGAGATCTACGTCAGCACCGACATCGAGGCCGACGGCCCCATCCCGGGTCCGCACTCGATGCTGAGTTTTGGTTCCGCGGCCTACCTGGCCGACAAGACTCTTCTGGCGACATTCTCCGCGAACCTCGAGACCTTGGCCGGCGCCCAAGGCGATCCCGAGACCATGGAGTGGTGGGGAAAAAACCCCGAGGCCTGGGCCGCGGGCCGCAAAGACTTGGAGTCGGCGGAGCGCGCCATGACGCGCTACGTCGCCTGGCTCAAGGGCTTGGGGGGCCGTCCCATCTTCGTCGGCTATCCCGCGGCGTTCGACTTTCTCTTCGTCTACTGGTACCTGATCCGCTTCGCGGGCGAAAGCCCCTTCTCTTTCCAGGCTCTCGACATCAAGACTTTCGGCATGGCGCTCCTGCGCTGCGAGTACCGCAAATCCGTCAAGGCGAATTACCCCAAGGCGTGGTTCGATCCCGTCCCTCACACCCACGTCGCCTTGGACGACGCGCTCGAGCAGGGCGCGCTGTTTTGCAATATGCTCAAAGCCAGCCGGGGAAGCGGCGCGCCTTAGGCGCCCGATTCGGGCGGAGAAGGTGTTATAATATCCGTTCACGAGTCCCTAGACGATGGCCGCTACCCTTCAATCCCCCCCGCGCGCACCCGCCGTCCGACTCCAAGGTCCCCGGGATATCCCGGATCTCCCGGCCGCCCTCTCGCGCGGCATACTCGCCGTGTTGTGCGGCGCCTTCGCCCTGGCCGCGGTTTGGGGGCTCCGCGCGGATTTGCCGTTTACCCCGCGCTTGGCCACCGAGCAGGAGCAGGTCTATTTCGCCCTCAAATTCGGCTCAGGCGATTTCAACCCGCATTTCTTCGGCCACCCCCCCCTGTTTGCCTATGCGCTCTTCGGCGTCTACGGACTCCTCTTCATCGCCGGGCGCCTCACCGGCAACTTCGCCTCGATGGCCGATTTCGAGCGCATGGTCTTTCTCGCGCCGGAGCCGTTCTACCTGGCCGCCCGGATCTTCGTTCTCCTGCTCGCGGTGGCCGCGATCCTCGTCTTTTACCGCCTGGCCGCGCGCCTCTACGGACGGCGGTCCACGGCCCTGGCGGCCTGCTTGCTGTTGGGCTCGAGCGCGACCTTCGTGACCTACGCGCATTACGCGAGCACCGACGTGCCCATGATGTTTGTCTCGCTGCTGGCTTTCACGCAGATCGCAAGGGTGCTGCGGCTGGGGCGGTGGCGCGACTACGGGCTCGCGGGACTGCTCATCGGATTAGCCGCCGCGACCAAATACAACGCCGCCAGCCTGGGGCTCCCGCTGGTTCTGGCCCATGCCGCGGGCCGGCGCGACGAAGGAGCGCCGTGGGGCCGGGTCCTGGGCTCCCGGCGTCTTTGGCTGGCCGCGGCCCTAATCCCGGCCGGCTTCCTGCTCGGCTGTCCCTACGCGGCCCTCGACTTCGGGACATTCAGAAAGTCCTTGGATTTCCTGAACTGGTGCGTCACTTCCCAGGACTACCACTTCGATTCCTATCGCGTGGCCGAGCCGGGCTTGCGGCATGTCGTGGGGACGATGCTCCCGCGTATGTTCGGCGCCCCGGCCGCCTGGCTGGTCCTCGTGGGGCTGGCCTATGCCCTGATGCGGCGCGCCGCGGCGGACCGGATACTGGCCCCGTGGCTGCTGATCTACGCGGCGTATGTGGGCGGTTGGTCCTTCGTGCGCGAGCGCTATTTCATCCACCTTACTCCCTACGAGAACCCGGGGCGCTTCATGGGCGCCGAGGACGCCCAGGCCGCGGTCCTGCACGCGCATGTCCCGTTCGTGCGCGTGCTCGTGCGCGGCCTGCTGGAGCTCCATCGCATCAACAACGCCCTTCCGGGGGAGCCGTTCGAAAAGTTTCCGCTGACCCGGCGGCTGTTCCGCGTCAGCCAGCAGTGCAACGCCCGCAACTACACCATCAACATATCCCAGGGGTGCATCGGAGAGTGCACGTTTTGCGTGATCCCCAAGGCGAAGGGGAGGACCCGCAGCCTTCCGGTCGGCCTCATCGTGGAGAAACTGCGGGAAAAAGTGGGCTCGGGGGTGCGCCATGTGACGCTCTCCAGCGACGACTCGGGGGCCTACGGCATCGACATCGGCACCGACCTGGTGGAGCTCATGGACCGGATCGATGCCATCCCCGGGGAGTTCTCGCTCTACATCAACTGCTTCGATCCCAGGTGGTGGACGAAGCTGGGCTCCGGCATGCGCCGGCATCTGGCCTACGGCCGGATCAAGTACCTGCAGTCCACCCTGCAGAGCGGCTCCAACCGGGTGCTGCGCCGCATGAAGCGGGCCTATGACATCGAGCGGGTGATGCCGATCCTGGGCCGGCTGAGGGCGGAGTTCCCCGACGTGGTCCTGGCGAGCCAGTTCATCGCCGGTTTCCCCGGCGAGACCGAGGAGGACCTGGCCCGGTCCCAAGCGATCATTGAGCAAGATGTGTTCGACCACCTTTTCGTCTTCGACTACAGCCCGCGCCCCGACGCCGACTCCGAGTCCCTGGACCGCAAGCTTCCGGCGGCGGCGATCCGCGCCTACGGCAATCGCCTGCGCCGGGCGTGGAACTTGTCGAATCTGCGCATCGCCCTGGGCCTGCGGCGGAGGCCCGCGTTTTCGCAAGAGGTGATTGGGCCTTCGATCCCGGAGAGTTCGCCGCTGACCGAGCCGGCGGCCGCGGAGAGCTGTTCGACGGGCTGCGCCGAGACCTCGGACAATCCTTTCGCGAGGGTTTGATGACGACCAAGAGCGCCCTGGCTGAGCGCGTCTGCGGCTGGAACACCCCCGTCGGCCGTCTGCGGCCTTTCGACTTCCTTCATCCAGCCCCGCGGGTTTTCGGCCGCAAGCTCTGATTTAGGGCCGACGCAGGTAGGCGTTGAGGTAGCCCTGGGCCTTGCCGATCCGCAACACCTTATCCGGGTCGGAGAGGGGCAGGGGGGTCCCGGCTTCCGCCCAGAGAGCGGAAAACCCGTGCTCCGACCAGAGCGCCAGGAGCGCGCGGGGGTCATGGCCGGCCAGGACCAGCAGTTCCGGGCAGAATTCGCAGAGGATCGCCGCCTGCGGGTTATCCAAAAGCACGCGCTTCATCCCCCGAAAGGCCAAGACCTCGGCGCCTTGGATGTCGATCTTGATGAAGTCGACGCGCTCGCCGGGCGCGAAATAGTCGTCGAGCGCGACGACTTCCGTCGTCGCCCCGGACCAGCCGCCGGGGTTAAAGAGCATGTGGTCCCCGCGGTTCTCCACGCAGCGGTAGAGCGTCGAAACCCCGGTCCGGTCGGAGACCGCCTTGCGCACGGCCGCAATATTGGCGTAGCCGTTGGCGGCGATATTGGCCTCGAGCAGCGTGAAGTTCTCCGCGTCGGGCTCGAAGGCGACGACCCGGCCCTGGGGACCCGCCCGGCGCGCGAAGCGCAGGGTGTAGAGCCCGATGTTGGCGCCGACGTCGACGACCACCGATCCGGGGACCAGGTCGCGCTCCAGGACTTCCGCCTGCGAACGCCCCCAAAACCCCAACTTCCAGATCGATAGGGCCAGGAGGCGGTCGGCGCTGCCCGGCCGGAGGAGGTGTCCGTCGGCGCGAATGGCCCCGGTCCACGAGAACTGGAAGGCTCGGGCGGCGGCGCGCAGCGCCCGGGTGGCCCAGGAACTCCGCGAGACGGCCATGCGCCTGAGTATGCCCCTCACGCGAACTTGAGCTTGAGCATGGCCACCCAGCACATGCGCACGAGGAGCAAACCATGGCGGAAGCGCGAGATCTTGGTGACCCCGTAGCTGCGGCTGCGGTAGCGCACCGGCATCTCCGCGATTTCAAGTCCCAGGCGCGCGGCCCCGAACAGCAGGTCGAAGTCGCCGAAGGGATCGAAATCCCCGAAATAGGCGCGGCCGGCCGCGATGCGCTCATAATGCGCCCGTGAGAGCGCCTTGGTGCCGCAGAGGGTGTCCCGGACGCGCCGGCCGATCAGCCAGGAGAGGGCCGCGCCGAAGAGATGGTTGGCGATGTTGTTCAAGTAGCGCATGGCCTGGTCTTCCATGGGGTAGTTGAGGCGCGAGCCGTTGATGAACTCCCCGCGGCCTTCCGCGAGGGCGAGTATGAACTTGGGCAAATCCTCGGGCGCGACCGAGAGGTCCGAGTCGAGGATGACGAGGTGCTTGCCCGCGGCCGCGGCGAAGCCCTTACGCATGGCGTCGCCCTTGCCCAGGCGTCCGCCTTGGTCCACGAGCTTGTAGGTGAATCCCGGCCTGGGCGCCGCCATGACCGAGAGAATGCGTTCGCGGGTGCCGTCGTCCGAGCCTCCGTCGACGAACACGACCTCGGTGGACGCTCCCAGCCTCGGCAGGCGCGCGGCGAGGGGGAGAATGTTGCCCTCCTCGTTCAAGGTCGGGACCACGACCGAGACCGTGGGCTCGGCGGGAGCGGGCCAGGCGGGCTCGGGCCTGGCCACGATGTACTCGACCAGGCACAGCCGGCGCAGGAAGGGAAGCCGCGCGAGAATGATATTGCAGAGCTCGGAGAGTCCCGGTATCCATACCGGAAGGAGCAGGGCGTAGCCCTTCTGCACCACGCGCAGGCCGCTCAGCGAGAGAAGGTTCTGGATATCGGCCAGGGGGAGCCAGAGCTGAAGGGGTTGGCGGGCCTTGAGGCCCAGAAGTTCAGCCAGCTTCAGGACCGGTTCCCAGAGGTAGTTGTAATAGGTGATGACGACCCGCG
>CAYJXJ010000022.1:0-8946 GCA_964374095.1 uncultured Elusimicrobia bacterium
CGCATGCCTGGCACCGAGAGCCGGCAGTGAACACGCACCGGCGGGATGTCCTCGCCGCGGGCGCGCCCGCCTTTGAAAGTCCGGGAACATGGAGAATCGCCCCATTGACAACGCCTCATTAGCAGTCTATGCTTTAGGTGAAGAGAGGAGGTGAGGATGAAATCGGAAACGGCGGCGCACGCCATCGACGTGACGACGCCCGCGCCCGGCCTCGTGCGGTTCAAGCTCTCTCACGGAAGGGGTACGATTCGCGTGGCAATCGAGAAGCGCCACGGGGACGCCAATTCCCTTTTCCTCGAGCTCGGAGGCTCGCGAAAGTTCGAGGTCGGCAACGACTGCGACACCTGCCATTTCTGGTTCAAGCGGCTCGAAGACCCCCTCCCCCCGATGAACAAGAAGCTCGTCAATCTCCCCAAGACCATCCAGCTGCCTAGGCCCGTGGACGAGGCTCTGATCCAGGAATTGTCGCCGCTCTTCGAATTGCTCGAGAAGGGCGAGTACTCCGCCTTCGAGACGTCGGTCTATCTCTCCGGACCCTACGCCGGGGACGACGAGTCCTGCTATTTCTTCAACTCCGAATTCCACGAGCTCTGGGACATCACCGATCCCGCCGCGGAGGACCTCCTCTCCGAGTGGGAGCACTACGAGGGCGAGCGGCCGCGGGTCTTCCGCCACGGAGAACGCGGCTTTCTGGAAAAACAGTTCGACTTCATCATCCCGCTCGTCCCGCGCAAACGGCTCAACGAGGAGAATATCAAGTTGTACCAGTCCATGATCTCCGAAGGCGACCGCCCGCGCATTCTCCTCTTGGGAGTCTACCAGCGGGCCATCCCGCAGCCCGTGCGTCGCCAGACGGCGAAGGTTCTCCATTCCTTCTTCGCCGGCTTCACGCTCGACGGGCACCACAAACTCGCCGCGTACCGGCGCTCCCGGGTGCCGGCGCGCTTCCTCGTGGTCCTCTCGCACAAGGCGAGCAAGTACACGCTGATGAAGGACGAGGGCACGGCCGCCCGCGCCAAGTTCGACGAGCGTCTCGCCACGCTCGCGGCCGGCTAGGCCTGCTCTTCCGATTCGTGGAGGCGCAGGCCGACAGCCCGGTCCGGCGCGGGCCCCCCCGGTGACCCAGGCCTGGGCCAAGAGACTCGGGCTTCCCGCCGCTCTGACCGCCGCCGTACTGGGAACTGGGATCGTCGCCCTCCCCCCGTTGCGGGATGCCGTCTCGGGTCAACCCCTGCCTGAGGCGGTATTGGAATCGCCCCTGTGGCAGATCATACTCGCGCCCCCCGCCATCGCCGCCGATCTGCTCACGTGCAACAGCCTTCGCCAGCATTTCGCCTGGCTGGGCTGGCTGGCCGCCCTCTATGGATTCTGGCGCTGGCGGTCCTCCCGCTCCCGCCCGGCAAGAGCGTGGCCGCGGGAGGCGCTCGTGGCCGGAGCGTCCGTGGCGTCGCTGGGCGCCTTCCTCGGCTGGGCCGTGCTATGGCCTCGCTCCCCCGCGGCCTTGCGATCGAACCATCCCGATCTGGTCGTCATCGACTTTCACTCCCATACCGCGCATTCCTGGGATGGGCGCCGATCCTTCACGGCGGAGCGCCACGCGCGGTGGGAGAGCGCGGCCGGCTACGACGCCGCCTTCGTGACCGACCACAACACCGCCGCCGGAGCGCGCGCCGGGCTTGAACTCAACGCCGCGCGTTGGCGCCGCGGCGAGAAGTGGTTCGCGGCTCTCCCCGGGGTCGAGGTGAGCGCTCATGGCGCCCACGTCTTGCTTTTGGGAAACGCCCCGGAGATTTCCTGGGCCGGCCACGCGGCCGGGCTGCCCGGACTCGAGCGGCTTTTGAAGGAGTCCCGGTCCCGTTTCGACGCCCTGGCCGTGATGAGCCTTCCCGAATACTGGCATCACCACCCGGACCGGTGGGAGACGCTGGCCGACTGGGGGACGGCGGGCTTCGAAATCGTGAGCGCGGCCCCCCGGGCCCTGGATTTCCCTCCCGAACAGCGGCGCCGGGTGGTCGAGCTATGCCGCCGCCGCGATCTTCTCATCACCGGCGGCAGCGACAACCACGGGTGGGGGTCGACGGCCTGCGTGTGGAATATCATGCGCCTGCCGGGTTGGACCGGACTGCCCCCGGAGCGGAGAACCGCGGCCCTGCTCTCGCGCTTGAAGACCGCGGGGTTCGCCGGGGTGCGGGTCGTGGTGAGGGTTCGGCGGGATCCCGCCGCGGGCTGGCTAATCCTTTTGGACCCTCCCTTGGCCTTGTGGACGGGGCTGCGCGTCCTGAGGCCCGCCCAACGTTTGAGCCTGCTGCTGTGGCTATGGCTGCCGGCGGTTTGGCGCCTGCGAAATAGGCCGTAGGTCCTAGGCCCCCTGGGCCTATCAGGGTCGCGCCTGTTGGGACCTTAGACACTTCAAACTTAGGACCCGGGGAGCCATCATTAGAGCATGCAGGGACCCATAAGTCCTAGGCCCGGAGGCGCAGCCCCGCTCCCCGCCTTCCCCCTGATCGCGGCCCTCCTCCTGGCCGTTTCCCCCCTCCCGGTTGCGGCGGCCGGAATGCCCGGCGCCTCCCCGGCCGGGACCGAAATCCGCTTTGCCGTCAATACCATCTCCGACGCGTTGGTCCGCCACGCCGCCGGCCGCGAAAGGGCGGATTTAGAAGAGCTCAAGAAGCGGCTCCTCGGGGTTCGGGACCGGCTCAAGATCCGCGGCGATGTCGGCGAGGAGGAAAGGCGGGAGCTGGAGACGCAGATTTCGAGGGTCACGGCCCTGCTCCGGGACACCCAAGCGGTTTTGAGCGCCGACGGAGGCGACGCGGCCCGGATCAAGGCCGCGGTCCGCGCCGCGGCGCTTGTCTCCTCCCCGGACCGCCCGGTGGACGATCTGGCCGTGCTGATGTCCTCCTTGCGCTCCGCCTCGGAAAACCCCGGGCAGGCCGTCTGGATTTTCGAGCGGATGCGGGTGCGTTTCAAGAACGACTCGGAGGCCCTGGTCGAGTTGGGGATGCTGGAGCGCGGTTTCGCGTCCTCGACCGGCATCGAGTTCACCGATCCCGCCAACCCCGCGGTCCGGGCCGCCAAGCCCTCCGACATCGAGTTAGCCCCTCCCCCCCTTCCCCTGGAAGAGCCCGCGGAGATTCCCCAGGCCGGGCCGGGGGCCTTCATGCAGGTTCTGCCCAAGGCCGTCCGGGCGGCCGCCGCCCCGTTCCAGAACCTCCTTCCCAACGCCGCCCAGAAGCGCTTCTTGGAAGACCGATCCGGCAAGCTCACGGCGCTGGAGGCCGCGGCGCGCGCCCTCATCTTGGCGTTGGGCCTCGATGTCCCGGCGCGGGCCTCGCTCGGCGAACGGATCCAGGCTCTCGAACGCGAGCGCCAGGACCGCTACGCCCGGCTCGGCTTCACCAGCCCCTCCCAAACCGCGGAGGAGGAGGGGGCCCGGCTTCAAAAGATCGCCGAAGGCAGCAAGGATTTCGCGGTATTCATCATCGACCTGGCCCGCTATAAGGTCTTCATCCAAGAGGCTCTTCGCGCCGACGCCATCCCTCTGGGAACGCCGCTGAATGCGTGGGAGATCGGCATGGAGGAGCGGCCCGGGGCCGCGATCGCCTTCCATGCCGAGCGCGAGGGCGGGGTCGCCTTCACGGGCTTTCTCGTCACCTTCTTGGACGGCACGACGCGATTTCAGGGCCAGAGCGCCGCGGACACCGCCTTGATCGTCGTGCGCGAGCCCTCGAGCCGGCGCCAGATCCGCACCGTCGTGGAGTTCGACTCCAAACATGAGGTGAGGCTGGCGACGACTCGGGTCATCGACGAGGCCACCGGCCGCAAGATCCGGGATGAGATCGCCGACATCGCCCGCCAGGTCACCAAGGTCGTCGCCTACAACGAGGCGGGCGCCGCGCTCACCGAGGAGACCGTCTCCGGGACCGGCTCGGCGCGCACCCTGAAGGATTTCGACAAAGGCATGGTCTTCGACGTGAAGGCCGACCGCAGCGCCTCCATCACCGCCATCCCCGGGAGAGGCGGACCGTCCCCGTTCAAGGCCCAGTACGGGACGGTCGATGAGAAGGGCGTCTTCACGGTCAGCCGCATGGTGCTTCCGGACGACCGGGTGATGATCGTCGTGAGCCCCCATGTCACCAAGCTCCTCGACGCCTCCCAGAAGCTTTTGGGCCACGAGATCAATATCACCGACCTCCTCAAGACCGGCCGGGATCAGAAACGCACCGAGGCGAGCCGCGCGCTGGCCAAGGAAATCCTCAAGGCCCTGGGGCTGAGCCCCCGCGAGGGCGACTTGGTGGTTCCGATCGGCAACTTCCTCTGGGATTACGCCCGCCCGGAGCCGGGGACGGCCTCCATCCGGCTCGTCATCGACGACGGCGGCAGCTTCAACCTCATCTTCGAGCATGCCGACAAGACCCGCAAGATCGTCAACGGCAAGATCCTCCCGGGGACGGCCGTCGACGGCAAAGTCTCCAAGGGAACTTTCGTGGTGATGGGCGACATCACCTTCGACGCCGCGGGCCAGGGAAGCCAAGACCCGCGCCGGATGTTCGAGTACACCGCCGAGGGCGCCCGCCTGCGCTGGTACGAGACCACCAGCCAGACCAAGCCGGAGTGGTACCAGGTGTGGGCCGCGGTCGAAAACCACAAGCATGTCTGGGTCGGCGAGGAGGTCTGGGTCGGCAGCCTCGCGGAGGGGCGCTGGCAGGAGCGGCTCAAGGTCGAACAGCAGAAGATCAGCACCGAGGTTGCCGGCTCCTCCTTCCTCGGGAAGATCGGCAACGGGATCATGGAGGTCCCGGTCCTCGGTCACATCCTCGACGCCGGCGGCAAGGTCGGGAGCACGATCTACACCGGCATCGTGGCCGCGCCCCAGCTCCTCGCCGCGGAGGTCAATCTCTTCGGGATCGGCGACGACTACAATCTCGAAGCCGTGGCCAGCTACTACAAGAACCCCGGCATGCGGGCGCTTTTGAGCGACGAGGAGTACCTCCAGCGGCTCACTCCGGGCGCGCGCCGGATGCTCGACGCCAAGGCCCGGGAGAACCGGCGCCAATCCCTCGAGGCGCAGGGCATCACCCCGCATCGCGCGCCGGACGCCTACAAGGCCGCGATGGAGCAGAAGGTCTCCAATAAGGAAGCGGTCGCGGCTCTCGGCAATTTCGGGGCCGGCTCCTACGGCGGCCGCCTCATCGAGATGGGCGCGCAGGAAGGCGGCGTCAAGGGGGCGCTGCTCAAGGGCGGGGGCGTGCTGACCGGGGCCTTCGAGAATATCGCCGAAACCACCTTCAACCCCGTCATCTGGGCGACTTTCGGACTGGGCCGCGCCGTGGCGGCGATGCAAGCCTCCGAGACCCTTCTGGGCAGCGCCCGGCTCCTGCAGGCCACCCTGACCAGCGCGCGCGTCACCCACGCGGTTCTCTTCAGCACTCTCATCGGCAGCTGGGTCATCGGCGGCGCCGACAACATCGGCAAGACGGTTCAGCACTTCGGCGACACGCCCCAATTCTACAATCACCTGTCCCACGCCACCGCCGATGTCTTCATCGGCTGGCTGATGTATAAAGGATGGAAGGACGCCCGCGCCGCCGAGCAGAAGGCCCTGGCCGCGGAGAAGGCCCGGCTCGACGCGCTGGCCGAAGCGGTGGACCGGGTGGGGAGAGTCCCCGAGCCGGCGAAGGTTCCGGAGCCCGTCAAAGTCACGGAGCCTGGAAAGGTCCTCGACACCGCAGGTCCCGCCCGCTCGGCCGTGAACAGCGCCGCGGTGGAGACCGCTAACCGCGGCGTGCGCGGGACGCTGAGATCCATGGGCGCCTTCTCCCTCGACGCGGCCATCGAGGCCTTGAAGTGGGGTCAACGACAGGCTCAGCGCATCAATGGTTCCTCCGACGCCAAGCTTCGGGAGGGAGGGGCCATCGACCCGTCCGCCCCCCAGCCCGCCGCGCCGCCGAAGGCTCCCGGGCCGCAGGCGGGCGCCCTGCCGCCCGAGGTGAAGGCCCCCGTGGAGGTGAAGGCCGCGCAGGTCAAGGCCCCCGTGGAGGTCAAGGCCGACCCGGTCCAGCCCAGAGTCGAGGCGGCCGACGCCAAGGCCCCGGTCGAGGTCAAGGCCGCGCAAGTCAAGGCCCCCGTGGAGGTCAAGGCCGACCCGGTCCGGCCCAGAGTCGAGGCGGCCGACGCCAAGGCGCCGGTCGAGGTGAAGGCTGGAGCTTTAAAGGGCAAGGGCTTCATCAACTCGCTCATCGAGGTCCTGGAGACCGCCCGCGACAAGATGCGCGGCAAGGAGCAGACGCCGCGCGCCGCCGAAGCGCAAGCCCAGGTGGAGCAGCCGAAATCCAGCGCGGTCAAGACCGAAAAGGCTAAGGCTGGGGAGACTCCGAAGGAAAAGCTTTCACGCATGGATGCCGAGGTCCGACGCCTGGAGGCGGAGGTCGACAGGCTCGCCGAGCGCGCCCGCGGCGCCAGGGAGAATCTCGAAAAGCTCGGAGACAGGCGCGGCATTCGTGAGTCCAAATCCGCCGAGCCCACGCGTTCGGCGCGGCGCCGCGCGGCCGAGGCCCTGGAGAAGGCCAAGACGGCCGAAGCCGACGCCCGCGCCGAACTCGAGTTGTGGCGCAAGGCCCGCGCCGAGTTGGACGTCAAGCTCCGCGAAGCGCAAAAGGGTGGCGAAACCAAGGACGCCAAGGAGCCCCGCCGCGGCACCGAGGACGTCCGGGACGCGAAGGATCGCGCCCGCGAGAAGCCGGTCGAGCGGACCGCCGCGGAGAAGGCGCCGGCGGAGCGCAAGGGCTTCCTGGACCGCATGGGGGAGCGCTACAGGAACTGGGTGCGCAAGCCCGTTCCCCAACGCTCTCCCGTTATGGACAAGGGCATGCTCGCTCCGTCCGCGGACGACAAGCCCAAGGACCCGGCCGCGCCGCAGGAATCCGATCCCCGTATGCCGGAAGATGAGAACCGGGACGGGCAACCGTCTCCGGACGAACTAAGGACGGGAGAGGATCCCAAGCCCGAGGATTCCCGCGTGGAGACCCCGGACGAGGCCCAGCCCGAGCGGCGCGCCGCCGCTCCCGAGCGCGACGCGGCGACGCCCGGCGATGACGCGGGCCGCGACGGCTCAGGGAATACCGGGAGCGGATCGGGCTCCAGCGGCGACGGCGGCGATTCCGGAATGAAGAAGAAAGACCTCGGTTTGAAGGATCCCTTTGGCGGCGGCGGTGGCGGCGGCGGCGGCGGGGGTGGCGGCGGCGGCGGGGGTGGCGGCGGCGGCGGTGAAGGCGGTGGGGGGCCGTCTGGTCAGGACGGCGAACGGGCGGCCCCCGGCCTGCGGGACCCGGGCGTCGCCCCGTGGGGCGGCGCGTTCGGGGCCCGGCCGATGTCTTTCCCGACTCGAGCCGTGGCTCAGCCCGCCGGGCCGCGCGACGCTCGACCTCAGTTCGGCGGCAAGCGTGCTCCCACCTTGGCGTCGAGGTTCGACGGTTCGCGGGACACGGAGCGCCAGGCCGAACCTGCGGGCGCCCGAGGCGAGGCCCCGCGCGGCGGGGCAAGCCCGGGTTGGGACGATTGGCGGCCGAGCCCGCTTCGCGCCAAGACCTGGGCCAAGCCCGAACCCAAGCCCGCGTCCCCGATCGCGCCCACGCCGGTCGTGCCGGCCGCCTTGACCGCGGCGGCTCCGGCTCCGGCACAGGCGGAAGGGGAGGACTTCTCCTACACCTACCAGGCCCCGGCCCAGCAGCGCTACGCGTTCCCGCACGGCGCCTCTTCCGGACCGGAATCCGATTCGGACTTTCTCATGGTGCTGGCCCTTCGCGTCGCGGCCGCGTTGTCCTTGGGCTACCTGCTCTGGCACTCCAACGCCCCCTACCTGCTCGGCTTGACCCGCCGTCGGCGGGACCAGCTGTCTTAGAGCCCGGCGCCTCAATTCCTGACCGGGCCGCGACTGATCTCCAAGCGCGGCCAGGGTGTGGACGCCGCCGCGTTCGTGGCTCATGCCGCGGGGCGCCTAACGGCGCCCGGTGTGGTAAAATAGCGGCGGATCCTTCGATCCAGCTATGATCTCGCGCTGTCCCAGTTGCGCCGCTGAAGTCCAGGAAGAGGACACGCGCTGCAAATCCTGCCATTGGGACTTCGTGGCCCTCAAGCACCTGCCTCCGGGAGGGGCGGGAGGCGCCTCCCAGGGGCTTCCACCCGCGCCCGGCCCCGCGGCGCTCGAAGTCCCGAGCCTGCCCGCATTGTCCGCGTCGCCTCCGCCGCGGGCCGACCCGCCGCCCCCGGCTCCTGCATTGGCGATCGCCCGACTCGCGCCCTTGGACCGTCCGGCGCCCGCGCCGGCGGCGCCGGAGCCTCCTGCCCCGAGGGCGCCCGCGCCGCCCCCCGCGCCGGCCCTGGAACCGGCCATGCCGCTGCCCGAGCTCCTCGAGATTCCGTCCCGCGAAGAGCTTGCGAGATCCGCGCCGCCCCGACCCGAGGCCAAGCGGCTTCCGGAGGCCGGGCCCAAACCGCCTTCCGTCGAGAGGCCTGACGCCCCGCCTTCTCCATCCCCCAGACCCGTCGAGAAGGCCCCCGCGCCTCCCCCCGCCAAACCGCCTCCCGTCCCGCAGCCCCCGGAGCCCCGATCCAATCCAGCGGAGAGATTTCTCCGAAAGGGTGAAGAAGGCAAGCTCTCTCGTACTCCCGCCACCCGCGGGGGCCGCATGATCGTGGAGGTCCCCATCGAGGCGCTGGTGCTGGGGTTGGGAGCCTTCATCCTCGTCGCGGCGACGGTGGCCGTTTTTGTCTCCTCCCGGGGCGGCGAAGCTCCTGCCCCGGGAGTCTCAGCCGTAGCGACGAACTTCACGGCCCGGACGGAGCCTGGGATCACCCCCGCTCCGCCCCCGGAGGTGTCCGCCCCCCCCCCCCCCCCCCCCCCCGGCCCCCCCCCCCGGGCCCCCCCCCCCCCCCCCCCCCCCCCCC
>CAYJXJ010000022.1:8956-20995 GCA_964374095.1 uncultured Elusimicrobia bacterium
CTGGGATCACCCCCGCTCCGCCCCCAGAGCCCGCCGCCCCGGCCCCGCCGCCGCCGCCGCCACCGCCGCCTCCCCCGCCACCCGCGCCGCCACCGCCGGCACCGCCGCCGCCGCCCCCGGCTCCTCGCCCGGCGGCGCCCCCCCCCTCCCCGGTCAAAGCCGCTCCGGCGTCACCACCCCCGCCCGTCGCGGCGGTCCCCCCGGTTCCCGCCAAGCCCAAACCCACCAAGCCCCAATGGGTCTTCAAAGGGCGGGTCTACAATCTCCTCAATCTGGAAGCGGTCTACCACGCGCAGCTGGTCTTCAGGGATTCCGCGGGAAACGTCGCGGGGGAGACCGTCAGCGCCGACGAGGGCCGCTTCACGATCTCCATGGATGCGTTGCCGGAGGGAGGCTACACCCTCGAGGCGAGGCATGCGGATTACCGGCCGAAATACCTCGACGACATCGAACCCCCCTTCCGCGACGCTCCCTTCGCGGTGCGGCGGGCCTTGGTCGACTCGGTCCCGCGCAACAAGCGCTGGAGCGGCCGCGTCGACCGGCCGACTCAGCGCGACTTGGTGATGGTGCCGACGTTGATCGGCGACGAGGAGTAGGCTTTAGCGGCGCGCGCCGCGCGATCCCGCCGCGATCTCGGCCTCGACGTCGGCGACTTCCTTGGGAACGTCGGTTAGGTTGAGGGGAGGCCCGTCTTTGCGCACCACGATGTCGTCCTCGATGCGCACGCCCCCGACGCCGAGGTAGCTTTCCGCCTTGGCGAAGTCGACGCTGCCGCGGTGCTTGCGGCGCAGCTCGGGGTCCCTCAGCAGGGCCGAAATGAAGTAGATGCCGGGCTCCATCGTGATCACGAAACCGGGCTCCAGCCGCGCCACGAAGCGCACCGGGACCTTGGTGGGGTTGGGGGCCCGGCGCCGCCGCCCGCCCGTGACGTCGTGCACGTCGAGGCCGAGCATGTGGGTGAGTCCGTGGGGATAGAACAAGCGCACGGCCCCTCCCTGGACCAGGCCCGGGACATCTCCCTTGAGCACCCCCAGGGACTTGAGGCCTTGGGCGATCATCGCCATGGAGCGCGCATGCAATTCGGAGGAGAGGATGGGGGGACGGGATATCGCGATCATCGCCTTCTGCGCGGCCAGCACGATCTCATAGATGTCCCGCTGACGCCGTGAGAAGCGGCCGCCGGCCGGGAAGGTGCGGGTGATGTCGGCGGCGTAGCCCTGGTTCTCGGCTCCGGCATCGATGAGGAGGAGTTCTCCCGGGCGCAGACGCGCGTCGTTGCGCATGTAGTGAAGGACCGCGGCGTTGCGCCCGGCCGCGACGATGGAGGGGTATCCCAGGTGCCTGAAGCCTTCGCTGCGGCACGCGGCTTCGAAGATCGCCTGGACCTCGTATTCGAACATCCCGGGGCTGGCGATTCGCATCACGAGGCGGTGGGCGCGGCCCGAAACCTCGCCGGCCCGCCGCATCCGCGCGATTTCCCCCGCGGTCTTGACCGCCCGCAGTTCGTCGAGCGCGTCGCGCAGGGCCGCGGAGCGGGGCGAGAGGCCGTCGACGCGCGCGCGGGATCGCGCGAGCCGGCGCAGGGAGGCGCGGAGGGCGTAGAGCTTCCGGTAGCCCCGGTGGGCGGCCTTGAGCTCGCCGGGCAATTGGTCGGCGTAGAGCACGCGGTCGATCCCCCACAGGCGGCGCGCCTCGGCCGGACCTGGAACAGGACCCAGCCAGACGCGGTGGTGATTGTCGATGCGCGGGATAAAAAGAGTGTGACGCCGGCGTTTCGGGTCCATGAGGAGCAGGCATCCGGCCTCCTCGATGCCCGTGAGATACAGGAAATCCGAATCCTGCCTGAAAACGTAGTCGACATCGTGGTTGCGCGCGACGGGCAGGCCCCCCGCCAGCAGGATCAGCCCGTCGGAGAGCTTGCTCTCCAGGGCCCGGCGGTGCCGGCTCCAGGTGTTGGGTTTCGTGGTCCCATTATACAAACCTGCGAAACCAAAAACCCCCCTCCCCCTTCGCGAGGCCGGGGGTCCGTGGTCCCAGGACCGCGGGGGCCCATCGCCCGGCGCCGCGTGGGTCCCCTGGGTCTTCCCTCCGGAGGCCGCCCGGGCGTAGAATGTCTGCGACATGAAAAACCCTCTCCGCCGCCTCCTCGCAGTCTCGCTCTCCGGGCTCATCGCCCTGTCCGCTCCATCCCAGGTTCTCGCCCAGCGCGTCGTTCCACGCGTCAACGTCCGGGCCGCGGGTCCCGCGCCGGGGATGATCGGCGCTACGGGATTGGGAATGCGCAGGAACGGCGCCTTGCCCGGCCCGGGCTCATCCGCGCTCCCGGGATTGGGAAGCGTCCTGCCGGGAGCCGCGGGGCCCTCCGTTGCTCAAAGCCCGGCTGATATTTCCGAGCAGACGGCGCCGGCAAGCATCGAGTTCGCGGGCCCCGCCGTGAACGCCCAAGAGCCAGGGGCCGTCCCGTCCGCCGCGGTCAAGGCCGTCGAGGCGCGGAACATACTCGCCGGGCCGGCCGCGGCCGAGACCCAGCCCGCCGCCGAGACCGCGGACTCCTGGCGCGGATTCTGGAACGCGGGTCCCGACGCGCAGCCGGGACCCGAGGCCGTCGTCGCGGGTTCCGACGTCGGCGGCGCGCCGTCGGGACTCGGCAAACCCGGGAAGGCAGCGCGGGTTTCACAGCGCCGAATCCCTAAGTCCGGCCTCTGGGGCGCGGCGGCCGTGGCCGCCGTTCCGACGCTGTCCTGGTGGCAGTCGGCGTGGACCCATGTCCAGCCCTTCGCGATCGCGCTGGGCGCCCTGGCCGGCACCTACGCGGTCAGTCGCGCCGTGGGCTGGGGCGTTGAGAAGCTCGCCGCCAAGCTCGGCTGGCGGCCCACCACCCGGGTCGCGGTCAAGATGGGAGTCACCATCGCCCTATTGACGTCGGGGGCCGGCCTGGGGATGCACCTGGCGGGGGCCACGACCTCGGCCGTGCTCACCACCTTCGGGGTCGGCGGCATCGCGGTCACCATGGCCGCCAAGGATTTCATCGGCAATTTCCTCGAAGGGGTCAAGGTCCTCCTCTCCCACCCCTTCGTGGTAGGCGACACGATCTGGATCGGCGACAAGCCCTACAAGGTCCGCGACATGACCCTGCGCTATCTCGTGCTCGATCATGGGCGGAAGTCGACCCTCATGATCACCTACGACCAGCTCGCCGCCAAGGCGGTGACGATACTCCGCGAGTATGTCCCGAAGCGCAAGATCCATCTGCCCTCGCCGCGCCTGCGCGCCTTCTGGGAGGCGGCGACCAGCATCGCCCGCACCGACCTCAAGTCCGCGTCATGGTGGACGGCGGTCGGCGCGGCCCTGCTGGTGGGGCTTCCCGCGGCCGCGGGGGTGCTGGCGTGGCCGGCCCTGACCACCCTGCTCCCCTACCTCACGGCCATGTCCTGGCTCGTCGCCGGAGTCGCGGCCCAGAAATGGACCGGGGCGCTCGTGACTCGCCTCGGCGAGAAGCTCGGCTGGCATCCCCAGACCACCGTGGTGATCAAGCTCGCGGCGCAGGCGCTTTCGCTCATGATCGGCGGCGGCGTCGCCCTGCGGGCGATGGGCGTCACCTGGATGGGTCTGCTGGCCAGCCTGGGCGCCACGTCGATCGCCTTCGGCTGGGCTTCGGCCGACATCATCGGCAACCTCATCCAGGCCTTCTGGCTGATCACGACCCAGCCCTTCAAGATCGGGGACATCCTCGAGGTCGGCGGCGTCCAGGGCCAGGTGGTGGACATGAACATGCAGTACATCGCCCTGGCCCAGGACATCATCGTGGACGGGCAGCTGCGCCGCGCCCACACCTTGGTGCCCTACTCGGTGATCAAGTCCGCGCCCTTCTCCGTGCTGGCCCCCGAGGACGTCAAGCCCCCCGAGGTCAAGAGCCTCCGCGCGATGGGAACGAAGTAGTTTCCGGATTGGATTCGGCCGTAGCGAAACCGGGGTTCGGAAAACGGGCCCCGGTAAGGAACCCGATTCCCTGAGCCGACGAGCTTTCGGTTCAAGCGCTCAAGAAGACGCACCCCTCGGTGCCGCGGAACAAACAGATCGCGGAGATATTCTACTACGCGGGGATGATCGAGCAGTGGGGTGGTGGAACCCAGCTGATCTTGAATGAATGCAAGGCCGCCGGAATGCCGGAGCCGGCCTTCGAGCAGGAGCAGGGTTTTCGGGTAACTTTTAGGAAGGCCGCACAGCTCGCTAAGACTGACCGACAAGTACCCCACAAGCACCCCACATGATGGTACTCGGCAAGCTGGGGAGAAAACTAGGGAGAAGATTCTACGCGCCCTACAAGAGAATCCGAGCATCACAACGCTTGAGCTGTCCGAGATCGTCGGCCTGACTCTGAAAGCCATTGAGTGGAATATCAAGAAGCTCAAGAGCGATGGACTCGTGAAAAGAATCGGGCCGGATAAGGGCGGCCATTGGGAAGTTTCAAGATGAGCCAAGCACCCGTCGGTCCCTACGAACCCTGCTCGTGCGGCAGCGGAGCGAAATATAAATTCTGCTGCCGTGACAAGGATCGCGAAAGCAAACACGCGCAGGCTGGGCCCGCCGAGTTCACAAGAGAGCGCTTCGACCAGCTTGCTGAAGAGGTGGGCATCAAGGAGAAGTTGGGCGAGCGCGGAGCCGACACGGTGTTCCAGATGGCCCGCCAGATGCATGAGAACCAGCGGACCCGCAAGACGCGGCGGCCGACCCAACTGGAAACGCAGGTTGATCCCGAGATTCCGACCGCCGCTGTGGATCTCTCGAACGCCTATCCGAAACCAGAGCCGGTTCGGATGGGCGGAAACCTCGTTTATTTCCGAGCGGAAGGCGACGAGATGCGCGACTGGGTGAGCGATTGGGATTATGACGCGACGATAGTGGACCGCGAATGAATCCAATAGAGGCCTTGAGCCAAAAGCAAGGCCAGGTTCTCGCTTACATCCACTACTATACCAAGGTCAACCGCCGGCCTCCCGCGGAAGCCGACATTGCGACCTACTTCGTGATGACGCCGCCATCGGCCCATCAGATGGTCGTTCGATTGGAGAGAAACGGTTTCATTTCAAGGGAGCCGGGGACGGCGAGATCGATCCGGGTGCTTCTGCCGGCAAGCCGGCTCCCCGCCTTGGAATAGCCGCCAAATGTGACCTACGGAGGTTTTCTCATGAGCCGCGCCGATCCAGAGGCCGTGCCCCGGCAAATGCGGGAGAGATTCGAAGCCGTCCGGACCCGGATTTTGCGATGGCGATGCCTTTCGGCCGCATCGCCCTCATGCTACGGTTACCTCCACCGGTGGAGGTAAAATGGCGTCCCTCCGCTGGGCGGGACTACTTTTATCGGCGGCTCGCCGTGGTCAGGCGGCCCGACCCTGCCGGCGCCGCGGCCGGCAAGGGCCGGCTCCTGACGCGGCCGTAGAGCTCGACGAAGCGGGCGGCCATCCCGCGCCAGGAATAGGTTTCCTCGGCCAGGGCATGCAGTGCCCTCTTGAATCCGAGATTCCCGACGCCGGTCTCGGGGCGGGGAGCCAAGGCCAGTATGCGGCCGGCCAGGAGAGCCGTGGCCGAGCCGGGACGGGCGTCATAATAAAGAGGCGAGGACCGGCCGGGAATCTCCCGACCCAGCGCTCTCAAAACGTCACCCAGGCCTCCCAGATCGGTTCCCAAGGGCACGACTCCGGAGGCCATGGCCTCGACCGTCACCAAAGGGAAGGCCTCCGGGATGATGGAGGGGATGGCGCAGAGGTCGGCCAAGGGCAGGCAGAACGGAAGGAATTCCATGGTCAGGTAGCCGGTGAAATGAACCCGGTCCCAGAGGGTTCCCGGCCGGCCTCTCTGGAACTCGGGGCCATGGCGCTCCAGGAAGCGGTAGAGGTGCTCCAGAGGCCGCGGGTCCGGGTCCAAGGCAAGGAGGGCGTCCTCGTTGCGGGTGAGCCACTTCAGGTCCCCCTGATCCAGGGTCGCCAGGATCAGTTCCAGGCCCTCGCGGAAGGCCCCGCAGCCGACGATGAGCAGGCGGCAGCGGGGCAGGCGTCGCAGGACCAGGGGGAGGGCGGCCAGGAGGGTGTGGATTCCCTTGGCGATGTGGTGCTGGCCCACGAAGGCGACGATCGTGTCCCGCCTCCAGTCGATCCGGGCCAGGCCGCGGGCGAGTCCTTGGTCGGGGGCGAAGGGATTATAGGCGGCGCGCACCTCCGAAACCAGGCTCCGCAGGGCCGCTCCGGAAGTCCCGTGGCGGACCGCGCGGTAGAGCCGGCGGCGGTGGAGCGTCTTCATGCCGTGAGTCGGGGAGCCGCCGATCCGGGCCAGGAGGCGCCGCGCGCCCCGCGCGCGCCCCGAGGCCGGGAGAGGCGAGAAGCGCTCCACCTTGATCCCGATGGGGACCTGCGCGATCCTGGGGCGCAGGCGCGGATCGATCGCCAGGACGCGCCGCCTCCCGTCTTCGTTGAGCACCGCCACGGCGTCGGCTCCCCCCAACCCCGCGAGGGCGTAGCGGAGGAAGCGGGGGTCTTTCTTGAGCACGTACTCGATCATGGTGCCGTGCACCGTCACGACATAGGGGACCCCGGTCCGCTCCTTGATGAGCGAGGCGACGTAAGGCAGGAGCAAGGTGTGCTGCACGTGCAGGATCTCGAGTCCGCGCCACCGGACGATGCGCTCCAGGGCCGCGATGGTTTCGGCGACGTAGCGGCCGATCTCCCGGTCCGAGAAGTCGGAGAGGACCTTGGCGGGGAGTTGGCGCATGTCCATGCGCCGGTAGGCCGTGGGGTAAATGGAATGCGCCAACGCGTGCGCCACGCAGCCCGCGGCCTTGGGGTGGACGAAGAGGCGTTCCGGCTCGGCGCCGTCGTGGAGGAAGGCCTCGCGGATCCAGGGATAGTCCTGGGGTTTCTGCTCGGCGCTGATCAGGTCCACCGATTCCCCGGCGAGGCTCAAGGCCTCGGCCAGGAGGCGGACGTAGAGGCAGGACCCGGAGCCGAAGAGCTGGTAGGGGTGGACCAGGCCGATCCTCATCCCGCCCCCTTGGCCCGAGGCAGGGCCGCCATCAGCGCGGGTACTTGAGGTCGCCGTAGCCGGCCGCGATCTCGAAGACCCGGTCGAGCCGGGTCTGCCGGAAAATCTCCCGCACCTCCTCGGTCATGCCGAAGAGCTTGACGTCTCCGTTGCGGGTGGGGTTGACCCTCTTGAAGAGGGCCACCAGGACGGCCAGGGCCGAGCTGTCGATGAAGGTGACCTTCCCAAAATCGACCGCGAAGAATTGGACCCCCTTTTCCGCCGCCTCCAGGGCGAGCCTGCGGAAGGCCGGGGAGCCGTCGGCGTCCCATTCCCCCTCCGGGGCGAGGATCATCACCGGCCCGTCGCTATTCTGGAGTATGTTCACCGGCGTTTGCGCAGGGCCGCCTTCTCGTCGATGTCACGGTAGAGGGTCTCCGCGTAGGTGATGTCGGAGAGCTTCTCGGCGTAGCGCAGATGGAAGGGCTCGTTGATCCCGAAGACATCGTCGAGGTTGGCCGCGGACACGGTCGCGACGTGATGGCCCTCGCGGGCCAGGACGCCGACGACGTCGGTCAGGTAATACTCCTTCTGCTCGTTGGAGGCGTTGATCTTGCCGAGCGCCCGAAAGAGGCTGGGGGCGTGGAAGAGGTAGGCCCCCACGTTGACCTCCTCAATGGCAAGGACTTCGGGAGAGGCGTCCCGGGTCTCCACGATCCGGAGCACCCGCCCCGAGGCGTCGCGGACGATGCGCCCCCACTCCGGGGGATCCTTCATGCGCAGGGTCAGGATCGCCCCGGACCCCGTGGCCGCGGCGCGCAGGGCCTTCAAGTACTGGAGCTTGAGCAGGGGCATGTCCCCGTAGACGACGTAGACGTAGCCGTCGAAGCCGCGGAGCCGGCGTTGGGCCTGCATCACGGCATGCCCCGTGCCGAGCTGGCTGCGTTGGAGCGCGAAACTGGGGCGCGCCCGATGTCCCGAGAGGCGCTTGCGGATGAGGTCGGCGGCGTAGCCGACGACGACCACGATCCGGTCCACGCCGGCCGCCTGGAGAAGCTCGATGCCGAATAGGATCATGGGCTTGCCGTTGATCTCGTGGAGGACCTTGGGGAGCGTGGACTTCATCCGGGAGCCCTTCCCGGCCGCGAGTATGATGCCGCGCGGGGGCGTCGCAGCGGGGCCGGCCTTGGTTGGGGAGTTTCTCGTCGCTGTCATCGGGCGGGAGAGGGCCGCGTCCTCTTGCCGACTGTAGTATAGACCATTGGCCGCGGCGGCGCAAGCGGCCGTTTCGGCACGGTTTCCTCCAGCGATGGAGGGACCCCCCTTACAAGCCCCGCGGCGGAGACCCTCGGGTCACCATCTCGCCCCCAGGCCTACCCGCAGCAGGTCGTCGCCGGTCCCCCCCGAGACCCCGCGGGCCCCGGAATACTTCGATTTCTCGAAGCCGGCCGAGGCCTCAAGCCAGCGGTTGATGCGGCCCTCCGCGGACAGCCCGATGCCGTAGCTCTTCACGCTCGAGCTGTCCCCGCCGTAGGAATAGTGGGCCCCGAGGGACAGGTTCGGGTTCCGCCACTCCCAGCCCGGCCGCAGGTACGAGGAGAGATAGCGGATCGGGGAGAAATAGGGGCTGTCATCCAACTGGCGGTTATGGCGCAGGCGGCTCTCCGAGTAGGCCAGGGTGAAGCGATGGCCGTAAGGCTTTTGCTCCCACAGGGTCCCCTCCACTCCCCAGGTCAGGCTCTGCTCCCAGTTGACGTCGCTGTAGCGTCCCCACTTGAACTCCCAGGTCGCGCCCAGGAGCTTGTGCGGCTTCATCGCCCCCTCGATGACATTGTCCCTCCGGCTGATGTGGCGGACGATGCCCTGGGGAGTTTCGTAGATGTAGTCCAGCTCGTGCTTGAGACGCAGGGAAAAGTTCTCGTCGCGGCGCTCGATCTTGGCCGAATAGACCGCCCCCTGCCCTCCCCGGCCTCCCATGGCGCCCGCGAACCACTCTCGCCACAGGCGCTGGGTCGCGCCGGCGCGGGCCTGCTCCGTGGCTCCGCGTTTATCATACTCCCGGGCCTGGCGCCGGATCCCCGAGACCTCGAGCGTGGTTTCGGTCCGCTTCAAACGCAGCGCGGTCGCGACGCGGTGGCGCAGGAACCGTATCTTGCCCGCGGACCCGCTCTCATGGACGACCTCGAGCCGCGGGTGGAACTCGCGGCCCAACTCCGCGAGGCCGTGGATCAAAACCGGGTCTCCGGGGGCCAGGGAGAGCGCCTGCTGGTAGGTCTTCCAGGCCCGGCTATAGAACCCGCGCGCCGCCTGGTCCTCGGCCAGGTGCCCGTAGGCCAGGGCCAGTTCGCGCTTGAGGTCCGAATCGTTCGGGGCGCTCGCCAGGAGCCGGGCGTAGAGGGCGACCTCCAGGTCCGGCCGCTGAGACGCCGCGTAGGCCTCCGCCAGGTCCACCTGGGTCTCCAGGTTCTTGGGCTCGAGGGCGGCCAGGCGCTCGCGGGCCGCCAGCGCCTCCTTGGGCCGGCGCAGGGCCTCGTATCCCTCCATCAAATCCCGCCAAACCGCGGGATCTTGGGGGGAGAGCTTGGAAAGCTTTTCCAGGGCCCACACCCGCTTGGCGGGGTTGGACAAGGCCTCCCCGTAAACTTTCGCCAGGCGGGTCAGCATTTCCTTCTCATCGGGTTCGACGGCCAGCAGCCGCTCCAGGGCGTCGGCCTCCTGCTTGGGCATGGCGTAGGCCCCGGTGACCTGGAGGAGCAGGCGGTGGAAGCGCGTCTCGGTGGGCGCCAAGCGCATGAGGCGCTGGTAGGTCGTGATCGTGGCCGCCCAGTTGCCGGCCCGGATCAGGGCCTGTCCCAGGAGGTCATGGGCCGCGATGGAATCGGGCTTGAGCTTGATGGCGGCCTGGAGCTCGACGATGGCCGAGTCCAGGTAGTCCCGGGCCAGGAGCGCGCGCCCCGACTCCAGGTGGGCGGAGTAGGTCCGTTTCTCCTCCTCGGTCAAGGCCGGCCGGGCCGGCTCCGCCCCCAGGCCGGGGATGGAGACGCGGTCCCGGCCCCACCCCGTCCGCCCTGTCAGAAGCAGCAGGATGAGGAGACCCTTCATGCGGCCTTTCGCAGCGTCACCTGGTAGAGCCCGCGATAGCCTTTGAACTCGCTCTCGACCCGGATAAGGCCGGAGGCGTCGGATTTCAGGACCTGGTCAAGGACGGTCTCGCCGGGGTCGGCGCGGCGGATGAGGACCCGGTAGGCCGTCCCGGGAGCCAAAGTTCTCAGCACCAGCCGCGCGCGCCCGAGGCCCCGCATCGACAGGCTCACCTCCCCCCCGCCCGCCTTCCAGCCGTCCACATAGTGGCTGGCCTGTTCCAGGTAGGGGAGGCCGGAGGGCGCGTCGGACAAGACGATGTCGTGGCTTTTGGCGTCGTCCAGGGAGACATAGAGGCTTCCCTGGTAGGGGCGGTAGCCGAGCACCCCGGAGGAGCGCTTGAGGTCCACGTGCCGCGCCGCGGCCCCGTCGAAGCGCAGGGTCCGGAGGTCACCGGAGTTGACCACCCGCCAGCCCTCGGGGGTCCGGAATATCCTCAGGCTCTTCCAGTCCTTGACGATGTCGACGTACTCGCTGGCGAAGAGCGGGGCGATCTCGTTTTCGTGGCCGTAGTCGAAGGCGGCCTGGAGCCCGGCAAGGCCCTCGGCGCGGTCGCCGATGTAGAAGTGGAAGTAGATGTTGATCGGCATGACCCGCTTGGGCGATTCGGTGCGCGCGAAGTGGTCGCGCACCTCGCGCATCCCCCCGAAGTTCTTGGTCCAGCCGTCGGTGAAGAGAAAGTCCCCGCGGCCGCTGGTGTAGTACTGGGTGAGGCGGCCGACTTGGCTGGTGAGCCCGGACAGGGTCGAGTAGGTGGGAAACTTCGCGTCGTAGATCGGGTCTCCCCCGTTCATGTTGCGCACTCCCATGCGCTCGATGAGGGCGATGGCCCGCTCGTCCGGCCGGCAGTCCCCGGTCCAGAGCAGGATCTCGAGCTTCTTGCCGTAGGGCTTGAGCAGGAAGCGGTTGATGTAATTGATGGAATAGACGATCTCTTTTTGCAGGTCGATGGGGAAGCGCTCGATCTTCAAGGGGTTCGTGGAGACCACCTTGAGGTCCCCGCCGCGCCAGCTGAAAGGGTGGCTGAAGGTGTGGGTCGCCCCCTCCACGTTGGGAAGGGCGAAAATGGATTTGGCGAGAAAATAGGCCGGGTTATAGAAGGGGCGCCCCCGGGATTCGATGTCCTTGGAGATGACCGAGACCGTGACCGGGAGGTTGTTCTTCATGAGGATCTCGTCCCGGACGAAGCGGGCCGCGTAGTTCGAGCCGTCGATCCGGGAGATGCCGGGGAAGCCGTCGCCGTCGATGTGCGAGTAGAAGACCCGGGAGCCGTTGATGGTGGAGACGTCGGGCCGGGGTTGGCCGGCGAGCCCCAGGGCGGCTTCGAAGAAGCGGAAGGGGTCGAGCCGCCAGCGGCCGATGACGCTTTCGACCTCCATGCTTTCTTCCTTCGGTCCCCCTTTCGGTTCCCCCTTCGGTTTCTTTTTGAGCTTGGTCGTGGGGGGGGGCATGTAGTAGGGGAAGTCCCCGTCCGCGATCCCTCCCCAGGGGCCGGTCACCACGGGATGGAACTCGCCGACGCGGGAGGACGCCAGGCGCAGGTAGACTTTGTTCTTGGGCGACTCCGAGATCAGCTTGTCGTAGGAGGTGATCTCCTTGGGGTCGAGCGCGCGCTCGAACTCGGTCATCCCGGAGTCCTTCTCGAGGACCGCGGTGCCGGCCGCGGTCCGGGCGCGCGACCGCCGGGAGCGGGACCTGAACTCCGTCAGTTCGGCCAACTCGGCCTCGTCGTCGGGAAGGTAGCGGATGCCGAGGCTCGCGAAGAACTCCCGGGCGCCGCGGGGCGGGGCCCCCCCCCCCCCCACCCGGAACGGCCCCCCGGGGGCCCCGGAACCCCCCCGTCCCCCCCCGTACCCGGTGGCCAACGGGACGGGACCCCGCAGTA
>CAYJXJ010000022.1:21005-38507 GCA_964374095.1 uncultured Elusimicrobia bacterium
AATACTGACTACCTTACCTTTCTTTATTTTTTTTTTCTTTTTTTTTTGTCGGGTCGCCCTCCGGCCCGCGGGGCCCGCCCCCCCCCCCCCCGCGACCGTAAAGGCCCCCGGGGTGCCCAGGATCACCACCTTGCGCCCGCTTTCCACTTGGCGGCCGAGCCACTTCCAGTAGGCCTCCGGGTCCGGCATGCGGGCGGACCCAAACCAGCTGATCACCCCGGCGAAGAGCGCCATCTTCTTCTCGTCCGGGAGGCCCTTCTCGATGTCGTAATGCACCAGCTGGACCCCCAGCCAGTTCAGGGGCTGTTCCGCGTACTGGTGCAGGGGGTTCTTGTCCGGCTCCTGCTTCTCGCTGCCCTTGAACAGGGCCAGGTACTGGCGCTTGACCTCCGGCAAGTCCTTGGGGAGCAGGTCGGGGGAATACTTGGGATAAGGGATCTCCGCGGCCTCGGGGGGAATCTCCAGGAGCGAGTCGTCCGGAACAGGCAGCCGCCGGGGCTTGGCCCCGGCTTTCGAAAGCAGGGCCTCCTTGAGGAACTCGGGCATGTTCACGCGCCACTGCATCGACCAGGTCGCGGTGTCCTGGGTAAACAGGTAGCTCTCCAGGGCGAAGCCCCCGTAGGGAGTCTTGACCACGATCTGGCTTTCGGAATCCTTCTTGTCCTTGCGGCGCAGCTCCAGAAAGGCCTTGTTGTCGGGATTGACCCCCTTGAACTGGAAATAGTGCTTCAAGTGCTCGGGCGAGATCGGGATATCCTTCTCCACCAGGGCCGGTTCCTTGGCCGACACCTCGAGAGCCGTGGAGTCCTTGGTCCAGCTTCCCTTGAATTCCAGGCCGAAGGGAAAGAAGAAATTGTTGTATTCCAGGGGGAGCAGCCAGCGGTTGACGGTCCGCCCCTGATCCACGAACCGGTCCTGGAAGGCCCCGAAGTTTCCCAAGATCACCGCCTTCTTGCCCCGCTCCACCCACTCCGAGAGCCAGCGGCAGTAGTCCCCGGCTTCGGTCATGGTCGCGCCGCGAAACCAGGTGAGCACGGCGTCGTGGGAATCCGACTCCGCGGGCGGCGGGACTCCCTCCTTGTCCGGGTCGCGGAACGTGATCGAGTAGCCTAGATCGTAAAGGTCCTTCCACAAAAAGCGGCGGATCTCGTTGTCCCAGGCGCTGGCCCCTTCGCTTTCCTTATAGAAGGCGAACAGGCGCTTGGTCGGGAAGCGCGTCTCCTTCGCCTCATACCCGAGGACCTCATCGAGGAAACGGGGCAGGTTGAGGCGCCAGAGGAGCCTCCCATCGGGGTGGGTCCCGAAGAGATAAGACTCCAGGGCGAAACCTCCGAAAGGCGTGCGCACGACCAGGGCGCTTTCACTATCCTTGCGGCCGCGTCTCTTGACGAGAAGGTAGGGCTTGTTCTCCGGGTGCGTGGAAGCGAAGCGGTAGTAGTGGTTGATCTTGGCCAGGTCGAGGGGAATCTCCTTGGCCACCATCGCCGATTCCTTGTGGATCACCTCGAGCTCATGGCCCTCCTTGGTCCATTCCCCGTGGTACTCCAATCCGAAGGGATGGAAGAACTCGTTCAGGTAGTTGTTGGGGGTCCAGTATTTCTCGTCCGGGGTGAAGGCCCCGAAATTGCCCAGGATCACCACCTTGCGCCCCTCCAGGACTTGGCGGCCGAGCCAGGCCGGGTAGGCGCGGGCCGAGGCCAGCTTGGGGGTCTTGAACCAGGTCATCACCGCGGCGTAGCCGCGCATGGAGGCGGGCTCGGGCAAACCTTGGTCGGCGTCGCGGTAGGCGACGGCCCAGCCCTGCCGCTTCAAGATGGCCTCGGCATGGAGCTTGATGAGGTTCTTCTCCGCGCTGTCGCCTTCGCCGGCCTTGTAGAGCGCCAGGAGTCGGCGCTCCGGCGCCTCGGCGGCGCGGCTCGGTATTCCCGGCCATGCCGCGAGCAGAGCCGCCAAGAGCGCCGGCCTCACGGCTTCTCCTTCGTAAACCATGGCTGGGGCTCCAGGGCCTTGAGCGCGCGCCGGGCGCAGTATTCCCGGTAGCCGCGGGCTTCGGCCAGGCGGTAGGCCTCGCGGACCTTGGCGGGACTCGCGGCGTAATCGACGTTAAGCACCAGTTTTTCGGCCTTGACGGCCAGGTCGAGGAAGCGCGTGATGCGGGCGGTGGCCTCCGCGGGCGTGCGGCGGTCGTCCCGCTCGTAGCCGAAAAAAGCGTCCTCGCGGCCGATCCCGGTGATTCCCTTGAGGTAGTCCGCGTCGGCGAGAAGCTCCTCGCCGTTCTGAGGGAAGATGCCGAAGTCGCGGTCCCCGCGGGTCACGCGGGCATGGCGGGCCAGGGCCAGGACCAACTCGACCATTTCCCGGCGGGCGCTTTTGCGGCCGCGCTCCTCGAAGTACTCGAAGCCGTCGATGATGTCCAGGTAGGCCCCGTCGAAGCCCGCGTCCATGATCTTGTCCAGGTAGCTGTCGGGAGTCCCGAAGATGAGGCGCTGCCACTGCGGGTCCCAATAACGCACCTTGATATTGCCCTTCCAGTCCGGGTTCTCTTGCTCCAGCCAAGCCGGCGGCTCGCGCTTCCAGGATTGCTTCCAGTAGTAGCGGTAGTCTTCGGCCTCGCCGATGGAGAGGTAGGCCACGACCAACCGCCCCGGCGACTTGGCCGCCTTGATGGCTGCGATGTCTTCGCGTGTCCAGCGCTCCTCTTCGCTTCCGTCCCGGGAGTAATCGATGACCAGCAGGTCGAAGGGGGACGCGGAGAGTGTTTCCAGTCGCAGGTCTTGGAGTTGGTATCCCCACCGTCTGACTCCCTGCCAGGGGCGGCCGGGCGCGCCGCCCGGCGGATCGGCGGCCCGGCAGGCCACCGCCAGGCAGGCCCAGAGCGCCGCCGAGAACGGGACCGCTTGCCTGAGCCTCGACTCTGACCGCATTGTCTCGGCCGATATACTATAAACCCGGAGTCTGATACGCAAGCGGCAGGTTTGCTAAACTTGGGTTGCCATGGAGCCGACAGACCCCGCCGCCCCGACCGAGACCAGTCCGCTCAAATGGTTCCTGATCGCCGCCCTTCCCGTCGCCATCCTCTGCGGACTCGCGGCCCGTTCGGAGCGCAGAGCCGCGGCCATTCGCGCCGCGAATGAGGCGGCCCCGGCGGAGGACCTGAAAAGTCTTCGCGCGCCGGACTTCACCCCCGCCATGGAAGCCCTGATCGGGAAGGGGCGGTCTCACTTGAAATCCCTGGCGCGCCTCCAGCTCGCGTACCGCTCCCGTCACGGGCGCTGGGCCGCCGACATGGACGAATTGTCCGCCGTCGTCAAATCCAGCGAGGCATTCAAGGCGCGCCTAAGCGCGGTATTCCCCGAGGGTGATATTCGCTGCGAGGTCGAGGGATTGGTCCTGTCCATGCGCGGCCGGGTCACGGGCGCCCGGGACTTCGGCCTTCTCATCAGCGGCACGCCGGAGGGATTCCTCCTGCCCGAGTTGGAGTTCGGCGGCAAACGCTTCGAGCCTGAAAATGTCGAGGGCGCGAAGGCCTCAGGGGCCGAGAGCCGGACGCAGCAGCCGGACTGAGCCGGCGCCCGGGACCTTGGCGCGGCCATCCTCGGCTGAGAACTCCCGGCCCAGCAGGGCATGGCTGGCCTCGGACAGGGCGATGATGTCGGCGGGGGCCGATTTCGCCAGCTCCAGGGCGATAGGCACGGCGGGGCCGAGCACGGCGTAGTCCTGGCGGTCCGGGCACCCGATCTGGCCCAACAGGACCTGTCCGGTATGGATCCCCGCCCGCAGGGCCACGGGCTTCCCCCAGCGGTTTCGGGAGTACTCGGACCAGATCCCCAGGATATCCCGCGCGGCGCGGGCCGCCGAGACGGCGTGGTTTGGCCCGTCCGTGCCCTTGCCCCAACGCGGCATGGCCCCGAAGACGCCCAGGACTCCCCCCCGGATGAAAGCGTCGACATGGCCGCCGTTTGCTTTGATGCCGTCGAAAACGGTCTGAAAGTAGGGATGGAGCAGCTCGCCGACCTCGCGGGGGGTGCGGGCGCCGCAGCAGGAATCGAAGTCATGCAGGTCCACGAACAGGAGGGTGACCTCGCAGGCGCGCAGCACCGGATCCCATGGAATCCCGTTTCGAGACTCCTCGACCAGGCGCCGCGCCCCTTCGCGCCCGAAGTGCCGCCGCATGGCGGATTCGAGCCGGGATTCCAGGGCCTGGGCCTCCAGCGTGAGCTGCAGGCCGACCAGGCCGCACAGGGCGTTGGCGAGGTAGGGATCCGCGTCGGCAAAGGGCACGCGCTGGTGCCGGTTGTCCAGGTAGAGCAGGCCCAGACGCCCGCGATTGCCGGTCAAGGGGATCAGGAGGCCGGAGGTGATGTTCTGCTCTATCTGGCTCTTGGTGGGATCCGGCATGGCCGCCCGGAGCAGGAAGGCCTCGCCGGGGGGCAGGGACTGCACCAACCCGGAGCTGAACCTGAAATCCTTGGTCCGCCCCACCCCCCGCTGCAGGGCCATGCGGACCGCCGGGCGTTGGTCGGGGCCGAAGACGAGCACGGCCGCGACCTCGGCCGCGGGAATCTTTTCCAGGGCGAATTCGAGGATCGCCTGCAGTATGCCCTCATGGTCGGAGGCGCGGTGGAGCCGGGGGTGGAGGTCATGGAGGTGGGCATAGCCGGCCTTGAAGCGGGCATCCGTCTTTTCCAAGGCCAGGACCTGGATGGCCCCGCGCTCGGCGGGCTGCGGTTGATCGTCCTCGAGCGCGAAGACCCAGGGCCCGATCTGGAGAGAGTCCCCCCCCGTCAAGGTGGCGGGGGCGGTCAGGGCTTTCCCGTTGACCAAGGTCCCGCTCACGCTGGGCTTTTTGCGGCCCGTCCCCGGCATCTCCCCGAGACTCCCGTCCCGGATGCGGTGCCGGGAGCCCTCCATGACGACATGGCAATGCCAGCGGCTCGTGGACGCGCGCAGTTTCTCGGAGGTGGGCAGGACCAATTGGCAGTCCAGGGCGCGTCCGATCACGAAGGGAGTCTCGCCGAGCGGTATGGCCTTCTCCCCGCCCCCGCCCTCGCGCAAGATCCAGCACGGGGGCTTCGAGACAAAGGAGCACGACGGCGGGGCCACTAGCCGGATCATGGGACGCTGGGGGGTCGCGGGCAAATGTTATCATATCCGTTCCGCTGATAAGATCATGGCGAGGATCCTGCTGATCGTTCTGGCTCTCCCGTCTCGGCTGGAAGCGGGAGACCGGGGGCGTCCCAGGCGCCCCGATGGGGCGGTCCGGGTCGCGGCCTGCCCCGGCGCTCAGAGCTGCCAGAATCCGGTCTTTTCCCCCGACGGCCGGCTGCTGCTTTTCACCAGGTTCAGGAACGGCTACAATCGGGGTCCGTCCGAATTGGTGCGGGTCGCGCGGGATGGGACGCAAGAGAGGGTTTTGATCCCCGCGGAGGACTCCGATAACGTGAACGCCTCCAATGGAAGCTGGGTCGGCCGCCGCCTGTGCTGGGCCTCGGACCGCGCCGGCGGCGCCGAGGAAATTTTCGCGGCCAACGATGACGGCTCGGGCGTCCGCCGGCTGACCAGCCACCCGGCCGGCCGAGGCTCCTACGTGGAGCCCGTCTTCAACCCCGTCCAGCCGGACCTCATACTTTTCGAGCACGCCCCCCCCGGCCGCCGTGCGCACCGGATCAAGCTCATGGATTCAACCTCCGGCGGCCGTCCCCGGGACCTCACCGGCGGGGGTCCCGACGACCGCCTCCCTTCCTGGTCGCCCGACGGGCGCAAAGTGCTTTTTCAGCGCGCCGATCCCGGGGACGACCGTTGGACGATCTACGTCGCGGAGCTCTCCACCGGCCCGGAGCCTTCCCTGAGCGGGCTTCGGGCCGTCTCCCCGGACGCCTGCGACGCCACGGACGCCTCCTGGGCCCGCGGAGGAAGGCTCATCCTCGCATCGAGCGACTGCGGCGGGCTCGCGGCGCCCAACATACTCGCCTTCGCCGCCTCCGGAACCGGGGCCCCGATCCGGATCACCCGCTCGGACCTTGAGGATGGGGCTCCCTCCTCCTCGCCGGATGGGAAATGGATCGCCTTCGAGTCTCACGTCGAAAAGAGCCCGGAGTCCCGCTCGGAAATCTGGATCATCCCGGCCCCGGATCCAGCCGCCGCGGCGCAGCGCTGAGGCCGCTTGCGCGCCCGCCCGCTCCTGGCCTTGGCGCTCTCGGCGGCAGGCTTCCTTCTGGAACCTTTCGCGGCAAGTGCCGGGGCTCCGCCGGCCGCCGGCGACGAGCGCAGCTCGGACGCGCTGCGGCTTCATGAGCGGGGCAAGATGGACGCGGCGATTTACCTCCTCCAACAGGTGGCCGCCGACGACCCGGAGAACACGGTCGTCCTCTTCAAGCTCGGGGAGCTCGCCATCTCGGCCAAGAATTGGGCCTACGCCATCGAGGTTCTGCGCCGGGCCGCCGACCTCAGGCCCCGGGACGTCACCGCGCGGCTGGTCCTGATGGATGTCTTTCGCGCCTACCAGATGCCCATCCAGGAGATCATGGCCGCGCGCGAGATCCTCGCCCTGGAACCGCGCCACCGCCAGACCCTCGGGCGCCTGGCGGCCCTCTATGAGGACCAGGACATGCCCGAGGAGGAGGAGCAGATCCGCCGCCGGCTGGCCGAGGTCATCCCGGAGGACTATCCCAACCTGAAGCGCCTGGCGGTCATGTTGGAAAAGCGCGGGGAGACCTGGGAGGCGGCCCTGGTCTATGAGACCATCGCGGAGCGCTTTCCCGACCAGGCCAACGACGCCAAGACCCTGGCCCGCCTGTACGGGACCGAAGGGGACCGTTACGCGGAGTACCACCAGTGGCGCCGGGCCCGCCGTCTCCCGGGAGCCTCCTCCGCCGCGGCGCGCCGCGCGGAGGCCGCGGCCTACGGGATTCAAAAGCGCCAGCTGCGGCGCTTCGATCCCGTCTCCGCCTTTGCCGAGTGGAAGAGGAACACCGGATCGGTCGACGAGGTGCATGTCCTCAACGTCAACCTGAGCGCCATGCGGCCTCACCTGGACCGCTTCGCCGCGCTCGGGGCCGTGGGACGCTATCGCCAGCAGCTCTACCTGCCCCCGCGGGAATTGACCGGCAGACGGGAGATCCGCTCCCACCGGCTCATGCTGGCCGGCCGCTACGGCTGGAGGGGAAACCAGACGCGGCTTGAAGCGCTGGGCGGCTATGAGCACATCGCGGTCCTCGGGGACACGGCGGCCGTGGACCCGGCGCAGAGCGACCCCGCTTCCTTCCTGTTTCTTGAGAAGCGCCGCTTCGGCGGCTTCGCGTTGGCGGGGGCGGCGAATCTCAGCCACGCCGCCACTCCGGAACTGAGCCTGGGAGCCTCGCTCCTCCACGAACCTCTGGAGGACTTGGACGCCTATGTGCGCCTGATCTCCAAGACGGGAGGGACCCTCTCCTTGTCCTATGCCTGGCCCGGCGGCGCGGGCATCGAGGGGAGACACGCCTACGACCGCGTCACCAGCACGAGCAGCGCCCCCGCCAACGGCCGCACCCACGCCTCGCTGACGTTGACGATTCCCCTCTGGATTTCCGGAGCGATCCGCGACCGGAGCGGCTGGCGGGTCGGGAGCCTCGACCCCATCCCCGATCAGGAGCTCCGGCTGGGCTATGTCTTCGACTACCTCGACGACGCGCGCGCCACCACTCTCTACTCGACCTGGAAAAGGGAACTGCGCCAGACGGTGAGTCTGCTGGGGAGGTCCCGCCTGGCCTGGAAACTCCACCTGTTCTCGGAAGGAAAGCTCGGGTGGGGACGCGTCCAATCCTATCATCGGGAAATCAGGGCCGGCTTGCGCTACGAGGACCCGGAGAGTCTCAGCCACGTCGCCCTGGGCTACATGAAATCGATCGCCGAGACCGTGGACCAGACCCAGCCCGCGCGCACCGTCGGAAAGTCCCGCTCCGTGGGCGCCGAGTTCGAGCTGGCCTGGCAATTCGGCAAGAAGGCGAGCCCCGCTCCGGGGGAGCGCCGGAGGCGCAAATAGGCATGGGCCGCCGCACGGGAGGACTTCCGCGGAGGGGGCGGCTGGTCCTGTTGCTGGCGGCCGCCCTGCTCGGCCTGCCCCGGTCCTTCGCGGGCGCGCCCGCGCCCGGCCGGGATTGGCTGCGCCGGGCCCGCATCGCGGGTCTCGGCCTCCATGAAACCATGAGCGACGCCAGCCTCGAGGAGAGCCTGGCAAGGCTGGCGGCCCAGGGGGTCACCGTGGTCGAGGCGGACAGCTCCCTGTCGGACTATCTCTCGGAGGCCGATTTCACGGCCGAGCTGGCCTTCATCCGGAGGGCCGTGAAGATCGCCCATGCCCGGGGCCTGCGCATCGTCTGGTACTACCCCGCGCTCGAGGTCATCACGCCGGATGGCGGAAAGGGCCGCCATTCCATCTGGCGGGAGCATCCGGACTGGGTCCAACGCAATTTCGACCGGAAGACTTTCAATCGCTTCGTGGGAAGCCTGGTTTTCTGGGTCGAACCGACCGACGAGAGCGCGTGGATGTGCCCCAACTCCCCCTTCCGGGATTTCTTCTACGGCCGGGTGAAGCGTCTGGCCGAAACCGGCCTCGACGGCCTCTGGCTTGACGTGCCCCTGTTCAACTCCATCGTGGGCCGTTGGCCCTGCGCGGATTCCTTTTGCCGCCTCAAGTTCTCGCAGGAGACCGGCGAGACCATGCCCCGGAAGCTGGATTTCAGGGACCGCGCGCTGCGGCGGTGGGTGGCCTGGCGCCACAAGACCCTCGCGGATTTCCTTCGCGGGGCCCACGACGCGTTGCGCAAGGTCAACCCCGAGGCCCGCACCGTGGTCGAGGTGGTGTCCTGCGACCACCTGATAAACTCCGTCGAGGGACTCGACGCCACCACCCTGGACCGGGACCTGGACGTCGTCTGGGAGCTTGACGCCATCAGCGACACCACCGCCATGGCCGACGCCTCCCGGGAGGACTGGAAGCAGATGATGGTCATCTACAAGTTCTGCGCGGGGGCTTCGGCCGAGCGGGCGCGCTGGGCCTTCACCTACGGCTTCCGTGAGCACGACGCCCAGCTGGTCATGGCCTCGGCCCTCGCCGCGCAGGTCAACCCCTACGAGACCCGCATACCGCAGATGGCGCTGAGCGTGGGCCAGGCCTACCGCGCCCGGATGTTCGGCTGGATAAATGAGCATTCCTCCGCCATCTTCGAGTCCACATCCCGGGCCGAGGTGGCCGTGGTGTATTCGCCCGCGTCCCGGGACTACGTGGACGGCGCGCGCCCGGGCGGTTTTTACCTGAGCCCCTCGGCCCCTAATCCGGGCTACCACTGGGTGAACACGGCCGCGACCTCCCTTTCCCGGACCCGCTACCTCGCGGAGTACCGGGGCTGGGCCGCCATGTTGTTGGAGGCCCATGTCCCCTTCGACATCCTGACCTCCAACCAGGTCGACGCCGCGGCCTTGAGCCGCTACCGCGCCGTGATCCTGCCGGGAGCGGACGCCCTCTCGGACGCGGAGCACGCCCGGCTCGCGGGATACGCCCGGCAGGGGGGGACGCTGATCGTGACGGGGCCAAACGCCGGCACCATGAACGAGTTCGGGGACCGGCGGGCCCAGCCCCTGTGGTCCGCGCCGCGCGGCGCGCCCGCGCCGCCGGGGAAGGGCCGGGTCATCATCCAGCGGGACCTTTCGGGGCGGCGCGCCCTGCTGAGGCCCGGGTCAAAGCTTCCGGTCCCGCTCCTTTCCTGGCTCAAGGAGGCCGGCGTGTCTCCGGTCCTGGAAGGGGAGGACCCGATCTATGTCCAGGCCTATGCCCGAGGGCCCGACCTGATCCTGCACCTGGTCAACTACGGCTGGACGGGCCGCAAGCCCCTCAAGCCTTCCGCGGCGCTGGCCCGGGTCAGCCTCCCCTGGGAGGAGGGACGGGACGTCGGCGCGGTCGCCGCGTCCGAGCCGGGACTTCCCGCGCGCAAACTCGCCTACACCCGAAGCGGAGGGCGGCTTTCCTTCTCGGTCCCCTTCCTGATCAACGCCTTGGTCACGGTCCAGGGGGCGCCGTGAGGCGGCCGCTGCGCGCGGGGGTGGCGCTCCTGCTCGTTCTCCTCGGCCCGGGGGCCGCTCCCCTGGCCGCGGCCGCGGGAAGCTCGGGTAAGAAGATTCTCGTCCTCTACAAGCAGCGGGACGCCGACCATGGCAACGCCGTGAGCTACCTCGGCGCCTTCCTCAAGCAGGCCGGCTACGAGTGGGAGGCCAAGGACGTGGAATCCTTCTTTCCCTCCGGCCCGGACATGAGCCGCTACCGGGGCATCGTCACGAGCTATCTCTCCTCCCAGATGGTGGGAGCGGACGCCTACCCCGAATGGATGGTCAAGCAGCTCGAGGCGGGACGCAAGGTGGCCATCGTCGGCTCCTATGGCGCCTACCAGGGCCTCATCCCCAAGCCCAACGGCAAGTTTATCCAATGGAACGAATCCATGCGCACGATCAACACCTTCCTGTGGCCCTTCGGAATCGAGTTCTACTTCGCCTTCACGGACGACTCCTCCAAGCTCGAGGTCGGGCGCAAGGACCGGCGCTTCGCCGAGTTCGAGGCGCCCTTGGAGGCGGCGGATCTCCGCTACTACCAGCTCTTCCGCTCCGCGAACCCGCGCAACAAGATCCATCTTTTGGTCCGGCGCAAGGACATGATGGATTCGGACAGCGTCTTCATCGCCCACACCCCCTTCGGGGGGATGATCCTGGAAGGCTACGGCTTCTTCTGGGACGAGAAGAAAAAGGCCATGATCCAGCGCGTGGATATGGCCGGTTTTTTCAAGGAATGCTTCGAGAGGCCGCCCCCCCGCGTGAGGCACTACGATCTCCCGAGCCACAAGGAGCTCGTGGACCGGCGCCCGCTGCCGCAAGTCCCGCCGCCGACCGACCCCGAGCCGGCGCATCCGGAGGAAGCCTTGCGGCGCGTGCTCGTGGTCTATAAGAAAAGCGAGGCCCCGAACCTGGAGCATCATCCCTTTTACAACCGGGCCGACATCGTGTTGACCGCCCTGGGGGTGGTCGTGGACTACCACGCGGTGGAGGACGGCCTTCCCTCGGACGCGCGCATGCGGCGCTACCGCGGCATCGTGACCTGGAACGTGACGCCCGCCATGACTCGGGCTGAGGCCTACGGGGACTGGCTCATCCGCCAGATCCGGCGCGGACGCCGGGTCGTCCTCCTGCAGGATTATGGGGCCTCCATCGACAAGGATGAACAGACTCCCGCCGCCAATGTCGGGGCCGTCTTCGAGGCCCTGGGCATCGCCTTTGGGCCCCTGGGGCTCGCGCGCTTCGAGAAATTCCCTTCGGTCCGCGTCTTAGACAAGGCCATGATCGGCTTCGAGCGGATGACCGAACCGGAGGACATCCAGTACGGCCACCGCTACGTCTCCCGGGACCCCCGAAACCGGGTCTACCTCTCCTTCACGGACCCCGCCAGCGGCCCCATCGACCTCGTGGTGACCACCCCCGCGGGCGGTGTGGCGATGGAGCGCAGCCCCTTCTATTTCCCCCCCGTGGACTCCGCGCGCATCGCCCTGGTGCGCTCGGCCCTGGCCAAGCGGCTGCAGCCCGAGCTAGCCGAGGAAAAGACCCTGGGATCGTGGATCATCGACCCCTACCGCTTCTTCTCCGAGGCCCTGGCGCTGGGCCCCCTCCCCGCGCCGGATTACACGACCATGAACGGCGCCCGGCTCTTCTACGCCCATATCGACGGCGACGCCCTGGATTCCGTCTCCCTCATCGACAAGGCCCACTTCGCCGGCCAATTCATCACTGAGGAGATCCTAAAAGCCTACCCGCGGGTGCCGCAGTCGGTGTCGGTCATCAGCCAGTTCGTGCAGAACTACGGCACCCGCACCTACCAGCCGCTGGTGGAGCTCGCCCGGGCCATCTTCCGGCTGCCCCATATCGAGGTTGCCAGCCACGCCGCGACGCATCCCTTCGACTGGGTGGGGGGCGATCCCGCGGTCTCCAATCCCGGGGAGTTCCCTTGGAAGATCGTCTACCGGCCCCAGGACTTTCTCAACGAGATATGGGGAAGCCGCCTCTTCATCAACGAGAATCTGGCTCCCCCGGGGAAATCCTGCGACACCCTGTTCTGGTCCGGAGCGACCAACCCCGACGCCCGCGCCCTCGAGGTCGCCTGGCGCGCGGGAATGCACAACTTGAACGGCGGCGACCCCATCTTCGACCGGGAGCACCCGAGTCTGGCGGGTTTGAGCCCCGTGGCCACGCCCGTCGGGCCCTACCGCCAGTACCATACCTCGGCGCAGAACGATTATCTCTACACCCTCTTCCTGACCGGCGACTGGGCCGGCCAGAAGAAGGTCCTCGACCACTTCGCCCATACGGAGAGCCCCCGGCGCATACTTCCCATGAACCTCTACTACCATTTCTATTCCGGCATCAAGCGCGAGAGCCTGGAGGCCCTCAAATTCATCCTCGACCGCGTCGTGGCCATGGAGCCGGCCATGGTCTTCGCCAGCCAGTACTGCCGGATCGCGGAGGATTTTTACCGCACCGTCCTGTGGCGTGAGGGACCCGCGTGGCGCGTCAAGAACGCCGGCGACCTGCGCGAGATCCGGTTCCCCGGTCAAACCGCCGTGGACCTGGCGGCCTCGGAAGGCGTCGTCGGCTTCTCCCATTTCCAAGGCCAGACCTACGTCCACCTGGACGGACGGCCGGAGCGCAAGATCGTCCTCACCGGCCGGCCCGCGTCCACGCCCTACGTCGAGCGCTGCACCTACTGGATCGACAAGGCCCTCCCCTCGGCGGAGCGGTTGGGCCTCAGGGTGCGGGGGTTGGGCCGGTTCTCGGCGGTCTTCGGGGGCCTGGGAACGGGCGCCTGGCGCCTGACGCTGACGGACGGCGCCGGCGTGCGCCGCCTGGACGCGCCTCTCCGCGGCGATTCCCAGGGGCGCGCCGAATACCGGCTGGACTTGGCCCCCCCCGAGGCCTCCTACCGGCTGATCCTTTCGCGCAGGTAAGACAACTGCCGTTCCGGGTCAAGCCTAGAGGGCCGAGCTCGTCCAATCCGAAAGGGCCTGCTGGGCCGCCTCCCGAACGAGCGGGTACTTGTCCTCCGCCGCGCGCGCGCGCATGGCGCCGATGAGCGAGGGATCGGGGCTTGGGCACAGCCGGGCCAAGGCCAGTATGCTGGTTTCGCGGACGATCGGGTTGTCGTCGTTGGCCCCGCGCTGCGCCTGCGCGGTCCAGGTCGTGAGCCGGGCCTGGCCCGCGAGGTGGATCATGATGGCCCGCAGCCAAGGATCCGGACTGTCGAGGAGCTCCGGGATGAGCCGCTCGAAGCGCGCGGGTTCGTAGCCGAAGCGCTCCCGACCCAGGGCCGAGATCTGGCGCGCGTCGCGCCCCGCGAGGGCCTCGAAGAGCGGGGAGAACTCGGAGTCCAAGGCGGCCTTCCCCTCCAGTATGTCCGAAACGGAGGGCGGCTTTGAACCCGGGGCCCCGGCCAGCGCGAGGCCGCGTGAGGCCTGGGTCGCCAGCGCCTCCTGCCGCTCTTCCAGGTAGCTCGCCAGGAGGTCGGCCTGATCGCCCAGGGACGCGGCGCTCGAGTCCCGGTACCTTTGCAGAAGGAACCAGGTCCGAAGCCCGTCGCGCGCCGCGGCTCGATAGACCTCGGGATCGAGGCGGTGCCCCGCGGCCGAAAGATGCTCGAGGAGCTTCAGGCAGTTGTCCCGGCGGTGCGGGCTTACGGTCGGCTGGGTCAGGCGGTTGCCGATCTCGGGGAGGATCTCCGGACCCAGTCCGACGATCTGCTCGAGGAGCTTCTTGGGGAGCTGCCGGCCGTCGAGGGGGACCAGCAGCTCCTCGAGGAAACGCTTGCGGTCGGCCGCCCGCCCCGCTCCCGCCTGGGCGAAAACCGCGGCCTTGGCCAGGGCCTTGGAGGCCCAGTCCGCGATCGTGGCGAAGGCCCGGATGTTCTGGGCGTTGAACTGCGAGAAGGGGAGCTTTTCAACGGCGATGACGCCGATGGTCCGGTTCGTGGCGATGTTCTTGACGGGAGCGGCCATGATCTTGTCGCCGGGCCGCAGCTCCTCCCGGTAGAGCAGGTCCTTCAAGGTGACCATCTTCTGGTCCCGCAGGACGCTGCCCAGCACCCCCTCTTTTCCGGAGACCCGCCTGGCCTCCGGCTTGACCTCGCCCCAGCCGCGCTCGGCGGCCAGGCGCAGGCCGCCGTCCTCGACCAAATAGAAGGAGCACTGCTCGGCTTTCAGGTAGTTTTCCAGAAGTTCCAGAACGGCCGGATACAGGAAGCCCGGCTCCAGGGCGGACAGCTTCTCCGCCGCCTCATAGACCGATTGGAAGGTATTGGTGTCCTCCTGTATCCTTTGGCGCAGCTCATGGTTGGCCGCGGCCAGCGCCTGGTTCTGGGTGTCGACGAGTTTTCGGCGCTCCTCCTTCTCGCGGGCCGCGGCCTCCAGGCGGGCCGCTCGGCCGCGTTCCGCGTCCGAGAGCGCGCCGATCACGAGCGAGAAGAGGAACAGGCTGCTGACCAGCAGGGAATGGGGCATCTCCAGGATCGGCGGCAGGCCCCGGCCCCAGGCGCGGGCCAAGCCGCCCAGTTCGTACAAGAGAGTCAGGGCCGCGGCCGAGGCGAACCCGGGTCCGCTGCCGTAACGCGCCGCCATCAGGACCGCCACCAGGAGGTAGGGATGCAGGGCGGCTCCGGTGAAGAAGGGGTTGTGCGGGGTCGTGGCGTAGCCCATCCCGGAGACCAGGGCCGCGAGGAGCAGCCACTCCCGGGTCCAGAGCCTCCAGTCGGGTGGGGTCATGGCTTGCCGGCCTGGAACTTCCGGATTCGCAGCGAGAGCAGGCGCAGGAGGTCCAGGCCCAACTCCGAGTGCTCCTTGAGAAGGTCGCGGAATTCCTCTTTTCCGATGCGCAGGACCTTCAGGATCTCCTTGGCGCGCGCCGAGGCCGAACGGGGCTTGTCGTCCAGGAGGGCCATCTCGCCGAAATACGCGTGGGGGCGCAGCTCGGCCAAGGGGATGGGGCCTGTCTTTTGATCCAGGAACAGCTCGACGCTGCCCGCGATGATGACGTACAGGGCGACTCCGGGGTCGCCCTGGCCAAAGACCAGGGTCCCCTCCCGGAAGGACTCCGGGTGGGCGATCCGGCTGATCTCGGCCAGATCCTCCATGACCAGCCCGCCGAAGAGATCCACGCGCCGGAGGGTGCGGATTTTGTCGAGGGTCCCTAGCATTTGGACCCGCCTGGAACCGGGTGCTGCAGTCCGAAGCCGTCGCGGTGCGCGACGCGCGGGTCGCCGGCCGCGGCGGGAAGGACGGGTTGGTTCGAGAAGAGCAGTTCCGTGAGCCTTTGCAGCTTGGTCAGAAAGCGCCACGCCGTGAAGGCGAAGCCGATGACGGCGGCGAGGGTGAAGCCCGCCCCCGGGGCTTGGGGAAGGAACTCGAGCGCCGCCAGGCTCAGTCCCCAGTTGGCCGCGAGAAAGACGGCGCAGGCGAGCAGGGCGTCCCCGTAGAACTCGAAATACAGCATCAGGATCATGGACAGGAACAGCAGGGTCTGGAAGAAGTTCCCCAGGATCATGAAGCGCAGGAGGTTGATTTCGGGAGCGTTGAGCCAGATGAGCCGGAAGACCTGCGGGGCCATCAGAAACAGGGTCAGGGTCAGTATGCCTTGGAAGCGGAGCAGGAACCAGAACCCCTCGCGAACGGAACGGATGATGAGTTCACGGCAGGAATCGATCGCGGCGAAGGTCTGGTGCTGGGCGATGGCGGCGAAGAAATCGCGGTAGCGCTCATAGAAATCGGTCTCCACCCGGAGGAAGAAGATCGCCAGGGCGGGGACCGTGGTCAACTGGGCCAGGAAGGAAGCCACCTCGTAGTCCGGCGCCGCGAAGAGGAAGCGCGGCGCGATCAGGACCCCGTGGGGGGAGGCGCGGTAGACGAATTTGTCGACCCAGGAGGAGAGATAATAAAGGAACCCGATCAGGCACAAGGAGGGAAATTTCCGGAAATAGGAGAGGAAGGAGAAGTCCATGGCCTTCTTCCAGGGAAACTCCGACAGGAAGAGCCAGACCAGCAGGGCGAGGGTCACGAGCTGGCCGGCCAGGAAGCCCGAGAGATAGCCGGTTTGCCCCCAGAACCGGCCCAGCAGCCACCCGGAGCCGACGGTGACGCAGCCGCCGGCCAGGAAGGAGAATACGGCCCAATGGTAGGCCCGGACCACGCCCAGGAAAATCATGATGATCCAGACCGAGCTCACGGCCAGGGTGCAGGAATAGGCCACGAAACGGAAGGGCGTGGGCGCCTGGAGCGTGCCGAGGAAGCCCAAGACGAGATAGGCCTGGGGGACCAGAGTCAACAGGAGCGTCCCCAGGAAAGTGGGGACGTGCCGGTCGATGTCCCCGCCGTAGAGCTTGTCCGCCAGAAAGCGGGTGACCACGAACTGGAAGAAGCCCGTGTAGAGCAGGGTGAAGGAAAAAACGTACATCAGGGTTCCATGGTAGAGCCCCATCTCCCCGCGGGACAGAAAGGCCAGGGCGCCCAAGGCCAGGGCCGAGAGCAACCACGGCCCCGCCGAAATGATGGCCGAGTAGGTGTAGCCCTTGAGTATGCCGGAGTAGGTGCCCTCCTCGGCGTAGAAGCGGAGCTTAAAGCCGATTCCCGCCATCGGGCTCCTGGGCCGGCGAACGCTGGTAGGTCTTGTAGACTTGGCGGTAGCGGGCGATCATCTTATGGTAATCGTAAAAGCCGTGGACCCTCCGGCGCCCCGCCTCCCCCATGCGTTTTCGCAGCTCCGGGTCGCGCAGCAGCCGCAGAATGGCCCGGCCGGTCTCCTCCGGATTGCCGACCCGCGTCACGATCCCCGACGGCCCCAACTCCCGGTCCTCGGGCGTCAAGCCCTCGATCATCTCGCGGCAGGCCCCCACCGCGGTGGCCACGACGGGAACGCCGCACAGGTAGCCCTCCAGCATGACCAGGGGCTGGCCCTCGCTGATGCTGGTCAGGACCTGGACGGCGAGGGTGGGATAATACTCCGCGACCTTGACGCGCCCCAGGAACTTGATGCGCTCGCCCATCCCCAGCATGCCCGCGAGCTCTTGGCATTCCGCGAAGTACTTCTTGTCCTCCTCCGTCGGCCCCATCAAGAAGATCTCGGTCTCCGGCAGGCCGTCGAGGACCAGGCGGCAGGCGCGGATCAGGGTCTTGACGTCCTTGATGGGGACGACGCGGCCGACGAAGCCGACGCGCAGGGGCCCGGCCGGGGCCTCCCGGGCCGGCGCCGCGGGGCCGGCCGCGCCCGCCTCGACGCCGTTGGGGATGATCTCGATGATGGACGGGGCGGCTCCGAATTCCACCTGCATGCGGCGGTTTCCCTCGTAGAGGGTGAAGATGGCGTCGCAGCGCTGGTAGCAGAGCTTGGCCGTGGCCTCGAAGAGGTTGATCCAGAGATCCTTGAAAAACCCCAGCTCGCGGCGGACCGTCA
>CAYJXJ010000023.1:0-37520 GCA_964374095.1 uncultured Elusimicrobia bacterium
GCGGGAAGGCGGCCACACCGTCGGCGCCGGCGTCGTCGCCGAAATCTTGGACTGATGCTAAAAATTGGCAAGGATTTGGTATAATATATGGCCGAACTGAAGAATCTGCAGCAGCGAATCCGCATCCGCCTTAGGGCTTACGACCATCGCGTTCTCGATGCCAGCGTAAGCAAGATCGTCGAGACGGCGCAACGGACCGGGGCCATTGTTTCGGGGCCCGTTCTCCTGCCGACTCACATCAAGCGGTATACGGTCCTGCGCTCGCCTCACGTGGACAAGAAGTCCCGAGAGCAGTTCGAGATGCGGGTTCACAAGCGGCTGATCGAGCTCAACAGCACGACCCAGAAGACGGTCGACGAGTTGATGAAGCTGGATCTGCCGGCCGGAGTGGACGTGGAGATTAAGCTTTAGAATATGGAAGACGGACCTGATAAAACGGATTTAAGCCCCCCGACAACTATCGGCGCCCCCGCGGGGGGCGCCTCAAGCTACGCTCCCGCCACATTTCGCGTCATCCTGGGCGAGAAGGTCGGCTGCACTCAGATTTTTCATCCGCGCGATGGGAGCCTGCGCGGCGTGAGCGTTGTCCGGGCGGGCCCGTGTTCCGTCATGCGGGTCAAATCGGCCGCGGGCCCCGACGGCTACAACGCGCTCCAGTTGGCCTATGGCCGGCGCCGGGAGAAGGGCAGCCCCAAGTCCCTTCGCGGGCAGTTTCAGGCCGCGGGCTTGGCGCCCGCCCGCTGGGTCCGGGAAATTCGGGTGGCCGACACCAAGGGCTTCGCGGTCGGCCAAGACATCGATTTGGCGGCGGTCTTTAAGGCGGGCGACTTCGTGGATGTCCAAGGGACTTCCAAGGGCAAGGGGTTTGCCGGCGTCATGAAGCGCCATAATTTCCGGGGGATGCCCGCTTCGCACGGGGCCTCCGACAAGCAGCGCTCTCCGGGATCGTTGACATCCCGGCGCTCCTTGGGCCGGGTGCTTCCCGGCCAGCGGATGGCCGGTCACCTGGGCGCCGAGACGGTCACCGTCCAAAAGATGGAGGTCGTCAAGGTGGAGCCGGAAAATCACCTTCTTTATTTGTGCGGCTCCGTCCCGGGTCCGGCCGGAGGCCTGGTGACCGTCTTGGAGACCGTCAAGGCCCGCAAGTTTTACATCGAGCCGGTGAAGTCGGAGGTCAAGAAGGATAAGATGGGCAATATCATCGGCAAGAAGCCGACCAAGGCCAAGGAAGCCTGATGCAAGCCAAGATTTTCGACCTTTCCGGAGCGGAGACGGGCATGGTCGAGTTGCGCGACGACATTTTCGGGCGCACGTCGAGCGCCCCGTTCCTCCATGAGGCGGTGAGCGTTGCCCTCGCCAACCGGCGGCGCGGCTGCGCCCATGCCAAGACCCGCTCGGAAGTGTCGGGTTCGGGCAAGAAGCCTTGGAAGCAAAAGCACACGGGCCGGGCGCGCGCCGGCTCAATCCGCTCTCCGTTGTGGCGGCATGGGGGCGTGGTCTTTGGCCCCCGATCCGGGAGGGCCCGGCTGGATCTGCCGCGCCAGAAGGCCCGCCTGGCGCTGGCGCAGGCGCTGTCGGCCCGTCTGGCCGATGGGGATATCCGCTTCGTGGAATCGATCGCTTTCGAGGAGGCCAAGACCAAGCGCGTCGCCGCGGCGCTGGCCGCCCTGGGCTGTCCATCCCGGACGCTCCTGGTTATGGATAAGGCCGACCCGATTGTGCGGCGGGCGTGTCGGAACCTCCCGGAGGTGTCCGTCCTGCTGCCCGGAGACCTGGACGCCTACCGGGTGCTGTCCTGCCGGCGGCTGGTGATGACCCGGCCGGCGCTGGAGGCGCTGGGGTCGCGCTGGAACTGATCATGGCCGACATCGACATATACCGAACGATCCTTAGGCCGCTGCTCACCGAGCGCAGCACTATTCTCAAGGAAAAGCACAACCAATATCTCTTCGAGGCCGCCGCCGCCGCCACGAAACACGACATCCGCCGCGCCGTCGAGGAGCTCTTCAAGGTCAAGGTGACCCGAGTGCGGACGATGATCGTCCATGGCAAGGTGCGGCGGTATGGGAAGAACACCGGCCGTCGCCCGGACTGGAAGAAAGCGATCGTCACCCTCGCCGGGGGGCAGAAAATCGACGCGGCTGATCACGCGGGATGACCCATGACCGAAGTAAATGGTTGATTCCTTGACTGCATAGAAAAGAAACCATGCCCCTTAAGACATTCAAACCCTATACCCCCTCGCGCCGCCATATGACGTCGGCGGATTTTTCGGAGATCACGCGGGAGGCCCCGGAGAAGAGCCTCGTCATCGGCCTGCGCAAAAAGGCCGGCCGCAACAATACCGGGATGATCATGGTGCGCCACCAGGGGGGCGGCCACCGGCGCGCCTACCGGCTGATCGATTTTAAGCGCGACAAGCTCGGCGTCCCCGGCAGGGTCGCCGGCGTCGAGTACGACCCGAACCGCTCCGGGCGCATCGCCCTGATCCATTACGCCGACGGCGAGAAGCGCTATATCCTCTACCCGGCGGGCCTCAAGGTCGGCGAGACGGTCATGAGCGGCCCGACCGCGGACATTCGGGTCGGCAACTGTCTGCCGCTGGCCAACATCCCGGAGGGTTCTTTCGTCCACAGCATCGAGCTGGTCCCGGGCCGAGGCGGCCAGCTGGTGCGCGCCGCGGGGGGCCAAGCCCAGCTCCTGGCCAAGGACGGCGGCTACGCGCAGCTTAAGATGCCCTCCGGCGAGATCCGCAGGGTGCCGGACCGTTGCTCGGCCACGCTGGGTCAGGTTTCCAATCTTCTTCATAACACCGTGAACCTGGGCAAGGCCGGACGCTCGCGGCACCGCGGCATCCGTCCCACCGTCCGGGGGGGCGCTATGAACGCGACCGACCACCCGCTCGGCGGGGGACGCGGCAAGTCCAAGGGCGGCAATCACCCGCGGTCGCCGTGGAACCAGTTGGCCAAGGGCTACAAAACACGCAAGAAGAAGAAGCTTTGGAGCTGGCTGATCGTACAGGACCGGCGCAAGGCGAAAGGTTTGGGAGGGTGATCCGAGAATGAGCCGTTCGACAAAGAAGGGCCCTTTCGTCAATCAATCGTTGAAGCGGAAGGTCGAGAAAATGGCGGCCTCCGGAGAAAAGAAGCCCATAAAGACGTGGGCTCGGGCCTGCACGATCATCCCGGAATTCGTGGGATTCACCTTCTCGGTCCACAACGGCCGGAAGTTCCTTCCCGTCTTCGTGAGCGAGCCGATGGTGGGCCACAAGCTGGGTGAGTTCTCTTTCACGCGCGCCTTCCGCACGCACGGCGCGGCGCAGAAAGAATCCACCTCTCTGACCTAGCCATGACCAAAGGAAATGGTTGATCCCTTGGAGGTATAGGAAAGAAACCATGGACGCCATCGCCCACGCTCGATTTCAGCGCGTCGGAACCCGGAAGGTGTCCCAAGTCCTCCGGGAGATCCGGGGACAGAAAATCCTTCGCGTCCAGCAGATGCTGCCCATGATCCCGCGCATTTGCATTGGGGTCGTTTCCAAGGCGGTGCAGTCCGCGGCCGCCAACCTATCGCACAAGGCCGCGCGGGCCGGCCACGCGCTCAAGCCCGAGGCGGTGTTCGTGAAGGAGTGCTATTCGACGCAGGGGCCGCTGGGGAACATGCGGCGGGTGCGTCCGGCGCCCATGGGCCGCGCGATGACGTTCAAAAGAAAGATGTGCCATATCACGGTGGTCGTCTCCGATCAGCCCACATGACAAGGAATTCGTCAAGGTTTGAGCGGGACGTTGAGGCTGGAATTCCTTGTCATGTGAAACCACGGATTTCCGTTAGGAACCCCGCGCTCCGCGCGGGGTTTCATAAGGGATTCTGTAAGGAGGTTCAACCTAGGAAATCCCGTTGGATTTCCTAGGATGAAGGCATATGGGTCAAAAGATCCATCCGAAAGCGGTCCGGCTGGGATACATCCAGGATTGGGAATCCAAGTGGTTCGCCCCCCGCCACATGCCGGAATTGATCGGCGAGGATTTCAAGATCCGCACCTTGATCAAGAATCAATTTCGCCAAGCGGCGGTGAGTTGGATCGGCATCGAGAGGGCCAGCTCCTATCTTCGCGTCAACATCCACACCGCCCGCCCGGGGGTGGTGATCGGAAAGAAGGGCGTCGACATCGAGGCCATTAAGAGTCAGGTCGAGGCCATCACCGCGAGCAAGACTTTCATCAACGTGGTCGAGATCAAGGAGCCCGAGCTCGATGCCCGGTTGGTGGGAGAGGCGATCGCGGGGCAGCTCGAAAAGCGGATCGCCTACCGCCGCGCCATCCGCCGCGCCATGGAGCGGACCATGCAGGCGGGAGCCTTGGGCATTAAGGTCATGGTCAGCGGACGCCTCAACGGCGGCGAGATCGCCCGGCGGGAGTGGCTCCGCGAGGGGCGCGTGCCTCTGCACACGTTCTGCGCCGACATCGATTTCGGGATTTCGGAGGCGCACACCACGGCCGGCCTTATCGGCGTCAAGGTGTGGATCTTCAAGAAGCAGCTTTTCGTCAAGAGCCACCGCGAACTCCTGGACATGGCCAAGCGGGCGATCGGCGTCGAGGTCCCCGGTCCGGCGTCCTCGGCCCCGGCGCCCGTCGAGGCCGCCGCCGCGCCGGCGCCGGCAAACATTCCAGAGCTCGCGTCCGCGGCCGCGCCGGAGGCTCCCAAACCAGATGTTGATGCCTAGGCGGGTCAAATACCGCAAGCCGCACAGCCACCCTCGAATCAAGGGAAACGCCGCCCGGGGCGCGCAGATCGCCTTCGGGGATTACGCTTTGAAGGCCCTGGAGCCGAAATGGATCACGGCTCGCCAGATAGAAGCGGCGCGCGTGGCCGTCGGCCGCAAACTCAAGAAGGGCGGAAAGCTTTTCCTTCGCGTCTTCCCGGACAAGGCGGTGACCAAGCATCCGGCGGAGACCCGCATGGGCAAAGGCAAGGGCGCCCCGGACCACTGGGTGGTGGTGGTGAGGCCCGGCCGGATACTATTCGAGCTGCAGGGCATCTCTAGGGAAGAGGCCCGAGAGGCGCTGGATTACGCCTCCTACAAGCTGCCGATCCAAACCAAGTTTGTGGCGCGGGAGGGCGCATGAAGGCCAAGGTGCGCGAGGCCAAGAGCAATCTCTCCCTGGCGGAACTCCTTTCGGAGCTTAAAACCGCGCGGGAGAGGCGATTCCGGCTCCAGTTCAGGCACCGGGTTTCCAGGGCCACGAATCCCCTCGAACTGCGCACGCTGCGGCGGGATATCGCGCGCCTCAACACGTGGATCCGGGCCAAGCGACCGGCGGAGGCGGCATGACGATCGATGCGGCTGTGGAGCGGGAAGAACGCAAGACCCTGGAGGGGCTGGTCGTATCGGCCCGGATGTCAAAGACCCGCATCGTGAGGGTCAGGCGGGTATTCCGGCACGCCTTCTATGACAAGGTCGTTCAGCGATCCAAAAAGCTATACGCCCATGACGAGGAAAACGCCTCGCGCGAGGGCGACCGGGTCGAGATCATGAGCACGCGGCCGATCTCTAAGACCAAGCGCTGGCGGGTCGTGCGGGTGTTGCCGGCCGTCGGGTCGCCGGCCCGAGCCTCGGGACGGGCGGGGGCGGGGAAATGATCCAGCTGCGGACCATTCTCGAGGTGGCCGACAACTCCGGGGCCCGCAAGCTCCAGTGCTTTCAAATCCCCGGAGGCAGCCGCCGGCGTTACGCGGGGCTCGGGGATATCATTGTCTGCAGCGTCCGGGACGCCGTCCCGCATGGCGCTATCAAGAAGGGCGAGGTCGTCAAGGCTGTGGTGGTTCGGGTGCGCCAGCCGGCGCGGCGGGCGGACGGCTCGTACGTGAGCTTCGATGATAACGCCGCTTGTCTCATCGACGCCAACGGGGAACCCAAGGGAACCCGGGTTTTCGGGCCGGTCGCTAGAGAGCTGCGCGAGAAGGACTACCTCAAGATCATCTCCTTGGCGCCGGAGGTGGTGTAGCCATGGGCTTGAGGATTCGAAAGAAGGACCGGGTCATGGTGATGGCCGGCAAGGACCGCGGCAAGATCGGCGAGGTTTTGCGCCTGGTTCCCGAGAAGTTCCGGGTCGTGGTCGCGAAGGTCAACATGGTGGCCCGTCATAAAAAGCCGCGCGGGGCCGCCAGCCCGGGCGGCATCCATCGTATGGAGGCTCCCATCTCAATTTCCAACGTCATGCTGATGTGTCCGAAGTGCGAGAAGCCGATGAGGCCGCGGAGCGACGCCCTGCAAACCGGGGAAAAGGTCCGCATCTGCCGGCGCTGCGGAGAGACTCTGCTCTGATGGCCGAGACCAAGGAAGCCGTCAAGCCCGCGCCCAAGGCCCAGAAATCTTCCGGCGGCCGGCCTAAGTCCGAGGCCCCCAAGGGGCCGGCCTTCGCCGTCTCGGACGGCCGCCAGGCCAAGCACGCCGTGCCGCGCCTCAAGAAGAGCTATGCGGAGAATATTGTTCCGCAGCTGATGGAGCGCCACGCCGTGTCCAACCCCATGGCGGCGCCGCGCATCCAAAAGATCGTGATCAATATCGGCGTCTCCGAGGCCAAGGACAACATCCAGATGCTCGACAGCGCCCGCGAGGACCTGGCCCTTATCACCGGCCAATGGCCCCAACTGCGCCGCGCCAAGAAGTCGATCTCGAATTTCAAGCTCCGGGAAGGCTCTCCGATCGGGCTGCGCGTCACTCTGCGGGGAGACCGGATGTACGAGTTCCTTGACCGCCTGATCTCGACGGCGATCCCGCGCATCCGGGACTTCCGGGGCCTCGAGCCGCGCGGGTTCGACGGGACGGGCAATTTCAACCTCGGCCTCAAGGAACAGCTGATTTTCCCGGAGGTCAATGTCGAGCGTTCCCTCAAGCAGCGCGGGATGAACATCTCCTTCGTGATGAGCTCCCAGTCCGACGCTCTGAGCCTGGAACTCTTGAGAGGGTTCGGGATGCCGTTCAAGAAGTCCTCGCCGCCCTCCGGTGAAAGCCAAGCGGCGGCGGGGGCCGGGAAGGTTTGATATGGCTACGACCGCATGGGTCGCCAAGACCCGCAAGACTCCGAAATTCTCCACGCGCCAGCGCAACCGCTGCCAGATCTGCGGTCGGCCGCGCGCGTTTTACCGGGACTTCGGCCTCTGTCGCATCTGCCTTCGGAAGATGGCGCATTGTGGCCAGATTCCGGGCGTGATGAAGTCCTCGTGGTAGAGACAATGCTATGGATACCATCGCAGACCTCCTGACCCGTATTCGCAACGCGAACATGCGCGCTAAGGACCGCGTGGATGTTCCGCTTTCGAAGATCAAGCTTGAGATCGTCCGCATTCTAAAGGATGAGGGCTTCATCGCCAATTTCAAATCCCTCTACCTCAACGGCACCCGGCGGGGCACCATCCGCGTGTTCCTCAAGTATTCGCCCGAGAAGGAGCCCGTCATCCGCGGCCTGCGGCGCGTTTCTAGGCCGGGTTTGAGAGTCTACCGTTCCTACCGGGATATCCCGCGGGTGCGCAGCGGGTTCGCCCTCACGGTCCTTTCCACGCCGCAGGGGGTCATCACAGACCGTCAGGCCAGGGAGCGCAAGGCCGGCGGCGAGATCCTCTGCCAGGTCTGGTGAGGTGATATGAGCCGAATCGGAAAGATCCCGGTCGTCATCCCCAAGGCCGTCGAGGTCAAGATTCAGGACGGCCAAATCATCGTGAAGGGGCCCCGCGGCGAGCTCCGCGAAAGCTTGCCCCCGGCGATCGGGGCTTCGGTGTCATCGGGCCAGGTGGTGGTCACCGCCGATCGCAAGGCCCGCAAGGACGCCGGGGCCCTGCATGGGATGGCCCGGGCTCGGATCCACAACATGGTGGTTGGGGTCGTCGACGGCTTCTCCAAGCAGCTTGAGGTGATCGGACTTGGCTTTCGCGCCGAAGTCGCCGGGACGAAACTCTCAATGGCCCTGGGCAAGTCGCATCCCGTCGTTTTTCAGGTGCCGCCGGGCCTCAAGGTCGAGACCGACGCCAAGAAGATCCTCATCACCGTCAGCGGCGCGAACAAGGATCTCGTGGGCGAGACGGCCGCCAAGATCCGGGGGCTGCGCAGGCCCGAGGCGTACAAGGGCACGGGGATTCGGTATAAGGGCGAAGTGGTGCGAAAGAAGGCCGGCAAGGCCGCTGCGGGATCCACCGCGGGCGTCGGCGGAGCTAAGAAATGACCAACGGCAATGGTTCGATTCCTAGGGATGCCGGAGGAGAACCATGAAGAGCAAGCGGGCTCGATTTAAGTACCGCCGGGAGAGGACCCGGGGACATTTGGCGGCGCGCGGCGCGGGTCGCCCGCGCTTGTCCGTGCGCCGGAGCCTCCGGTATTTGTACGCCCAGATTATCGATGACAGCCAGGGGCGCACGCTGGCTTCGGCGACCTCCCTGCCCCCCGAAGGCAGGGGCAAGTCCGCCAAGAGCCTTGTGGCGGCGAAGGCCGTGGGGGAATTGATCGCCCAGCGAGCCTTGGCGGCCGGGGTCAAGAAGGTCGCCTTCGACCGCGGGGCCTATCGCTACCACGGCCGGGTCAAGGCCTTGGCCGAGGCGGCCCGGGCCGGGGGGTTGGAGTTCTGATGATGCCGATGAAGCCGTTTTCCGGTCCGGGGAGAGGCAGGCCTCCTCACGGGGGTCCCGACGAAAAGGGTTTTCGGGAGACGGTGGTCGCCATCAACCGGGTCGCCAAGGTCGTCAAGGGCGGAAAGCGATTTTCCTTCAGCGCTCTAGTCGTCATCGGAGACGGCAAAGGGACCGTCGGGGCGGGCCTGGGCAAGGCCAAGGAAGTGCAGTCTTCGATCCAGAAGGGCAACGCACAAGCCCGCCGGGGCCTCGTGATCTTCCCCCTGCAGGAAGGCACGATCCCGCATGAGATCGTCGCGAAGTTCGGCTCGGGCCGGGTCTGGATGAAGCCCGCGGCTCCGGGCACGGGCGTCATCGCGGGGGGAGGGGTCCGGTCGGTCCTTGAGGCCGCCGGGGTGCGCAACGTGCTGACCAAGAGCTTGGGCAGCTCCAACGCCTTCAACGTCGTGGGGGCGACTCTCGAGTGTCTGCGCGGCCTGCGGACCGCCGCCGACGTCGCCAAGCTTCGCGGAAAATGAGCGAATCAGCGTCGCAGAAGCGGAGCATTTCACTGGCCACGCTGGCGCCCGCTCCGGGCTCCCGGCGCCGCAGCCAGCGGCTGGGGCTGGGCGAGGGCTCGGGCCATGGCCAGACATCGACGCGGGGGCAGAAGGGTCAGCGCTCGCGGTCCGGAGACGGCAAGCTGGTCGGATTCGAGGGCGGGCAGACCCCTCTCTTAAGGAGGGTTCCCAAGCGCGGGTTTTCCAACGCCGCCTTCCGCGTCCGCTACCAGGTGGTTTCCCTGGCCGACATCGAACGTGTCTTCAAGAACCAGAAAGAGGTGACCCTGGAGCGGTTGAAGATCCACGGTCTGGCGCGGGGCTCCCGCGCCGTGAAGGTTCTCGGCGGTGGGGCCCTCACGCTTCCCTACGAAATCCGCGCCCACGCCTTCTCCCAATCCGCCCGCAAAAAGATCGCGGCCGCCGGCGGCAAGGCCGAGGTCGTGGCGGCCTAAGTCCGGAATGATCCAGAAGTTCGCGAGCATTCTCGATATCCCCGACCTGCGCAAGCGGGTGCTGTTCACGTTGGGGGCCGTGGCGGTGTTTAGAATCGGCGCGGCTGTCCCCATCCCGGGGATCAACGCCGACGCCCTGCGTTCGTTGTTCGACGCCCAACGCAACAGCCTGCTTGGATTTTTGAATATTTTCTCGGGCGGGGCCATGGGGCGCTTCTCGATTTTCTCCATGGGCGTGATGCCCTACATCAACGCCTCGATCATCATGAGCCTGCTCCAGGGCGCCCACGTGATTCCCTACCTCGACCGGCTTCATAAAGAGGGCGAGCTTGGGCGGCGCAAGCTCAACAGCCTCACGCGCTATCTGACCCTATTCCTGGCGGCGTTCCAGTCCTTCGGTCTGACCATGGCCATCACCAAGATGCCCACCCCGGGCAATATCCCGGTGGTCTCCGACCCCACCACGGGGTTCTACCTGTTGACGGTGCTGACGTTGACGGCCGGGACCATCTTCATCATGTGGCTCGGCGAGCAGATGACCGAGATGGGCATCGGCAACGGGGTCTCTTTGATCATCTTCGCCGGAATCGTCGAGTCCATCCCGCAGGCCGTCTACAATGTCGTTCAGCTCATCAGCCTCGAGGAGGTGGGGCTGTTGCAGGCGATCTTCTTGACGGCCGTGCTTCTGGCCGTGTTGCTTTCCGTGGTTTGGGTGGAGACCGGCCAGCGCAAGATTCCGGTCCAATACGCCAAGCGGGTGGTGGGGCGGCGCATGATGGGTGGGGCCCAAAGCTATCTCCCCCTCAAGGTGGATCAGTCGGGCGTGATCGCGGTGATCTTTGCCGTCTCGCTTTTGGCGGTCCCGGTGACCATACTGCAGTTTACCCCCGACGCGGCCTGGGCGCAGAAGATGATGGACTTTTGGAGCGGCGGCAACTGGCTTTACCAGCTAGTCTATGCCGCGCTGATCATCTTTTTCTGCTATTTCTACAACTCGGTTTCGATTAACCCGGTCGACCTCGCCGAGAATATGAAGAAGTCCGGCGGGTTTATTCCGGGCATCCGGCCCGGGGAGCCCACGGCCAAGCATATCGAATGGGTGCTCGAGCGGATTACCTTGGGCGGGGCGCTCTTCGTGGCGGCGATCGCGGTGCTTCCCGACTACCTGCGCCAGCAGTTCAACGTCCCCTTCTATTTCGGCGGCACCGCCCTTTTGATCGTGGTGGGAGTGGCGCTTGACACCATGGGCCAGCTGGAAGCCCACCTCATCATGCGCCATTACGAGGGCTTCCTGAAGAAGGGGCGCATTCAGGGGCGCTGGTTCAACGTGGGGGCATGAGGTGATCATCGTCCTTCTGGGTTCGCCGGGTTCGGGGAAGGGAACGCAGGCCAAGCGGCTCTGCGGGCGCTACAACCTGACCCACCTTTCAACGGGCGACATCTTCCGCCAGGAAATGCAGTCCCAGTCCGCGTTGGGCCGAAAGGCCGAATACTACGTCAAGTCCGGCGGGCTCGTTCCCGACGAATTGGTGACCGAGATGGTCGCCGGACGCATGGACGTCGACAAGGGGCGATTTCTCCTCGACGGCTTCCCGCGCAACCTGCAGCAGGCCGAGTCCCTCGACGCCGACATGCGCCGACAGGGGCGCTCCCTCGATCTGGTCATTTGCCTCAATCTATCTCGGACGGCGGCCCTCAAGCGGTTGACCGCGCGGCGCACCTGCGTCACGTGCGGGGAAGTCTACAATGAGGTGACGCGTCCTTGCGCCAAGCCCGGCGCGTGCGACCGGTGCGGGGGCGAGGTCAAGGCGCGCGAAGACGACTCCGAGGCGACCGCGAACAAGCGCCTGATGCTTTACGAAGACGTCACGCATCCCCTGATCGCTTACTACCGCGCCGAGGGGATTTTTCGGGAAGTGGACGCGGCGGGGAGCCTCGACACGGTGACGTCCGGGCTGTGCGTTTTGATAGACGGCCACAAGGCCGGGATTGGCGGGGCCTGCGCTTCCGATATTCCAGGAGGCGCCGGGGAATGATGGCCGCCAAGACCATCGAACTCAAGAGCCCCGCTGAGATCGCCGTCATGCGGTCGGCCGGCCGTGTCGTCGCGGAAATACTCAAGATCTTGGAGTCTGCGGCCGTAGAGGGCATGACGACCTTGGAACTCGACCAGATCGCGCAGGCCGAGCTCAAGCGCCGCGGGGCCAAGCCCGCCTTCCTGGGCTATCGCGGGTTTCCCGCCGCCTTGTGCGTGTCCGTAAACGCGGAGGTCGTCCACGGCATCCCCTCGTCCCGGCGGCGGATCAAGGCGGGGGATCTGGTGAGCTTGGATTTCGGCTGCGTCGTGGACGGCTTCTGCGCCGATGCGGCGGTGACGGTCGGCGTTGGGACCATCTCGCCGCAGGCCCGTCGATTGATGGACGCGACCCGCGAGTCTCTGGCTCTTGGGATCGCCGCGGCCAAGCCGGAGGGCCGGGTCGGGGACATTTCGAGCGCGGTTCAAGTCCACGTGGAATCGTGCGGATTTTCAGTGGTCCGCGACTTTGTCGGGCATGGCATCGGGCGCGCCCTTCATGAAGAGCCTCCTGTTCCCAATTTCGGGCGGGCGGGCACGGGCCCCCGCCTATCGGCCGGCATGGCGCTGGCCATCGAGCCGATGGTGGCCGCGGGGGGCTATGCGGTCGACACGTTGGACGACGGTTGGACGGCGGTCACGCGGGATGGGAGTCTCGCGGCGCATTTTGAGCATACGGTGGTGCTGACGCAGCGGGGCGCCGAGATCCTCACTGAGGCTTCGGGCGCCTGACGATGGGTAAAGAGGACAAAATTGAAGTCGAAGGTTCCATCGTCGAAGCGCTGCCCAACGCCATGTTCAGGGTCCAGATTCCGCAGGGACGCATCGTCCTCGCGCATATATCCGGGAAAATGCGGATGCACTATATCAAGATTCTCCCCGGAGACAAGGTGAGGCTGGAGCTCTCGCCGTACGATCTGGGCCGCGGGCGGATCATTTACCGGGAATGAGGAAACCATATCGTACTGGAGGAAAACCGTGAAAGTTCGAGCGAGCGTTAAGCCCATCTGCCAGAAGTGCCGCGTGGTGAAGCGCAGCGGAGTCGTGCGCGTCCTGTGCTCCAACCCAAAGCACAAGCAGAGGCAGGGATGAGGAGATGACTTTGACCCAGGGGGAATGGGTGATACCATGAGCATATTGGAAGGGAAACCATAATGGCACGCGTGGCGGGCGTTGATTTGCCGAAGAATAAGAGAATAGACATCGCCCTCTGTTACATTTATGGCCTCGGTCGGGCGAACGCGCAGGTTCTTCTGCGCAAGCTCAATGGGGCCGTCGATCCGGCGACGCGGGTGAAGGAATTGACCGAGAGCCAGGTGGGCCTCATCAACAACCTCCTGGTTAAGGATTTCCGGGTTGAAGGCGAGCTGCGTCGAGAACTTCAGGGAAACATCTCCCGGCTCGTTGAAATCGGCAGTTACCGCGGCTTTCGCCACCGGCGCAACCTGCCGGTGCGCGGTCAGCGCACCAAGACCAACGCTCGGACCCGTCGGGGCCGCCGTAAGACCGTCGGCGCCGGGAAGGCCGCGGACAAGGCCCCGGCCAAACCCAAGGCATAACCCATGGCAGAACAGACCCCCCCTCCCGCCCCTCAGGGCCCCCCGCGGCGCAAGTCGTGGAAGACGCTGAGCTTCGCGCGGGTTTACATTCAATGCTCATTCAACAACACGATCGTTTCCTTGGCCGATGAACGCGGCGATATCATCGCCTGGTCTACGGCGGGAGCCAACGGTTTCAAGGGAACCAAGAAGGGCACGCCTTTCGCGGCCGGCGTCACGGCCGGTCGCGTCGCTAAGCGGGCGATCGAGTTGGGCGTCAAGCAGGTCGCCGTCTTTATCAAGGGGCCCGGCCCCGGACGCGAAACGGCCGTTCGCAGCTTCGGGACATCCGGGCTCGTCGTGGTGAGCCTCAAGGATGTGACGCCCCTGCCCCATAACGGCTGCCGGCCGCCCAAGGCGAGGAGGGTCTGATGGCGCGCTATACCGGTCCCGTATGCCGTCTCTGCCGGCGGGAGCAGACGAAGTTGTTTTTGAAGGGCGATAAGTGTTTCACGAATTGCGTCCTCGACAAGGGATCCTCGCCGCCGGGAATGGCCAAGCCGCAGCGCGGCAAGCCCTCGGAATTCCAGATCCGGCTGCGCGAGAAGCAGAAGCTGCGCCGCATGGCCTGCATCAACGAGAAGCCTTTCGCGCGGCTTGTGGCCCGCTGTCAGGCCAGCCCCGTGAACACCGGCGAAATGATTCTTCGCAGCCTTGAGATGCGCCTCGATAACGTGGTGCGCCGGCTGGGGTGGGCCACCTCGCTCAAGGCCGCCCGGCAGCTCGTTCTTCACCATCACGTGAAGGTCGGGGGGCGCAGCCTCAACATCCCGTCTTGCCTCCTGAAGCCCGGGGATACCGTGTCCTTGAACCCCGCGGTGAAGGAGAATGTGGGGGTGAAGCTCAGCTTGGAGACGGCCGTGCGGCGCGGCAACCGTCCCAGCTTCCTGGAGTTCGACGACACCGCGCTGACCGGCAAAGTCCTGCGGTTTCCGGAACGGGCTGAAATGTCGTTCCCGGCGGCGGACCAGCTCATCATCGAGCACTATTCGAAATAACGAGGGACCTCCATGGCATATAAAGAACTGATCCTTCCCCAGAAGCTCAACGTCGAAGGCAAGACCGCGACGGAGAATTACGCGAAATTCGTAGCCGAGCCCTATGAGCGCGGTTACGGCCACACCGTGGGAAATTCCCTGAGGCGGGTGCTGCTCTCGAGCCTGGAAGGCGCGGCCGTGACGGCCGTGCGCATCGAAGGCGCCCAGCACGAGTACGCGACGATCGCCGGCGTCCGAGAGGATGTCATGAACATCCTCCTTAATCTCAAGAAGCTTCGCCTCAAACTCTTTTCCAATGGACCCGAGATGATTTATCTCGCGGCCAACAAGGAGGGGGTTGTGACGGCCGGGCATGTCCAAGAGAACTCCAACGTCGAGGTCGTCAACAAGGACCTGGCGATCGCCCGCCTGGAAGCGGGCGGCAAGCTCGACATGGAGATCGAGGTCTCCAAGGGCCGGGGGTACGTTTCTTCCGAGGAGCTCCGGGCGCAGGCGCACTGGCCCGCGGGGTTTCTTCCCCTCGACGCTTTGTTCTCCCCCGTCGTCAAGGTCCACTACGACGTCGAGAACGCCCGGGTGGGGCAAGTCACGGATTACGACCGGCTCATCTTGGAGATTTGGACCGACGGCTCCATCAATCCCGGGGAAGCCCTTATTCAGTCGGCGAAGCTCCTGCGGGAATCCCTCAACATCTTCATCCCCGAGGATGAAGCCGGCGCGGGCGGAGGCGAGGAATCCGCCGAACCGGCGGCGGCGGGGGCCGGCCTGGCCGCGGGGCTGACCGACGACCCCAAACTGCGCGACCTCCTGGGTCAGCCCGTGGACATGATAGAATTGTCTTCTCGGGCTTCGAACTGCCTTAAGGTGGCGCGCATCCGCTCCGTTGGGGAACTCGTCTGCAAGCGGGACGAGGAGCTTTTGGCGGTCAAGAACTTCGGGAAAAAGTCCCTGGAGGAGATCAAGGACCGGCTCAAGGAAATGGGGCTTTCCCTGGGCATGCAGGTCCAGGCCGCCTAGTCCGGGCGCGGCGGCGAGCGATGGGAGGAATATTGCATGGTTAAGCAGTTGGGCGGACGCAAGCTCGGGGTGACCGGCGCCCACCGGCGGGCGCTGCTTCGCAACCTCGCGTCGAGCCTATTTATGAGCGGCACGGTGTCGACCACCATCGCCAGGGCCAAGGAACTTCGACCTTACGCGGAGCGCCTCATCACCCAGGCGGTTCGCGGGCGGCATGCCCTTGTCCGGAGGGATGTTCAGGACAAGCGGGTCTTCAAGCACCTCTTCGATGTCCTCGCTCACCGTTATAAGGCGCGTCCCGGGGGCTACACCAGGATCGTGAGACTGGCCCCGCGGCCCGGGGATAACGCGGTTCGCGGCCGGATCTCCCTGGTGATCTGATGTTCGATTTTCTTTTCAGCCTTTTCTCCAACGACATGGGCATCGACTTGGGGACCGCCAACACCTTGGTTTACGTCAAGAACCAAGGGATCGTGCTCCGGGAGCCGTCGGTGGTGGCCATCGACAAGGAGAGCCGGCGCGTGCTGGCCATCGGGGCGGAGGCCAAGAGGATGCTGGGACGAACGCCGTCGAGCATCGCGGCGGTGCGGCCCCTCAAGAACGGGGTCATCGCCGACTTCGAGATCACCCAGGAGATGATCAAGTATTTCATCCGCAAGGTCCATAACCGGCGTTCCCTCCTGCACCCCCGGATCGTGATCGGCATCCCCTCCGGGATCACGGAGGTCGAGCGTCGCGCCGTTCAGGAGTCCGCCGAGCAGGCCGGGGCTCGCGAGGTGTATTTGATCGAGGAGCCCATGGCCGCCGCGATCGGGGCGGATCTGCCGATTTCCGAGGCTCACGGCAACATGATCGTCGACATCGGGGGCGGCACCACCGAGGCGGCCGTGATTTCCCTGGGGGGGCTGGTGGTCTCTAAATCCATCGACGTCGCCGGCGACGAGATGGACGAGGCGATCATGATGCACTTTAGGCGAAAGTACAACCTTCTCATCGGTGAAACCAGCTCCGAGGATGTCAAGATTCAGATCGGCTCGGTCTTTCCCTTGAAGGAAGAGAAGACCATGGAGGTCAAGGGCCGCGATCAGGCCACGGGCCTTCCCAAGACGACGCTCATCACGTCCGAGGAGGTGCGCCAGTCTCTGATGGAGCCGGTGCAGCTCATCTTGGACGTCATCAAGAACACGTTGGAAGAGACTCCGGCTGAGTTGGCCGCAGATTTGGTAGACCGCGGGATCATGCTGGCGGGTGGAGGCTCCCTTCTTCGGGGCCTTCCGGATCTCATACGGCAGGAGACGGAACTGCCGGTTCACCGCGCCGCGGATCCCCTGTCGTGCGTGGCGTTGGGGACGGGAAAGTTTCTGGAGGAGCTGGACCGCATGGACCGGCGCCCGGACTTCATCACGTCCTACCGCTACCGCGGCTGAACTCACGGGGCGCCCCGAACCGCGCGCGTTGACGCGCGGGGACGCAAGCGGAAGTTCCTTGACCGAAGGGAATGGTTTGAACCCTAGGGATATGGGTAGAAAACCATAAAAGAAGCAGACAACGGGTGAATCGCCGGCCCCCAGGGGGGTCCGCTCAGGCACATGCACCGGGAATCGCGCATCGCCAACATCCTGCTGACGACATTCTGCTCGGCTTCGTTGCTGATGCTGTTTTTGCCGCTCTCGCGCCCCGTGCGGGGCATGAAGGCGTTTTTGACGCATGTTTTCGATCCGGCGGTTTATGCCGGTTTCGACGGCGTTGAACGCCTCGTCGGCGTTCCGGGACGAGTGGCCGGCCTGATCTCCGCCGATATCGAAAATCGGACATTGCAGGAGCAGATCCGCGTGGGGGCGCTGTTGAAAGCCGAACTCGAGACGCTGCGCGCCGAAAACGCGCGCGTGCGGGCGTTGGCCGGGCTCAAGGCCCCTTTCGGGCGCGCGTCGATTTGGGCGCGGGTCATGGAACGCGAGCCTCTCCGGTGGTTTCACAGCATCGCCGTCGATGTCGGGGCGGCCGATGGCATCCCGCTAAACGCCCCGGTCTTGGCCGCGGTGGGAGACAGGCTCGTGGCGTTGGGTCGCGTGGCCGAGGTCGGAAAGAAGTCATCCAAAGTGCTGCTCCTTACCGACGAGATATCCTCCGTCGCCGCTTGCCTGTCATCGGGGACCGCGCCGGGTCCGATCGAAGGCCTCATCCAAGGCCAGGGGACCGGGCGTTTGCGCATGGAATATATCGATTCCGAGGCCGCGGTGGCCGCGGGCGACCTGGTCATGACCTCCGCGACCAGCGCCACTTTCCCGCCGGGAATCCTGATTGGGAGCGTCTCGGCGGACCTTGAGCGCGACCCATTTCTGACATCCCAATCGGTCGAGGTTCGTCCCATCGCGGGGCCCGGCAGCGTTTCCGAGGTTCTCATACTGAAATGATCGCCTTGCGAATGACCGCGCTGTATTTTATCGCGGCCCTCGGCCAATGGTGGCTTTCGACGTACCTCAGGGTCGGGTCCCTCTCCCCGCAGCTGTTGTTGGTCCTGACGGTCGTGGCGGCGGCCCGGCAGGGTCCGGTCGCGGCGATGTGCTTCGGGTTCGCGTGGGGGCTGTGCATGGACGTCTATAGCATTCATTTGGTGGGAGGCAATTCCCTCGCCCTGACCCTGGTGGGCTACGGGGTGGGCACGCTCCGCCGCCAGGTCGACGTTTCGAGCATCGCTCCGGCTTCCGTGATTATCCTGGGGGTCAGCTGGGGATACTTTCTGCTGATCGGGACGCTCGGCCTATTGTTCTTGAAGCACTTTTTGTGGTCCGGCTGGATTCCCTTCCTATTCGACCCGGTCATAAACTGCGTGATGGCGCCGGCCCTATTCTGGCTCTGGGACGCGGTGGTGGAACGATGATCAGCCCCGGCCCGGCATCGGGGCTCTTGCAGAGCAGGCTCAGCATGCTGGGGACGCTGATTTATTTAGGCGGGGCCGCGCTGGGGATCCGAGTCGCGCAGCTTCAGGTCCTCGAACGCGAGCAGTACGCTCTGGCGGCCGAACGAAACCGGAGTCAGATGATTTATCAAACCGCCCCGCGGGGGCGTCTCTACGACCGCAAGGGAACGGTGCTGGCGGCCAACGCTTCCGCTTTTTCATTGATTTACATCCCGGGCGAAGGCCAGGAGGCGCGCGAGCTGGGCATACTCGCCGCCGAGCTTGGCAAGCACCTCGGCCAGGATCCGGGAGAGCTCCTGCAGCGCCTGCAGCAGGCCATGCGCGAGAGATCCGTCATCCGCCTGGCGGAGAATCTCCCGGCGCCGACGATGTTCAGGCTCTCGGAGCTCAAGACCCTCTACCCCGGCATCGATCTGATCGTGGAAGCCCGTAGGAGCTATCCCTTCGGCCGCTTCGCGAGCCACCTCATCGGATTCATGGGCCGGATGGACCCCCGCCATTGGCGGGAGCTGAAGCTCCAGGGCTACCGGATCGACTCGCGCATCGGGCGGATGGGGCTGGAGGCGGTCTTCGAGGGCCAATTGCGCGGCCGGGACGGGGGCATCCGCATGGAGGTGGACGCCCAAGGTCGTCTCAAGCGCATACTCGAACGCATTCCCGGGAAGGCCGGCAGCAACGTGCATCTGACCATCGACGCGCGCGTGCAGCGGGCCGCCGACGAAGGATTGCGGCGCTCCCTCACCGGACGGGGAGCGGTCGTCGCCCTCGACCCCCGGGACGGCGCGATCCTGGCGCTCTCCTCTGCCCCCGATTTCGATCCCAATGAATTCCTCTCCTCCGATCCGGCCGTCGCGCGCCGCAGCCTGGCCGAGATCCCCGAGTTCAACCTGGCGATCTCCGGGACCTACGCCCCGGGCTCGGCCTACAAGCCGATCGTGGCCGCGGCGGCTCTCAATGAGGGGCGTTGGAGCGCCGCCGACGCCGTCTTTTGCCCCGGGCACCTCGACATCGGGGCGCGGACCTTCCTCTGTTGGGAGGCGAAGGGCCACAGGAACGTGTCCTGGCCGATGGGTCTGGTGCATTCGTGCGACGTCTTCTTCTATCGCATGGGGTTGAAGACCGGGGGAGCGCTGATCGAGCGCTATTCCCGGCTGTTCGGATTGGGGGAGAAGACCCGGATCGTGCTTAAGGGCGAGAAGAGGGGAAACGTTTTCGGGCCTCAGGCCAAGACGGGCCGGGGATGGTATGATGGAGACACCGCCAACCTCTCCATCGGCCAGGGGGAGCTTCTGGTCACCCCGATCCAGATGGCGGTCGTGGCGGCCACCCTGGCCAACCGCGGCACGATTTGGCGCCCGCATTTCACCGAACGCATCGTCTACGCCGACGGCAGGCCGGACTACCGGCACCGGGCCGAATCTTCGGCGGTGGTGCGGCTTAAGGAGCCGACGTGGGCCGCCCTCCATGAGGCCATGAGGCTGGTGGTGTCCTCGGGGACCGGGCGGAATGCCCGGGTTTCAGGTCTCGAAGTCTACGGCAAGACCGGCACCGCCCAGAATCCGGGCAAGGACCACGCGTGGTTCGTGAGCTTCGCGGCGCGTCCCGGCGAGGCGCCCAGCATCGCGGCCGCCGTCTTGGTCGCGCACGGGGAGCACGGGTCATCGGCGGCGGCTCCCATCGCGCGCGAGCTCATCTTGGCCCATTTCGGCCTGAAGGATCCGTTGGCGCGTCCCTCCGCCGGGGATTTAGTCCCGGCCGCCAACCCCGGGGCGCCCGCGCTTCCAATGACCCTGGAAGCGCGGGAGGGGCGACCCTGATGCAGATCGGCGCCTCTCGAAGCCGCGTCGACTGGAGTCTGATCTTGGCGGCCGCCGGGCTCCTGCTTTTGGGCACCCTCGCCGTCACCACCGCGGCCAGCGACATGCCGTATTACAATCAGATTCTGCAGAGGCATTTTCTGGCGATGTTCGTCGGTTTGGGACTCTTTCTCTTCGGATTGGGCCTCAATTACCAGATATTCCAGGACCAATCGAAAGTGATCTATCTCATGGTGCTGGCCCTGATGGTGGGAGTGCTGTTCTTTGGGACGGTCAAGCGCGGGCACCGGTCCTGGTTCGATCTCCCGTTCTTTAGTTTCCAGCCGGTGGAGGTGGCCCGGCTGGGGGTGATCCTGGTGCTGGCCGGCTACTTGGACCACCGCTCCCGAAAGATCGGGGAGATCTCTACGGTCGCCGGGGCGCTGGCTCTCACGGGCGCGGTGATGGGGCTGGTTCTCAAACAGCCCGACTTCGCGTCGACGATCACTTTTTTTCCGATCCTGTTGGGAATGCTCTTCGGAGCGGGGGCGAGCCCGGCGCATTTGATGGCGCTGGTAGGCTTCGGCGGCGTGGCCATCAGCTTCCCGATTCTCTACACCCTGCTGCAGATTCATTTTCCCGGGGCGGCGCCGGGAAGCTTGACCCATTCATTTATGGAACTGCCGAAAATGGGGCTGGTGACGGCGGCGGCCGTGGGAGTGATTGTGGCGGGGGCGGGGGCCGCCTGGCGGATGAGCGTCATGATGCGCGTGCGGGCGCGTCTCATTTACTTTATCGCCGTGCCGCTGGTTCTGATCGCCGGACTCCTCTCCGGAATCGTCGTCAACCGGCAATTGAAGGGCTATCAGCGCAACCGGTTCGTCGCGTTTTTGGCTCCGGAGACCGACATCCAAGGCGCGTCCTACAACGTCAACCAGTCGGTGATCGCCATCGGCTCGGGCGGGCTTTGGGGGAAGGGTCTTTTCTCGGGGACGCAATCGCGGCTTGGGTTTCTCCCCGAGCGTCATACGGATTTCGCCTACGCGGTCGTCGGCGAAGAGTTGGGCTTCTTGGGGGCCATGTCCATCCTCGGGCTTTACATGCTGTTGCTGTGGCGGCTGATCATGACGGCGAAGATTTCCCGCGACCGTTACGGGAGCCTGGTCTGCGCTGGACTCGCGTCGATGTTCGCCTTCAATTTGGTCCTCAACGTGGGCATGTGCCTGGGAATAGTTCCTGTGGCCGGCATCCCGCTTCCCCTCATCTCGTACGGGGGGTCGAGCCTGGCCATTACGCTCTGGGGGCTCGGGATCGCGTCGAATATATTCTCACGACGGTACTCTTTCGCCTGAACACGGAGAGATTTATGGCAGAACAAGAGCCGGAAACAGCAAAATCGCCCCAGCCTGACGGCGAGAAGGAGTCGACCGCGCCGCCCGCCGAGCCGGCGGCGGATGCTCCAAACGCCGCTCCGGGAGGGGTCGACAACGGTCCCGCGGCGTCCCAAACGATTGCGGAGGTCCGGCGTGACGAGCCGCCGGGCGCCCCTGTTGAGGAGCCCGCACGGGATGTCCCCGGCGGGCGGGATGGCGGCGCCGTCCCCTCCGTCCCGGGCGGCCTGCCGTCGTCCCACGGGGAGCACCCCCGGGGTCATGGTCGGCGCCGGCGTCGGGGGCGGGGCGGGCGCGGCGGCGGGGGCGAAGGCCCCCGTCCTCCCCAGGCCGCCCCACAGCACGCCCACGGCCGCTCTCGGGTGCGGGCGGAGGAGCGCGCGCGTCAGGACGAGGATTCGGTCTCGCATGTTTCGGGGGGGGCCGAATCCCGCGCCAGGCCCCGGGTCAAGCGCGAAATCATCTCCAACACCAGCGTCGATGAGACTCGTGTCGCCATCCTAGAGGACGGCCGGCTCGCCGAACTCCATTGGGAGAGGCAGAACGCTCAGAGCATCGTGGGCAATATCTATAAGGGGGAGGTCGAGAACGTCTTGCCCGGAATTTCCTCGGCCTTCGTCAATATCGGATTCGAAAAGAACGCCTATCTCTACATTTCCGACGTGCTCGGCCAGAGGGGAGCTCCCATCGATGCGACCCTCAAGAAGGGCCAGCATATCATGGTCCAGGTCGCCAAGGAGGCGATTGGAACCAAGGGAATGAAGGTCACGATGGATGTGGGCCTTCCCGGCCGGTACCTGGTGCTGACGCCGTTTCAGAAAACCGCCGGCAGCCGGGATCTGGGCGTTTCGCGCAATATCGAGGATCCGCAGGAGCGTCGCCGACTCTCGGCGATCATCGACAAACTCTCGGCCGAGGGGCTAACCGGTTGCGGCATCGTGGCCCGCACCGAGGCCGAGGGGGCGTCGGCCGATGACCTGGATCGGGAGGCCCGCTTCTTGATGGCCGCTTGGAAGGGGGTCCAGGGCCGCTTCGAGAGCGAGCCGCCGCCGGCGCTTATCTACAAGGACCTGGACCTCAATCTTCAGGTGGCCCGCGACCTGCTCGGCGACGAGGTGTATGTCTACCTCGTTGATGATTCCGCGGCGTTCAAGTCGGTGCAGGATTTCGCGTCCCGCATATCGCCCGGGCTCGCCGCCCGGGTGCGTCTCTACGACGGCCGGACCCCTATTTTCTCGGCCTTTGGCATCGAGGAGGAGATCCAGAAACTGAGGCAGACGAAGGTGACTCTTCCCAACGGCGGATCGATCATCATTCAGGAAGCCGAGTCGCTATGCGCCATCGACGTCAATACGGGCCGGTTCACGGGTTCCAAATCTCAGGAGGAGACCGTCACCCAGACCAATCTGGAGGCCGCTCGGGAGGTGGCCCACCAGCTGCGGCTTCGCAATATCGGCGGGATCGTGGTGGTCGACTTCATCGACATGCGCCGCGCCGCCAATCGAAACCGCGTCATGGAGGCGCTCATCGAGGCGACCGCCGGCGACCGGGCCAAGATCCGCATATTGCCGATCACCCGTCTGGGACTCATCGAGATGACGCGGGAGCGCAAAAAGGAATCGACGCTGAGCTTGATCACGGAGGAGTGCCCCGAATGCAAGGGGGGCGGCCGGGTTTTGTCCGGCGAGACCATGCATATCCGCATCCAGCGGCAGATCCAGGAGATGACCGCCGGACGTCCCGGGGGACAAGTTCGGCTCTTGCTTCATCCCGGCCTGGCGGAGTATTTCCGGGTGGAACGAGTCCGGTTGGAAAAGAATGTTCACCGTTCGGTCACCATCCAGCCGGACCCGCAATTACAGTGGGAAGACTACCGAATCGTTCTCGAGTGACCCTCATCCTCGCGCTCCTGGCCCTGGGCGTGCCGGGCCGGACGGACGCGGATGCGGGCAGCGTGGAGGCCGTCGTTGATGGGCGGCACGGCGGAACGATCGCCCATTATTCGGCGGGCGGCCGGAGCTATCTCGGGCTTCGCGATGCGGCGGCGGCCCTGGGCGGGCAGTCCTATTGGTATCCCCTATCGGGCCGCGTTCGGTTGACCCTGCGGGGTCGGCCGCTCGAACTTTATGTCGGATCCGCGGAGGCGCGAACGGGCGACCGCAGGCTTGAACTCGACGCGCCGGTGCTTCTTCGCGGCGGTCAGGCCTACGCCCCGGCCTCTTGGTTTGTTTCCAGGGATTTCGCCGACTGGAGCGGGGCCAAGGGGGAATTTCAGAGGGCCTCCGGCGTGCTCGGGTTTGAGCGTGTCAGCACCGTGGGGGCCGCTCGATGGTTCGGTTATGGCGGCCGCACGCGCATCGTGATGGAGGTCGCGCCGGGGGTGGGCGTGCAGTCCGCGGCCCGGGGGCTGCGGGGGGTGGAGGTGATATTTCCGCTCGGGCGCATCGAATCGGCGGAAAATATCGATGTCGCCGATGAAAGGGTGGCGGGTTACGCTCTTAAACAGGATTCGAGATCGGCCCGTTTGACGATCACGCTGGCGCGGGCGGGGATACCCTGGAGGCTGCGGGAATTCCCGGACCCGCGGCGGATTGCCATAGATGTCGGGGCCGAGGCGCCGTGGGATCAGGCTGTGCCGGGCGGTCCGGCGGTTGGGATCTCGACGGTGCCTGCCCTTCCAAGGATAATGGAGGGGCAGGCCCTTCCAACGATAATGGAAGGGCAGGTTCGCCAGGCGGGAGAGCGTCTCCGCAAGCCGAGGATCGTGGTGGACGCGGGCCACGGCGGGAAGGACCCCGGCGCCAGAGGCAGGCGCGGGACCTTGGAGAAGGATGTCGCGCTCAAGGCCGCTCTTGAGTTGGCGCGGCTCCTGCGGGATGAGGGGGCCTTCGAGGTCATCCTGACTCGGGGCGACGACACTTTCGTCCCCCTCGCCGAGCGCTCCCGGATCGCCAACGAGGCGCAGGCGGACCTGTTTGTATCGATCCATTGCAACTCCTCGCCCCAGCCGCGCGATTCCGGCTTCGAGGTGTATTTCCTCTCCGAGAAGGCCTCGGATGCGGATGCCGAGCGCCTTGCCGAGCTGGAGAACTCGGTCCTCAAGCTCGAGGAGTTGGCCAAGGGAGACGACGAGGCCGGCGCGATACTGCGCGCCATGGTAAAGACCGAGAACATCAACGAGGCTTCCGAATTGGCCGGCCTCGTCGCCCGCGCGGTTTCCAGCCGGGTGGACATCGAGAATCGGGGAGTCAAGCAGGCGTCCTTCTTCGTTCTCCGCGGCACCCAGGCTCCGGCCGTGCTCGCCGAGCTGGCCTACCTGTCCAACCGCAAGGAGGAGGCCCGCCTGCAGTCCCGCCGCTTTCGCCGGAAGATGGTCGACGGCCTCTATGCCGGAGTCTTGGACTATTCCCGCCGGCAGGGTTGGCTGAAGCGATGAATATCCAAGCCCGCCGTCCCGCGGACCGGCCCATCGGCGTATTCGACTCGGGGCTGGGGGGGCTCACCGTCCTGTCGGCGCTGGCGCGGCGCATGCCGCAGGAGCCTCTTGTCTATTTCGGAGACACCGCCCATTTGCCCTACGGCACGAAGTCCGAGGACGCCGTGGGGCGCTATTCCCTCGCCTGCGCCCGCATACTCGCCGAGTCCGGCATCAAGGCCCTGGTGGTGGCGTGCAACACCGCCTCGGCGCTGGCCTTGCCCAAGATCCGGGAGGCCGTCCGCGTGCCGGTGGTCGGGGTGATCCTGCCGGGGGCGCGGGCGGCGGCGCAAGTCAGCCGCAACGGCACGATCGGCATCATCGGCACGGAGGCCACCATCGCATCCGGCGCCTACACCCGCGCGGTGCGGGGGTTCAAGCCCCGGGCGCGGGTGATCCCGGCGGCCTGCCCGCTTTTCGTTCCTTTGGCCGAGGAAGGATGGTGGGAAGACCCGGTCACGGAGGCGGTCGCGCGCCGCTACCTGGCGGCGCTGCGCCGGGCCGGGATGGACACCCTCATACTCGGCTGCACGCATTACCCGCTGCTCAAGCGGGTGATCGGCCGGGTCGCGGGCCCCGGAGTCGCCCTCATTGATTCCGCCGAGCAGACGGCGATCGAGGCGGAAGACCTCCTGATCAGCCTCAAGCTGCGGCGGACCGCCGGCCGCGGGGAGCGGCGGTTCATGGTCTCCGACGGTCCCAAACGCTTCGGAAAATTCGCCCGGCTTCTTCTGGGCCGAGCCGTCGCCGTCGATGTCCGCCGGAGCGATCCATGACCCGTCCCTCCGCGGGCCTGCGGGGAATCGGCGCGGCGAAGGCCGCCTTGGACCGCGGATTTTCTCGGATCGGCAAGGACCTCGATCCCGGGGATCCGGTTCATCTGGCGTTGGCGGCGCGGGCTTCCGGCGCGATCGGCTTGTCGAACTCGGCCGCGCTTGTGGTGCGCCAGGGCCTGGTCGCGGAGGCCGCGGTCCTCGTGGATCGCCTGCTGGAACTTTCCGTCGAAGCCCGCTGGGTCGCCGCGGGCGAGAGCCGGCGCCGGGCGTTTGAATTGGCGCAGGCGGGGGCATCCCTGTGGCCCCGGGCGGAGCTTGCGGGGCTCATGGGATCATTGGGATTTCCTGGAGAACTCGTGGCGGCCTTGGGGCCGCTGTGGGACACGCGCGCGCATGGGGGCGCCGGACATATCCCCTGGGGACACCGTTTTGACGCCGGCCGCAAGCCGGGACTGGCGGGTGAAGATTTGCTGCACATTGCGGCGCTGGCCATGGGCCAGGTGTTGATGGCCCTTGATTCGACCTGGGGAGGTCTTTTTCCCCCGGGCGGGCCCGGCGCCGGAGCCGAGGAGCGATCACATGAACCATCATGACAGACACAGACAAGGACGCCATGGGGGGCGCCATTTCCACCGGCGGCATGACCGGCCGAACCAACAAAGGCAGCAGAACGCGCCTCCCCAGCGCGGCGAGCCGACGGAGGCCGAGAAGGTCTTTATGGCCAAGACTCCCATCGACCCCCAGCCGTGGATTCAGCTGGAGAAGGGTTCGACCGAGCCGTCGATGCGGGCCATGGACATCCTCTCGCCCGTCGGAAAGGGCACCCGGGGACTGATCGTCGCGCCTCCGAAGGCGGGAAAGACCACCTTCCTGCGCCAAATCTCCAACGCCGTCCACGGCTCCGACCCGACGATCAAGCAGTTCGCGCTCCTCATCGATGAGCGGCCCGAGGAGGTGACCGAGTTCAAGCGCGGCGTCCCGGCGGAGGTCGTGGCTTCCTCGAGCGACCAGGCCTACGAACGGCACGTGGCCGTGGCCGAGAACTTGATGCGCCAAGCGGTGGAGCGCGCGGCCAAGGGCGAGGATGTCTTCGTGCTGCTGGACTCGCTCACGCGGCTGGCGCGCGTGCACAACCAGTTCGCTCCCGGGAACCGCACCATGAGCGGAGGGTTGGATTCGCGGGCCATGGAAGTGCCGCGGCGCATTTTCGGAGCGGCGCGCAAGCTCGAAGAGGGAGGGTCGCTCACGATCTTGGCGACCATCCTTGTCGAAACCGGAAGCCGGATGGATGAGATCATCTTCCAGGAATTCAAGGGCACGGGAAACATGGATATGGTGCTCTTCCGCGCCGCGGCCGACAATAGGATCTTCCCGGCGCTCAAGATCCGCGAGACCGGGACCCGCAAGGAAGAGAAGCTCCTTCCTCCCGACACCCTTGCCGGCGTGTGGAAGCTGCGGCGCATCTTGGCGGGGATGGGCGATCTTGAGGCGATCCGCGCCTTCACCGAGATGCTGCGCGTGCACAAGACCAACGAGGCCCTGCTGAGCTCGCTTAAATGACGCGCCACGCCGTCTCGACTCCCGAGGCCCCCCAAGCCATCGGCCCGTACTCGCAGGCCCTGCGATGCGGGGAGTGGCTGTTCGTCTCGGGGCAAATCCCGCTGGACCCGGAGGGGCGTCTTGTGCCCGGCGGAATCGCGGAGCAGACCGAGCGCGTGATCCTAAATATCGGCGCCATACTCAGGGCCGAAGGCCTTGGCCTGGAGCATGTCGCCAAGACAACGGTGTTTCTGGCCCAAATGAAGGACTTTCCGGCCATGAACGAGATCTACGCCCGCTTCTTCAAGGCCCCGTTCCCCGCCCGGGCCACGGTGCAGGCCGCGGCCCTGCCCAGGGGCGTGGCCGTGGAGATCGAGGCCATCGCGACGACGGGTTGAGCGTTAACCGAGGCCGCCCTGGAGATTATTGAAACACCAGCAGCGGCAGGAGGCTGGCGTAGGCATCGGTCCAGGCCCTGACCCGAAAGGGCGTTGCCTCCCTTAGATCCAACCAGCCTTCTTCGAGCAGGCGGGCTATGTTCTTGCCGTCACGGCTGAAGGCGATCCAGAGGGACGGGTAGTGATCGCGATGGCGCTCCCGAGCCGGCTTGGAGTGGCGAACGGCGGCCGCGACCCCGAGATCCCGGGCTAGGCTGGCCATTACCGGGCGCAAGTCCACCATGCGGTTGGAGACGTTCATGACGATGAGTCCTTCCGGAGTCAAACGGTTGAAGTAGAGCTCGAAGGCTTCGCGGGTCATGAGGTGGACGGGGGCCGCGTCGGAGTTGAAGGCGTCCAGGATCAGCAAGTCGTGCCGGATCTCGGGGCGCAGCGCCAAGGACCGGCGCCCATCGCCGATGACGACCGCGACCTCGGCCCGGCATTCGCGCAGGAAGCTGAAGTGCTCGCGGGCCAGCTTTTCGACATCCTGGTCGAGTTCGTAGAAGAGCCAGCGCTGATCCTTCCGAGCGTAGGCGGCGAGAGTCCCGGCGCCCAGGCCGACGACCCCGATGCTCTCGGCTCGGGGCCCGAAAATGCGCAGGACGTCGGAGATCGGCGAGCCGGCATAGTAATAGGCGAGAGGGATGCCGCGTTGGTCGAGTTTGGTGGACTCCACCCCGTGCAGGGTGTTGCCGTGAAAGAGCCGGCGGAACCCGCCGCGGTCCTTTACCTCGTAGATTCCGTAGTAATTCCTCAACGCGGCCACGGGTCCGCCGAGCCGCTCCGGCAGCGGGATAAGCGCCGGCGCGGCCATGAGGGAGAGCACGATCGCGGCGGGAAGGGCCCAGCGGCGCCGGCGCCAAGCGTCGAGATCCCTGAGGACCATGGCCCCCAGGGCGAGAATGCCGGCCACCAGCCAGTCGAGCCCCACGAGGGCGTTGGCGGGGAAGGCGAGGGGGACGGCGAGGGTGATGATGGCGCTGCCCAGAAACCCGCCGAGGGCGACGCAGAGGTAGTAGCGCGGCATGTCGCATGCCAGCGCGGGGCGCAGGCGGGCCAGCGAGGCGTTGCCGATCATTCCCGTGGCGAAGAGGGCGACGGCGTTGAGAAGCAGGCCGCAGAGGACGACGGCATGGGCCAGGAGTTTGAGCTCACTCTCGAAGATGAAGCCTCCGATGGCGGCCGCGGCGACCGGCAGGATGAGCAGGGCCAGGAGCGCCAGAAGTCTTCGATAGAGCGGCCCGCCTTCCCAGGGGTCGCGTTTGAAGGCCAGGATGAAGGTGAGCAGATAGATGGCCAACGGGATCGCCCACACCAGGGGCAGGGGGGCGAAGCTGAAGGTCAGAAAGTTCGTGGCCGCGAGCATCGCCGCGCCGGGGGCGGCGCTGAGCGACAGCCAGACGAGCTCCCGGCGGCCCCATCCGGCCGCAGCCCTCTCCGGGGAAGGAGGATGGCTGCCCTCCGAGGTCGTCCCTTCCAAAATCCGGGAAGGGGACGGCAAACACGCGAGGTGCGACACGGCGTAGACGAGATAGAGCGTGCGCCAGAGCCGTATCTGGTCGGGAAGCGGGAGCAGAGACTCAACGAGCAGGGGGTAGCTCAGCAGGCCGAACAGGGCCCCGGCGTTGGACGCGGCGTAGAGGACGTAGGGATTCTCGCGGTCCCGCGAGTCGGATGACATCAGCCAGCTCTGGGCGACGGGCACCGTCGTGGAGAGAGCGAAAAACGGCGCGCCCACGCCCAGCGCCAGGGCCGAGGCGACGGCGAGGATGATGTGTCCGTCATGGGGGCTCACGGAGACCGGAACGACCCCGGCCGCGGCCAGCAGGCCGAGGTGGCCGAGGGCTTGGCGCCGAGGCGGCCAGCGGCCGATAACGGCGCGTCCGTAGGCATAGCCGGCGAGCAGGACCGCCTGGAAGAACAGGGTGCATGCCATCCAGACCGCGGCGGTGCCTCCGAAATGCGGGAGGAGGAGCTTGCCGGCGAGAAGCTCGATCTGAAAAAGGAGGAAGGATCCGAGAAAGGCGACGGCGCGGTGCGGGGTCAGAGGACTCCGAACTCCCGGAGCGCGGCGCGCAGATTCGGCCGCAAGGCCCCGGCCAGCGGCGTGAGCGGCAGCCGGGGCTCTCCCCGGCACAGCCCCATCATTTCAAGGGCGGCCTTGACCGGGATGGGGTTGGTCTCGCTGAAGAGGGCCTTCACGAGTGGAAACATCCTAAGGTGGAGGGAGCGCGCGCGGGCGCCGTCGCCGGAAAGGGCGGCGGCGCAGAGGGCCCGGGTTTGACGCGGCGCGACATTCGCCGCGACCGATATCACCCCCCGCGCGCCCACGGCCATCATGGGCCAGGTCAGGTTGTCGTCGCCTGAGAGGATCGTCAGCCGGGGCGCCAGGACCCGGATTTCGGAAACCTGGTCCAGGCTTCCCGACGCCTCCTTGACACCGACCAGGCGGGGCAGGGCGCGGGCCATTCTCTCCAGGGTCTGCGGGAGAATGTTGACGGCGGTCCGGCCGGGAATGTTATAGGCGATGATGGGAAGGCGCGTCGCCCGGCTCACGGCGGCGAAATGCCTGAAAATGCCCTCCTGGGTCGGCTTGTTGTAATAGGGGGCCAGCAGGAGGATCGCGTCGGCCCCGAGGACTTCGGCGTCGCGAGCCAGGACGGCCGCCTTGGCGGTGTCGTTGGACCCGACCCCGGCGATCACGGGAACCGTGCCGGAGGCTTCCAGAACGGCGGCCATGACCACGCGCCGGTACTCCTGGCTCGACAGGGTCGCCGCTTCGCCCGTGGACCCGCACGGCACCAGCCCTTGGGTGCCTTCCCGGATCTGACGGCGGATGAGGCGGCGCAGGGCCTCTTCGTCGATGCCGCCCGATCGATCGAAGGGCGTGACCAGGGCGACCAGCGAGCCTTCAAGCCGCAGGCGGGTCATCAGGCGATCGTTCCCGTGAACACGGTCCGGGCCGGGCCTTCAAGCCAGACTTCGCCGAATTGGTCTTTGCGGGTGGAGAACGAGATGCGCAGCACCGCCCCGCCCCGCACGCGGACCGCGACCGGCGGGCGGACCTTGCCCAGACGGCAGGCGATGAGGGCCGCCGCGGTCGCCCCGGTCCCGCAGGCGAGGGTCTCGTCCTCCACGCCGCGCTCGAAGGTTCTGAGGTTCACCCGGCCGTCCGCGACCCGCATGAAATTGGCGTTGGCGCCTTGCGGGGCGAAGGCCGCGTGCCGCCGCAGCGCCCGACCGGTCTCCACGACGGCGAAGTTCTCGAGGTCGGAAACCTCCACGACCGCGTGCGGGACTCCCGTGTTGACCGAATGGACCCGCATGCGGCGGCCGAGGACCTTGAGGGTGCGGCCCAGCCGGCAGTCGCTGGGCGCGGGCATGCGGATGGCGACCCGCCCTCCGGCCTTCATCCGGGCGAGCACCTCTCCGGTCGAGGAGCGCAAAGCGAAGGCTTCGCGGCCCCGGCTCCAGCCCGCCTCGTAAATCCACCGGGCCGCGCAGCGGGCTCCGTTGCCGCAGAAGGCCTCGGACCCGTCGGGGTTGAAGTACTCGAGTGTGGGCGCGCGGCCGCGGGCGCGTCCGACGACCAGTAGCCCGTCGGCCCCGACGCCACAGCGGCGGCGGCAGAGACGCCGGGCCAGGGCGGCCCGGGCGCGGCGGCCCCGGGGCGCGCGCGCGGCCTCCAAGAGCACGAAATCGTTTCCCGCCCCCGACATCTTAGTGAAGGGTATGTTCATCAGGGCGCGGCCTCCAAGAGTTTGAGAAGTTCCGCCGCGGCGCGGGCCACGAATGGTTCCGTTCCCGCGGCGGCGACCTCCAGATCATCCAGGGCGAGATCCACGCGGCCCGAGGCGAGACGGGCGCGGGCGCGGATGAAGCGCGCCAGGGAATCGTCCGGTAGGATTTCTAGGACTCGCGCGGCGCTCTCCGCGGCCTGCGCGGGCCGGCCGGCCTCCAGAAGCCAAAGCCCCCCGAGAAGGTCGACGCCTTGGGGAGTCGGCGTCGAGTGGCGGGGCGCGGCCCTGGCCAGTTCGAGCAGCGCCTCGTCATAACGGCCCTGGCTGCGCCGGATGAAAGCGAGAATGCGGCGGCCCGCGGCGGATTCCTCGATCGAAAGGGATCTCAGGACGGCCAGCTCCGCGGTCGCCACGGCGCCTTGGTCGGCCAGCACCTCGGCGTATTCCGCCCAAGGCTCCGCGTCGAACTTGATGAACTCGAGAGCTTTCTCGAAATGATCCGCCGCCGGGTCGAGGAGCCCGAGCCTTCGGCTGATCCGGGCCAGACCGAGAAGGGCCGGGGCGTTGCGGGGGTCGACCTTGAGCGCGCGTTCATAAAGCGGTAGCGCCTCCTCGGTCAACTGGGCGTCATGGAGGAGATCGGCCAAGCGGATCAAGAGGTCGGTGTTGCGGGGGAAGAGGGCGACGCCGAGCCGGTAAACGCTTAACGCGCGGTCAAGGGCGCGCCCTTGTTCGTGGCTGTAGCCGAGGTAGAGGTAGGCGCGCTCAAGATGCCGTCCGCGGAGCTTCTCGAGTACTTCGGGGCGCAGGCTCGTCCCGACATCGGAGTAGCGGCCGGCCAGCAGGTGACCCTCGGCCTCCTCCACCTGTCGAGCCGCCTTCCCCCAGGGCCAGCTCACGGCGCGGCAGGGGCGCGCGACGAGCAGCGCGGCAAGGACGATGCCGGCCGATCTCATGGCGGGGCCCGCGTCCCCCAGCGGCGAGCCAGGCTCGCCAGAGAGAACAGGATCAGGCTCTCCTGCGCGGCCGGGAGCTTGCGGTAGGCGGTGATGGCCCCGCGTTCGAGCGCGGCCTTGTTGCCGGAGGAATCGAGCAGGCTCAAATTCGGGGTCTGGGGCTCGATGAGGAAATTAGCCGCGCGGCGCTGCGCCTGGGATAAGAGCGAACCGCGGATGTCGATGACCTGCTCGAGGCTCTCCAGCATGCTGCGAGGCTTGCTGCTGGTATAATCGAGCTCGGTGATCGACGCCAGCACCCACTGGGCGCCCAGGAGGCGCGCCGCGTCGATGGGGATATAGTCCACCACGCCGCCGTCGACGAGATAGCGGTGCCGGTATTCGACCGGGGAAAAAATGCCGGGCAGGTTCATGCTGGCGCGGATCGCCGCGGCGAGGTCGCCGTGCCGGAAGATGATGGCCTCTCCGGAATGAAGGTCCATGGAGACGCAGGCGAAAGGGCGCTTGAGCTCGTGAAACCGCTTGGCCTTGAAGTTGGCCCTGATGAAGTCTTCGGTTTTTTGAGAGGAAAGCGGGCTGTCGAAGAGCGCCAGTCTCAGCAGCCGGTAGCTGGTGTAGTTGCTCCCGGTCTTGAGGCTCAGGTTCAGGGCGTAGTCGCGCATGCGCCGCGAGGTCCAGCCATCGGCGTAGGCGCCCGCGACCAGGGCTCCCATCGAGGTTCCCGCCACGACGTCGACGGGAAAGCCGGCGTCATCGAGCACCGAAATGACGCCCACGTGCGCCAAGGCTCGCATCGAGCCGGCCGAGAGCACCAGCCCGACGGTGGGCCGCGCGGAGGCCGGCAGGGCGCGCAGTTCGTGCCAGAGGTGGTCCCTGAGCAGGGCGTCGACGGAGGTCAGCGCCGGGAGGGCTTGGGCGTGGGGAGCCAGCCAGGCCGCGGCGAGGGCCGCGGCAAGGGCCCGCCCTCTCACCGGAGCAGGTCCCGTCCGACCGCCCACTCCAGCCGCGCCACGGCGATGAGATGTTCGGTGAGCGACCCGAGGTGGGAGGCATTGGCGTGCGCCATCCGTACCGTCGCGCGCATTCGGGCCAGCGCGGGGATTGCGGCGGTCGCGGCCTGATCGAAAAGCTCCCGGAGCCGCTTGTGATGGGATTCGCGGACCCGCCATTCTTTCTGCCAAAAGCGCAGGATCTCGTGGGCTTGGCGGACTTCCAGCCGCACGCGGTCCTCCAACTCGGATCGCCGCAGTTGGCCTTGGCGCCGCTCGGCCCGCTTCTGGCGGACCTGGGTGAGGAAATCGTAGGAAAACGGGACCTTCACGCCGATCATGGCGTCCCAATTATTCTGCCGCAGGGGAAAGTTATGACCGGTGAGCTCGTAGTCGCCGGAGAGAAACAGTATCGGATGGCGGCGGCCGATGGCCAGGTTGACCGAAATCTCGTCCATTTCGGCCTTGGAGACCTCGGATTGGAGCTCGGGCCGCAGTTCGATGGCCCAAAGGGCGGCCTGGTTGGCGTCGATCTCGACCGCCCGGGTCTCGAGAGTCCCTTCGACGCGGAAGGGGGTGTCGAGCTCGGTATTGAGGATTTTCAAGAACTTGAGACGGGAAAGCTCGAGTTCGTGCCGGGCCGAGGCCGCCGCGGCCCGGGCTTCCTCGAGGAGGGCTTCGCTTTCAAGGCGGTCCAAGGGGCCTAGGGCGGCGTCGGCTGCAAAGCGTCCGATCGTCGCCTCGCTCTGGGATGCGATCGCAAGCTTCTCCTGGGCCAGTATCAGGCGGTGAAAGGCCTCCTTGGCGGCCAAGGCCACCTCGCTCTTGACGGATTTGAAATTAGCCCGGGCCTGCTGAAGGGCGGCTTGCGCGAGATGGAGCGTGTTGACATGCCGGCGGCCCTCGTAGACCGGCATGTACATGTACCCGCGTCCCGTATAGATGTTCTCGGGCGAGCCCGGGAACAACAGTAGGTTGCGGGATTCTCCGGGAGAGAAGGGGGAGCGGGCGTCGAATTTGGCCGCGCTCGCCTGCAGGCCGAACTCCGGGAGGAACTGAAACCAGGCCTCCTTGACCCGCTGCTCGGCGATGATGGTGTCCTGCTCGGCGCTCTGGAGCCGGGAGTCCTCCTTCGAGGCCAGGGCCACGGCCTCCTCGAGCCTAAAGACCCGCTCCAAGGCCCCGGGGGCGGGGGACGCGGCGCGCGCCCAGGCCCCCAGGAGCAGGGCCGAGACCCAAGCCGGAGACATCAAACCTTGAAGGCCTGGGTCAGGGAGGCGAGCTCAAGGCGGAGGGACTTGAGCTCGTCGCGAAGCCCGCCGTCGGCGCCGGACTTGGCGAGGGCGGCGTCGAACCTCTCGGTCAGCCGCTCCACCAGGGCGCGGTCCTTCTTGACCGCGGCTTGGAGGTTGGCGAGCATCCCGTTGAACTCCTCTTGAAGCTCCATGAGCTCATCGCCCGTCCGCAGGGCCACCCGGTGCGTGAGGTCGCCCGACGCGACCTGCTGGGCCGATTTCTCGAAGCGATAGATCGGCCCCGCGAAGCGGTGGGAGACGTAGAGCGAGATGAGGAGCATCAGCCCCAGGTAGAGGGCGATCTTGACCACGATGATGGTGTTGAATTGGAGTATGGTCTGGGACAAAGACGGGTTTTCGGCCAGGACCACGCGCGCCATGGAGTAGTAGACATCGGCGCCCACGATCAAGGAGGCGATGAGGACGCTCAAAAACACCATCCCGACGTACTTGATCTGGAGGGACCGCTTGATCAGGACGGTGCGCCGCTGGAATTTGGGGGCGTCGTTCATGGTCACGCCTTCGCGCCGGAGAGGGCCGGGGCGCCGCAAAGGGTATCCGCCAAATCGATCCACTCGGGGGTGACGGTCTTGAGCTTGGCGGTCGCCTCTTCGAGCGAGACGCCTTCCATGGCGTTTCCGCGCAGGGCGGCCATGAGCCCAAAGCGCTTTTGGTGCACGAGCTCGGCGGCGAGCACGCCCGCGCGGGTGCCGAGTATGCGGTCAAAGAGGGTCGGCGGCCCGCCGCGCTGGATGTGGCCGATGACGGCTGAACGCGTTTCGATGCCGGTCGACTTCTGGACGATCTCGGAAAGCCTCTCCGCCACGCCGCGCTCCTTCAAGATCATGTGGCCGAACTCGTCGAGCTTCTCTTCCTTGGGGCCGCCGGTGAGTTCGACGGCCTCCGAGGCCACGATCAGCGCCACCTTCTTGCGCGCGTAGGCGTCCTTGACGCGCCGGGTCAGGTCGGCGACGTCGACCGGCCGCTCGGGGATGGCCACGTAATCGGCTCCGGCCGCGATTCCGGTAAACAGCGCCACCCAGCCCGCGTGCCGCCCCATCACCTCGAGGATCATCACCCGCCGGTGGCTGCGCCCGGTGTCGACCAGCCGTTGGGCGGCGTCGACCGCCACGGTCACGGCCGTATCGAAGCCGAAGGTGTAATCGGTCGCCGAGAGGTCGTTGTCCATGGTCTTGGGAACGCCCACGACCGGCGACTTGAAGTCCTTGTGGAGCTTGCAGGCGACGCCGAGGGTATCCTCGCCGCCCATGGCGATCAGGGCGTCGAGGGAGAGCTTGCGGAAGGTTTCCTGGACGGCCTTGGTGCCGCCCTCCTTCTTGTAGGGGTTGGTGCGGGAGGTGCCGAGGATGGTGCCGCCCTGCCCCACGATGCCCTCGACGTTCTCCCGCGTCAGAGGCATGGAGCGCGCCTCGATCATGCCCTTCCAGCCGTCCTCGATGCCGACGCACTCATAGCCCAAAGACGTCAGCTTGAGCACCGCGCCGCGTATGGCGGGGTTCAAGCCCGGACAGTCCCCGCCCCCGGTGAGCAATCCCGCGCGCTTGGCCATGAACCTCTCTCCTTCGCCCCTAGGTTAGTATTCGCCCTTGCCCTGCGGCCCGCCCGCGGTCCGGCCGCCGCCGTGGCCCTTGTCCAGGTACCAGTCGGGCCGCACCGCGGCCCCGAGGTCGGCGGCGCCGATCCCGTAGCGCTTGTTCCAGGCGGTCGCGTGGGCGTCGACGAGCTTGTTGAGAATCTGCATGCGCTCGACCCCGGTTTTCTTCAGGAATTGGGAGCGGGCCGCGGCGGTCGGCTCGTCGAAGTACTCGTTGAAGATCGCGCGTCCGGCCATGTAGCCGGAGGCCCCGGCCTTCATGGCCATCTCGACCTGCTTGCTGAAGAGATCGAACTTCTCGCCGGCCGAGAGGAGCACCCAGGGGCGCCCCGCGGCCTCGTTCAAGGCCGCAAGATTATCCTCCATCTGCGCGGGGCTGTCATCCTTCATGTTGGCCGGGAATTCGAGCTTCAGGATGTCGGTGGCCGGCCCGATGAGTTTGGTCGCCTCGATGATATTCTTGACCTTTCTCGCCTTATACGAAGGCGAGCTCTTGTCCTCTCCCTTGCGGGGGAAGGAAAGTTCCTCGGTCATCAGCAAAATGTCGTGCTCGCGGCACTCCTTGGAAAGCCGCTCGACGAAGGCGATCTGGGCCTTCACGTTGGCCTTGTCCTCGACGTCCAAGTAGACCAGGAGCTTGACGGCCGAAGCGCCCATGCGCTTGATCTTTTCGACCGACCAGCCCGCCTCGTACTCGGAGGGCAGGCCCGCGTCGCGGGAGGCCTCGGAGCGCACGATGAGGCCGACGTTTTTGGGCAGGGAGAATGAGGCGACCGACTGCCGGGCGCCGAAGTTCACGTCGAGCAGGACCGCGCTGGAATGCGCCCCGAGGTCGCGCACCATTTCGAGCTTGGTGTCGCGGATTTCCTCGTAGCTCGGCTCGGCGGGTTTTCCGGCCTTCTCGTGCATGGCGCGCAGGGCCTTCTTAAAGGAGTTGGATTGGTCGAGGGCGAGGACCCGGAACTTGTCGGCCCCATCGGTGATCTGGCGCAGGCCCATGAGCTTGCCTGAGGTCAGGTTGACGAAATGGGACTTGAGGTTGGCGCTGGGCTTCGTGGCGGTCGCGGGCATGAGGCCTCCTGAAATTGGGTTTAACGACGACGGCAATTCGATTATATCAGATTATATTTAAGGAAAGGGGAAGGGGGGGCGGCGGGGTGCGCTGAACATTTGTAGGGTCCCGACAGGGTGAGCGGCCGGCCGCCATCGGAACCGGCGCGGGCTCGCCTCGGCCGTGGGCCACTGCGTCCGGACGCACTCATTAGAGGTCTCCGCGTCAACCGGCG
>CAYJXJ010000024.1:0-37368 GCA_964374095.1 uncultured Elusimicrobia bacterium
AGGACGCCCCGTCGAGTCTTCCCCGGACCGAGGCCGCGTCCAGGTTGGGGTCGGAGGCGGAGAAGGCCGGGAACACATCCGCCTTGAAGAACGTGCCGTTGGACACACCGGCGATCGTGATGACCGGCGGCGAGCGGTCCCAGACCACGGGAGCGGCCGCGGCGGGCGCGCTCTCGTTGCCCGCCGTATCCAGGGCCGTGACCGCGTAGTGGAAGGTCCCGTTGACCGCGGGCGCGTCCGTGAAGGGCGGGACGACGCTGATGAAGGCGCTGCCCGAGACGCTCGCGACCGGGAAGGTGGCGCGGTAGAGCCGGAAGCTCGCGGTGTCGGTGCTGGCGGCCTGCCAGTCGACTTGGATGTTGCCGAAGGCGGTGATGACGGCGGCGACGTTGATCGGGGGGGGCGGCGGTGTGGCGCGCGCAAAGACGATGGGATCGGTGGCCAGGGACTCGTTGCCGGCTCGGTCCACGGAGCTGACCCGGTATTGGTGCTCGCCCTCCGTGGCCTGGTCGAGGAAGGCGCCGCTGCCGTCCGGGGCCGGAGGGACCCCGTCGGCGACCAACAGCACGTCGCGATAGACCCGGTAGAAGGCCGGCCGCTCACCCAAGGGCCCGCTCCACGTGACCGACACTTGGGCGGCGGGCAAGGGGTTGGCACGCACCGCCGCGGGCGGGTCGGGCGCGATGGTGTCGATGACGAAGACCGTCGTCCCGCCGAGGAGGGAAGTCCCGAGGTTGCCCAAGCGGTCCTCGGCGCTGAAGGCGAGGCGGGCCAAACCCTCCCCGGTCAGCCGGTCAATCTCCACGGTGCCGGCCCAGGCGCGGGAGTCGAAGGGCGCGGTGGAGGAAAGCGGAACCTGAATCGTGCTCCCCTGGGAGAGGAAGCTCAGGGTCGGGGTGGAGAGGGCCGGCTCGTCCAGGGCCAGGCTGAAAGTCAGGGGGCCCAAGGACAGCGGCGAGGCCTTGGAAAGGGTCGCCGTCCCCCGTGGGCCCACGGTGTCCACCAGCAAGGTCCCCGAGCTGACGGACCGCCCCACGTTGCCGGAGAGGTCCGCGCCCTCGAAGGAGAACAACCCCGCGCCCTGCCCCATGCCCGCGGTCACGGCCAAGGTCGAGCGCCACAGGGTCGCGGTGATCGGGGTCAGGTTGAGGGCCAGCGGCCCGCCGAGCGGGGGCGTGAATGTGAAGACGGGCGGCTCGGACAGAGGCTCGGTAATCGTGAACTCCGGCTGGTATATCCCGGGACCGACGGGCTGGGGGGTCGAGAATCGCACGGCCGCCGCCGGCGGCACGCCGTCGGTCAGGACGTAGACCACGTCGGAGAGGGCGCTCTCGTTCAAGACGCGGTCCGCGGCGGTCACGGCGTAGAAGTAGAGGCCGTCGGCGGCCGGAAGCTCCTCGAAGAAGAGAGCGGCGAATTGGTCGGCCGCGCGCAAGGCCGGCGGGGCGGGCGTTCCGGCCGTGAGGTCCGTGTCGGTCGTGGAGCGGTAGACCCGGTAGAAGCTCGGGGTCTTGCCCGTGAAGGGGGCGGACCACTCCACGCGGGCGCCGCCTCCCGGGGTCCCCGAGGCCGAGGGGAGGGCAGGCGAAGACGGGGCCGTGGCCGCGAAGGTCACGCTCACGGCCCGCGAGGGCGGGCTGAAGCCCCGGCTCTCGAAGGCCGCGGCCGTAAGGACTAAGTCCCCCTCGTAGGGCAGGGTCGCGGGAGATATCTCCCAGGCGCCGTCGGCCACCGCGGCCGTGGCCAGGTCCAGGCCGTCGACCATGAAGGCGATCGTGGTCCCGTTCACGGCGGAGCCGGAGACGTTTACCGTGGCGACCCGGGTCGTGAAGCCGTCGAAGGGGGCAAGGATGACGGGCGCCGAGGGCGGGGCATAGCTCAGAATCACGGCGCGCGAAAGCACGGTCTCGTTGCCGGCTGCGTCGGTAGCCCGGACCAACACGACATGGTCACCGTCGGGATAGTCGCGCGTGTCCCAGAAAAAAGAGCTGAAGCCGGAAGGGGTGGCGCTCACGGCCACGCCGTCTATGAAGATGACGAGTTGGGTCACCTGGACATTGTCCGTTGCTTGGGCATTGATCCGGCGCGGCCTGGAGAGGACCTGGCCCTCCGCGAGGTCAAGCGAGACGACCCTCGGGGGCGCCAGGTCCAGCACGGCCGTGTTCGATATCCCGGAGCGGTTGCCGAAACCATCCTCGGCTTGGACCGCGAAGAACCACACGTCGGTCGTCGTTACGTTGACCGTGAAGGAAACCGTCGCGCCCGGGCTCAGGGAGATCGAGACGGTGTGGGAGGCGATATCCGTTCGCAGGGAGCCGCTGGCGACGTACAGAAGGTAGCGCGCCGCCCCGGAGAAATCATCCGGCGGCGCGGTCCACGAGAGATCGACCTCCCCAAGGGCCGGACGGACCGCGGCAACCCTCAGGTCCGAGATGGGATCCGGCGCGAGGATGTCGACCAACGCCGCGACCGCGGCCGCGGGCGCGCCCTCGGTTCCGAAGGCGTCCACGCCGCTCACCTGATAGTAGAAAGTCGCCGAGAATGCTACCCGGTCGAGGAAGGCGACGGACGTGGTGGACGCCAGGAAGTTGAAGGAAGCTCCCGGCCCGGCGGCGCGGTAGATTTTGAAGCTCACCGCCGGGGTCCCGTTGGACGCCGGCTGCCACGACAGCTCCACGGACTTGTCCTGGCGGCTGAAGACCGCGGTCAGGTTGACGGGCGGATCCGGAGGCGCCGGCAAGGTCCTTGTCGAGCCCGACTCCGAGTAGGCCGAGGGAACATGGTTGCCGTTGAGAGCCCGCACCCGCGCCTCATAGACCGTTGCCGGGGCCAGGCCTTCGATCCGAGCCGTGGTGGACAGTGCAACTACCGGCGTCGTGACGTGAATCAGAAAACCGTCGGTCGAGAGGATCAGCGAGTACCCGGTGCCGGATTCCGGATTACCCCCTGAATCCCAGCTCCAGGTGATACGGTCGAAGCCCACGCTGACCGCCACCGGCCGTCCGGCAACCGCGGCGAGGGTGAATGCTTCGATGGAGCAGCGCCGCGGGCCTTCCCCGTAGGCGTTGAAGGCGCTCACGCAGAGGATATGGCCCGAATTGATTTTGAGGCCGACGCTCGCGTAGGAGGTCGTCGAGACCAGCGCCGTCGGAACCACCTGGAAGCCCGACTCGTAGACCTTGTAGCCGGAGACACCCGGAACCTGGCCCCAGGTCCATGCGATGGAGGATATCCCCAGGACCGACCCCGAGACGAATCCCGGCGCCGGGGGCGTGACCGCTCCGTCCGGGCCGTTCCAAAGGAACTCGGAGGTCGGGAACGGTTCCCCGATATTGCCCACCAAGTCCCTGACGCGCAGGTAGAGGCGGTAGCGGTGGCCGTTGACGAGGTAGCCCGCCAAGCCCCCGAAAGCGCCGGAGTCCGGGGCCGCGCTGTTGCGAACGTCCGCCGACCAGGCGAAGGCGGCGGGAGTCCCCTGCCCGCGGGCTTGCGAGGGCCTAAACAGCGGGACGTCGGCCGTCGCTATCCATTGCCGCTGGAACGAGTCCCACCAGAGGCCGAAGTCCAGGTCCTCGGCCGCCAGCGCGGGCTCGCCGTCGGCCCCCCCGTTGTCCGCCGCGGTGCCCGAGATTAAATCCAGGGACGTTATGGTCGTGCCGGAGACCGGGGAGGTGATTGCGCCGGTGGGCGCCTGGGTGTCCAGGAAGATGCCGAAGTCGACGCCTGAAACGGACTGCCCGACCGCCAGCGGAATTCCCGCGAAGCTGTTGTAGGACCCGACGCGCGTCGAAATCGAGATAAGTTCCGGATTCGTTCCCTCGAAGGCCGCGAGCATGTAGGCGGCGGGGGCCGCGAGGCTCAAAGTGAACGGCGAGGAGGCCCCTCCGGTGGAGGTGAACGTGAGCAAGGGAGCCCGCTCCGGGCCGAAGAAATCGGTCGATACGGCGATGGTGAAGGCCGCCCCGGGGGAAAAGGACGACGTGATCGAACCCGCGATGGAGCCGGTGCTCGCGGCGAGGGCGCAAGGGCTTAGGGAAGCCTCCCCCGCCGCCGTCCCCGCCCCGGAGAACAATTGCGGCGCGGAGCCCACCGCCACCCAGACCCGGTCCAGGGCGTCCACGGCCAGGCCGCTCTCCGCGAACGCGGCCCCTACCTGAGGATAGCCCGCGAACAGGCTGCCGTCGGGCGCGTGCTTCCAAATCGCGGAGTCGACCCCCGCGACCCCGGCGGACCAGATGTTTCCCCGCCCGTCAAGCGCGACGGCCCGGCCGTTCGCTCCGTCCAAGGCCGCGGGATGCCAGTGGCTCATCGACAGCGCCGCCCCGGAGGGGTCGAAGCTCAGCAGGGCGTAATCCGTCCGCGCGCAAGACGGGGATGCCTGGGGCGCGGCGACCCAAGCGACGCCGGAGGAACTGACCGCCAGGCCCGCGCCGAGCTCCTGAAGGGAGAAGAAGGCGTCGGGCCGGAACACCGGAAAGCCCGGCAGAAGGCTTCCTGCGGAATCGAACTTCCAAACCCCGAGGTCGAGCCTGGCGGTGGACGGGTTGCGGCTTACCCCGGCCGACCACAGCCCGCCCTCCGGGGCCAGGGCGGCGGAGAGGCCCGCGTCCAGCGTGCCGCGTTGGTACGTCTTGGGAAAGCCCGGCTCCAGCACCGCGTCGAGGCCCAAGCGCCACAGCATCAGCTTGAAGCTCTCCCCCGCGCTCGTCTGCTCGGCGCCGGCGACCCAGACCCGGCTGGAGGAGTCCACCGCGATCCCTCCGCTGAAAGCCGCGCCGCCGAGGGGGTTGGCGTAGGTCGTCGAGCTCAGGAAATGGTCGCCGGAGGCGGCGACCCGCCAGACCGCCAGGTCGGGCGGACCTCCCGCGGCGGTCGTGCCGCACACCCAAGCATTGCCGTCGCCGTCAAAGGCGATGCCGTATCTGCCGTCCCCGACCGCCCCGTCCAAGGGCGTCGAGGAAAGGAAGACGCCGACGGCGTCGTATTTCTCAATGCGGAAGCCGGTCGCCGACTCCCCGCCGGCGGGGCGGTCGTGGGCGACGACCCAGAAACGGCCCTGAGCGTCGCGGGAGAGGGCGGAGGAGCCGGTCTCGGCGCGCGCGCCGGGCGCGAGGAAGGCGAGGCAGGCGGCCAGGACGACCGGCGTCGGCGAAACGCGCCGACGCCGCAGGGGAGGTCTGCTCGGCGTAGCGTCTCCTTTAGACCCTGCGGGCGCGGATTCAACGGCCTACCCCATATATAGCCCCGGCCCCGCCCAAAGTCAACCCCGCGCGCGTCTCCCGTGGTGACGCCGGCGTCTCCAAACAGGTCTACGCGGTCGGGAATGGGGAGACCCGACGTTCCATCCGCGAGTAGAGTTCCGCGACCACCGCGCCATCGTCGATGATTTGGAACTGGAAGGGAACGCCGCGGAGGCGCAAATCCTCCCGCAGCGCCTGACGGACGGGTCGTCCTCGGCCACGAGTATGCTGCGGAGTTCTAAAGGCCCGACGCCGCCCCGCGCGATGTCAAGCGAATTGTTTCGTTCGGAAAAATAGCGGGAACTTTTTAGGGGGGCCGGTCGTATATATAGGCGGGCCGACTCCGGCTAGGCCCAATTTATGTAGGGGGACCCGTGATGATAGAACAGGAGGTGGCATGATACGCCTGCGGTGTGCGTGCGGAGGTGCCGCGTTCAAGGCACGGAAGATGACGTTGGTGCTGATGGGCGTTCCCTGCGAGATAACCAGGGACGGCCCGCAGTACGACGACACGGAAGCCGAGCAGTCCGAGGGCTGGGACTATAACGAGGAAAGCCGCGTAACTTGCGTCGCATGCGGTAAGGAGTACGACATCACCCAGGACGGCGAGGCCAATATCTGCCTGGAGCCAGTTTCGGAGGATGGCTTCCTCCTCCCAACCCAATAGCCATAGAGTGTCGCCAAAGGTCGGGTGTCGTGAAAGTGCTACTTTTGCGGCACTGGGTCCTTCTCGAGGTAGGCGACAACTTCCTTTCCGATGTCGCCCGCGGACTTCACGTTCGGCCGCTCCACGACACTCTCCGCTAGGTTCGTCTTGTCAAGCGGGTTAAAAACCTCTTCGCCAAGGGGCTTCTCCGGCGGCGTCATCTACCGCTTCCGAACAACGACGGCTGATTCATCTAACGTCGCCTTGCTTGTCCCGATCCGGGACGCCGTGATTGAATTGCCCACGCGCTTATCGCGCAGGCAGTAGATTCCTTCGACAGACAATCCGCGCATCTTCGCGATATCTCCGAGGATACCCTGAACCGGAATGTTCACTCCCTGAAGGATCGAATTTCCGACGACGATCACCCCTGTTCCCCCGCGAGCAAGAACCCGTTTCAGTGCTCCAAGAAACCGGTCGCAATCGTTGAAGTAGGCGGCCGCGTAGTTCGCCCAGCCTTGCCCGCCGTATTGCCCTTTTTCCGGGCCAATCTTCCGAAGCCCGGCGATGGTCCGCTCTAGGCCACGGTGCTCGAAGACAACCGCAACGTGCTTCTTCTCCCTGGCGATCTGCCAAAAGGTCCCGAAATTATTCTCCTCCAGCGGTCTCTGCTCCGCCGGCGATGAGATAAGGCCAAGCCAATAGAGCTGCGGCCGCGTGTTCCGTGCGTAGTGGTAGTTGTTGAGATAGGGCGGCGAAGTGACCATCAGGTTAATCGATCCACTCTCTAGGCGCTTTTCTCCTGTGAAGAAGTCCTCGTTGTAGACGTGCCCGCTTCCCGGCTTGGTCCCGACTGCTTCAGCCCGTAGCCACTCGATATCAGCTCTCATGTGTCGCAGCTTCCCTACCAGGGTGGCGGCTACGTCTGCATCGTCGATAAGCGGTTTCCCGGCGCCCGGGCGCGACCCCAGCGACGGCTCATAGGTGTAGTTCGAGAATGACACCATCACCGAACCAAAGGCCATCCTAAAGAGGTCCCGCACCCGGTCATCCTCGATCTTTGATATGAACGCGAGCGCGTGGAGCACCTGCTTTTCAACCTTGCGGCTGTAGAATGGGATGCGAGACTGGAACGCTTCTGGCGCACCATGTCCAGCAACCCGACCATTGCACCATGATCGAGAATCCAACCGCATCGCCTCTATGGCACAGTCGAGAATATTTGTGCTCACGCGGAGCGCCTTCAGTTTTCCCTCCGCCGCCAGCGCCGCATACGGGTTAATCTCGAATCCAACGACATCGTAGCCACGCAGCGCGGATTGAATCAGCGTGGTCCCAACACCTGAAAACGGGTCAAGAACGGTGGCGGGCTTTCGGCGATCTAGATAGGTAGCTAGTACCGAGTCCACGAAAGCCCCTGAGAACCCAGCAATCCACGGCACCCACCGATGAACCGGCGCAGTCCGGTTCTCCATGAAAGCCGGGTCTTTGAACGCCGCTCCGTTCCCGTTCGCCTTCGCTCGCAGGTTGAATGGGAAGGCTGGTTGTTTCGATATCACTTCAAGAATCGGCATGTCTTCAATCTCCCTGAGAACAGTATTTTACCACATGCCGCCATTTTTTTTGGGGGTCGTTCGTATATATCAATGAGTCGGTTTCGCTAGGCTGCAAGGCCCTCATCCGCCCGAGGATTGCCGCGCCCGCGCGGGGGACGATCGAGCCGGGTCAGGGCGGCGGTGGGGACCAGGAACCCCAGCAGGACCACGATGGCCAAGCCCGCGGGACTCAGGAACCGCGCCCCTTTCCGGGGCGCTGCCTCACGGTGAGGTTAATGAGCACCTCGGGCTCGGACTTCTCCCGCGCGGCCTCGACGGACTTGAGATGCGCCAGGAGCTCCCCCATCATGGCATTGGCCACCGGCATCTCGGCCAGCTCGGACGCGCGACGGGCGCGCTCCGCCTCGAGCCGCCGGATCTTCTCCTTGACCTCGGCGAGCGGCACGGGATCGATCTGGGGCCGCACGACGGGCTCGAACATGTCGCCCATGGAGCGCAGCTTCTTGACCGCCGCGCCGGCGCCCTTATGGGGTATGCGCACCCGCAACTGCTGGGTCATCTCGGTCTCGCTGAAGGGGAATGTCCCCAGCGGGCTCGTCAGGCTCCCGCCGTTTTTCTCGAACGCCTCGACGACCTTGCGCATCTGCCCGCGCAAATCCTTAACGGCAAGCTCGACGTTCCAAATTTCGCGCACGGGCGAGACCGAGTAGGTTTTGAGCCACGACTGCGGCGTCGGGGAGGCGATGAGCTCCGGTTGGGGCTGGACGCGGTCGGCCGCGAGCACCGTCAAAACCAAGACGAGGAGGGCCCTCATTTCTCCACCGGTCCGCCGGCTTCGACCCAGCCGCCAAAGCCCCCGTCCATGGAGACCACGTTGTTGTAGCCCATTAACTGAAGGCTTTGGGCGGCCAAAGCCGAGCGGAAGCCCCCGCCGCAATAGAGGACGATCTCGGCCCCCCTATCGGGGATCGTTTTCTCGATGTCGCGTTCCAGGACGCCGCGGCCCATGTGCACGGACCGGGGCAAGCGGCCCTTCTCCCACTCGCAGTCTTCGCGCACGTCGATGAAGTGGAACGTCTCGCCGGCGGCCTGGCGCCGCCGGATCTCCGCGACCGTGGTCTCGCGGACAATCCTCTTGGCGTCGGCGACGAGCTTTAAGAACCCCCGGGAATGCTCCATGGCCCCACCTCTCTCAGCAATTTAGCTCAACGGAGCGTCCCGGCGCAAGCGCCGCGGCGCCCCGGCCCCCACCGCGTGACCGCCGGTGACGGGGGGCCGCCCCGCCCGCTTCCGACGGTCCCGCGCCAGGGGGCTCCCGGCCGCGTGACGACGCGTGATGGCTTGAGGGCAGGCCCCTGAACGCCCGGCGCGGCAGCCGCGATAATGTCTCTATGGCGCAATCCCGCCGCCGCGCTATGATGACGACCACCGGTTCAACGCGCCGCGCCGCCGCGGCGGCCTTGGCCGCGAGCCTGCTGATGGCCGCGCCCGGCGAGTCTCGCGGCCAATCCCAGTCTTGGCCGCCGGCATCGGCCGGCTGGGCCGTTGCGCAGACGCCTCAGCCCGCGGTGCCCGCCCCCGGTCCGGGCCGGGCCGCGGGGGCGCTGATCATCCATGAGATCCCGCTGGCGGGCTGGCTGGACCGGCATTGGACCGCGGGGGTACGCTTTGAGGCGAGCTCCGCGCCGGTGTTTGTCAGCGCGACCTTAGACCGCGCCCACAGGTACTTCATCGCCGTCTATGTCTCCAGCGCCCCCCAGCCGCGCTTCCTCTACCTTGCGGACTCCCTGGACATGAGCGAGCTCTTCAAGCTGATCCGCTGGCGCGGTCGCTTTGAGGTCGGGTCGGCAACGTGCGTCCTGTTCGTGGACATCCGCCGCCGGGAGCTGGTGCTCGAGGCCGCGCAAGGGGGCCGGATCAGCCAGCAGCGCGCGGGCCTCTCGGCCGTGCTTGAGGCCGAGTCCCGCTCAGGCGCGAGCGTGGTCCTCTTCGGGCGGACCTACGCGGCCCTGCACCAAACCGATCTCAAGGATGACGGCTCCGGAAACCTCGATCCCGGGCGCCGCAGTTTCGTGCTCGTGACCCGGCCCCCGCGCGGAGCGCCCCAAACGGTGCGAGTCTCCGAGGAGGAGATTCCCATCGGACGTTTCTCCGCGTTCCGGATGGTGACGCTCCCGGACGGCCGCCGCGCCGGATTTCAGATCATCGACAACGCCCTGAGGATCATCGAGATCCCGTGACCGTTGAGGAGGCCTCATGAGACGATTCGCCCTCGCCGCCGCTGTATCGCTGTCCCCGCCGGCCTTGACCGCCGGGCTCGATATTCCGCAGGGACCCGCCTGGGAGAGCCTGGCGGCCGCGTCGGGAGCGTTGGCCTATCGCTCGCCCGAGGCCCTCAAGGCCTGGGCCGGACACGCCTTCGGTGAAGGCGTTGCCGCAGGTCCGGCGGCAAGGACCCGGGCCGTCACCCGTGTCGCGCGGGTCGGCATGACGCGGGGCATCGCCACCCTTGACCCCGCGCCGCCCGGCCCGAAGCGTCCGCCCATCGAGTACGTGACTCCCAAGCGCGTGCGCGCCGTGGCCCGCGTCGGCGGCTTGCTGGGCGCCGTGGCGGGATTCCTGGCGCTGGGGTTTCTGGGCGCCGTCGCCGGTGTCCTGGCCGGCTACACCGCCGGGGCCTTCCTGGGTCAGAAGGTCCCCAAGCCCGCCGTCGGCCTGGCGGCCGGCGCGGCGGCGGCCGTGGGCCTAGGCTTGGGGGCGGGCGGCCTCATCCTCGGCGGGGCGGTGGGCTGGCTCATCGGCCTCACGCTCACCTTGTTCTCGTGACCGTGACCGGCCTGCTTGTCCTCACGCTCGCGGCCCTCGGGGCGAGAGCCTCCGCCGCGCCCTCCTGCTCGGGCCGGCACTCGGTCGTGCTCAATCTCCTGACCTACAACGTGGCGCTTCAGCGCGTGGCATTGGCCGGGGACATCATCCCCTATGTGGACCGGCGCCTGGAGGAGCTCAAGGTCCGGCTGCCCGAGTTCGCGCTTCAAGAGCGCCTCGATGTCCTGGCCCTACAGGAGGTGATGCTTCCCGCGCACGCGGCCGTGCTGATCGAGGCTCTCGACGCCGCGGGCTATGACTCCTACCGGCCCGGCAAGATCTTTCCCTTCCTGGCCTCCAGCGGCGTGATGGTGGCGGTTCGGCGCGGCCTGCCGGTGCGGCGGGTTCAGTTCGTGCAGTTCGAGGACCGCGCCCAGTACGAGCTGGTCGCCTTCCGCGGCATGCTCGCGCTCACCCTCGACCCCCTGCCGGGAGGTCCGCCCCTGACTTTGGTGGGGACCCACCTGCAGTCGATGCCCTCCGACGAGGACACCGACGCGCTCGAGGCCCAGCGCCTGCAAATCCTCCAGACCGGCCGGGTGCTGGCGGCCGAGACGCGCGGCGGGGAGGACGCGGCCGTGGCGCTGGGAGACTTCAACAACAAGCCCGCCGACCACAACTACGCCCTGCTGGTCTCGGGTCTCGGCCTGAGCGACGCCTTCGCGGCCGTCCGTCCCGGAGAGCCCGGCCACACGATCTCGCCCGAGAACTTCCTCACCCAGCGCGGGCCGGGCTGGCCCCTGCCCGCGGGCATGCGCATCGACCACGTCCTGCTGAGAAGCGGGAAGTCGGCCCGGATCGAGCCTCTGGAGGCGGCGGTGGTGTTCAACAAGCCCTTCGCGACCGTGCCGGAGGGGCCGCTCTATCCCTCGGACCATTACGGCATGCGGGCGAAGGTCCGCTTCGAAAACTGCCGCTGAGGCCGCCCGGAGCGAACTGCCGCGCGTACCGTTGCGCTATCCCGAGGCGGGCCTACTCGTGCCGGGGATCGGCCCGCGCCGCAGCTGGGAGATGCGCAGCCGCGACTGGGCGCGGCGCATGGCCGCTTCGGCCTGGGCCAGCATCATGGGATCGAGGCCGGGCTTTGCGGCCTCGGCCTTGGCCTTCTCCAGGGCCTGCCGGGCGGCTTCGGCGTCGATGGCCTCGGCCATCTCCGCGGTCTCCACGAACAGGGAGACCTTGTTGTGCTGGATCTCGGCGAAGCCGCCGGAGACGGCGTAGCACTTAACCTCCCCCCCCGCCGTCACGCGCACCTCGCCCTCCCGCAGTTGGACCAAAAACGGTTCATGGTCCGGAAGCACGCCCATCTCGCCGTTGAAGGCCGGGAGCACCACGAATTCGGCCGCAGCCGCGAGCACGGGACGCTCCGGCGAGATCATCTCGAACTGCAGGCTTTTGCCCGAAGTACTCATGCCGCCTTGAGTTTCTCGGCGTTCTCGACGGCCTCCTGGATGCCGCCGGCCATGTAAAAAGCCTGCTCGGGGAGGTGGTCGTAGTCGCCCGCGACGAGACACTTGAAGCCGGCGATGGTGTCCTTCAGCGTCACGTAGCGCCCCTCCCGGCCCGTGAACTGCTGGGCCACGAAGAAGGGCTGCGAGAGGAACTTCTGAATTTTGCGGGCCCTCAGCACGAGGAGCTTGTCCTCATCGGAAAGCTCGTCGATGCCGAGGATCGCGATGATGTCCTGGAGATCGCGGTAGCGTTGGAGCACCTTTTGCACCGACCGGGCCACCGCGTAATGCTCCTCGCCCACGATGCGGGGATCGAGTATGCGCGAGGTCGAATCCAGCGGGTCGACCGCCGGATATATGCCGAGCTCGGCGATCTGCCTCGAGAGCACCGTGGTCGCGTCCAGGTGGGTGAAGGTCGTCGCCACCCCGGGGTCGGTCAGGTCGTCGGCCGGAACATAGACGGCTTGGATCGAGGTGATCGAACCCTTCTTGGTCGAGGTGATGCGCTCCTGCAGGTAGCCGACCTCGGTGGTCAGCGTCGGCTGATATCCGACCGCCGAGGGCATGCGTCCGAGCAGGGCCGAGACCTCGCAACCGGCCAAGACATATCGGAAGACATTATCAACGAAAAGAAGAACGTCCTGGCCCTCGGCGTCTCGGAAGTGCTCCGCTTGCGTCAAGGCGGTGAGGCCGATGCGGGCGCGGGCGCCCGGCGGCTCGTTCATCTGGCCGTACACCAGGCAGGTTTTCGAGAGGACCGTCGAGCCGTCCGAGAGCTTCGCATGCTGCATCTCCAGCCACAGGTCGTTTCCCTCGCGCGAGCGCTCCCCGACGCCGCCGAACACCGAGACGCCGCCGTGCTGCTTGGCGACGTTGTTGATGAGCTCCATGATGATGACGGTCTTTCCCACGCCGGCGCCGCCGAAGAGCCCGACCTTGCCGCCCTTCATGTAGGGCTCCAGGAGATCGACGACCTTGATCCCGGTCTCGAAGATTTGGGGGGTGGTGACCTGGTCCGCCAGGGGCGGCGGGCCCCGATGGATCGGAAGGACGGATTTCGTCTCGATGGGCCCGCGGTGATCCTTGGGCTGGCCCAGGACATCCACCAACCGGCCCAGACAGGCCTTCCCGACCGGGACGGTGATGGGCGCGCCGGTGTCCTCGACCGGCGTTCCCCGCGTCAAACCGTCGGTCGGGCCCATCGAAATGGCCCGGACCGCGTTGTCGCCCAGATGGGAGGCCACCTCGCTGACGAGGCGCTCGGCCTCCGAGCCGTTGCCTCCCGAGGGGAGCTTGATCTGCAGGGCGTTGTAAATGGCGGGGAGCTTCCCGGAGGGAAACTCCACGTCGATGACCGGGCCCATCACCTGGATGACTTTTCCAATGTTCATTTCATCGCCTCACGTCCCGAAAGGGACTGTCCCTTCCTTTGACTTATTGGATTGGGACGGCTTCTGGAATTGGACCGCAACGAATCTCTTCTCCGGCCTCTTGGACTCCGGGGTGATGAAGCCGATCTTGTGGAACCGGACCCCGTAGCGATGCAGGCCGCCCGTCACCGATCCCTTGCGGTGGCGGACCTCGCCCCGAATCTCAAGGGGAATGTTGATCTTGAGATACATGGACATCCCCTCATCGAGGGCCGCGTTGGTTTTGAATGCCATCCCCCCCACGGACAAGTCGGTGATGGCCCCCTGGCAGCGGCCGAGGCTCTGGCCGTTGGCGCGGATCTCCATCTCGATGCCGACCGGAAACCTCTCATGACGCCGCTTCTCTTTCATCGGACCCCTCTTGGCGGAAATCTTCTTCACGGAAATCTTCAGCCCGGGGAGCGCGCCGGCCTTGGTCATGGTTTCTTCGGTCATGAGACCAGGGCCTCGGCCCCGCCGACAAGCTCGGCGATCTCCCCGGTGATGATCGACTGCCGCTTGCGGTTCATATCGAGGTTCAGGGAATCTCGAAGCTCGCGGGCGTTCTTAGAGGCGGCGTCCATCGCGTTCATCCGCGCCGCCAACTCGGCCGCCTGGCTTTCGAGGAGAATGCGGTAGAGCTGGGCTTTGATGTGGCGCGGCAGGAGGGCCGCCAACAGCTCCTGGCGGCCGGGCTCGAAATGAAGCTCCGCGGCGGCGTCGGCCGCCGCGGTCATGTCGGCCGGGATCGGCAATAGCCTTGCGTTGACGACCCTCTGCGCCGCGACCGACTTGAACTCATTGTAAATGACCGTGACTTCCCTGGCCCCCTTATCCGAATACGCGTCCAAGACGGCTTTCCCGAGGAGTTCCGCGTGGGCAAACGTAACCCGTGGAAAAATGCCCCCCAGCTCGCAAATCCTTTCGATGTCGAAGTCCCGCACGCGGCGCAGGAGATCGCGGCCCTTGCGCCCGACGGCCGCAACATAGACCTTCTGCCCCCGCCGCTCCTTGAGCCATTCGACGGCGCGCCGCGACAGGTTGGTGTTGAAGGCCCCGCAAAGCCCCTTGTCGCCGGTGACCAGCACCAGGACGGCGGGGGCCCCCCCGGAGGACCGGTCGTCGAAGAACTCGTGAATCTGGACCTCCCGGCCCGCCGCGATGTCGGCGGCGACCTCGAGAGCCGCCAGCCGGCGCACCATCTCCTCCATCTTGACCGCGAACGGGCGGGACGAGAGGATGGCCGCCTGCGAGCGCCGCATCCGGGCCGCCGCGATCATCTTCATGGCCTTGAAGATGCGCTGCTGCGCCCCGACGGCCTTTATCTTGCGCCTGACTTCTCGAAGAGAGGGCATCTAAACCGCCGCCACCGGGGCCCGCAGGGCGCCCAGGTAGTCTTCGATGCCTTGGGGAACGGAAAATTTCGCCCGAAAGGCGAAGGCCTTTCGGGCGAGGCTTGAATCCCCCAAAGTCTCGTTCTGATAGAAGGAATACGGGTTCTTGAAGTACTCCGGGGGGCGGCTGGTCCCCAGCGTCGCGTTGAGCGACGAGATGATCTCGTTGAAGTTGGCCTTGCGGCCGGCGCAGACGTTGTAGACCCCCGGCGCCGCCTTCTGGGCGGCGAGTAGGTTGGCCTCGAGAACATCTTTGACGTAGATGAAGTCGCGGTACTGCTCCCCCATCTCAAAGATTCTGGGATTTCGCCCGGCCAGGATCTGCTGGGCGAGCTGCCAGATCATGCTGGCCGCCTTGCCCTTGAAGGACTCCCCCGGCCCGAAAACATTGAAGTAGCGCAATCCCACGACCCGCAGCCGGGGGTGGCGGCGCTGGAAGTCGGCCGCCACGCGCTCCATGACCCGTTTTGAAAATCCGTAAATATTGAGCGGCTTGGGCGCGGCATCCTCGCGCATCGGCACGGGGCCGTCGCCGTAGACCGCCGCCGAGGAGGCGTAGACCACGCGCCGCGCGCCGGCCCGGGCCGCCCACGCCAAAAGATCCCGGAACGCTTCCACGTTGACCCGCATCATCCGGCGCTGATCCAGGACCGTGGTATCGGTGACCGCGGCCTCATGGAAGACCGCGTCGACCTTGCCCACCCGCGGCCCCCAGTCCTGCGGCGCCCCGGCGTCGGCCGCCACGACGTCGCCGGAAAACCCCCGCAGGTTCTCGAAGTGGCCCCCCGAAAAATCGTCCAAGGCCACGACGGCCGCGCCCCGGCGCTCCAACTCAAGCGCCAGATTGGAGCCGATAAAACCCGCGGCGCCGGTGACCAGAGCCCGCATCAGCTTAGGAGGCGCATTAGCTTGGGAGGCGCATTAGCGAGTCGCCCCCCGGCGGGAGGTCATCTCGGCCAGCGTCAGGGTGGGCGCCATGGAGAATTTCTTGAGGCGGCGCTGCACCGACTCGGCGGGCTTCCGGAATGTGTCGGCCAGCGGGGAGGCGTAGAGCCCCAGAACCTGCATCACCACGCCGTGGTCCCAGACCGTGATCCCCTGCGCGACCCGCATGTCCCGCGCCAACTTGTCGAGATAGCGCGACATGGTCTTGCGGTTGCGCGCCAGCATATCGGCGAAGGCCGCGGTGCTGTCTTTCTCGGAGACGAACGAGAAAACCCCCGCCAGCCAGGAGTGCTCGATGGCGTTCAAGGCCTCCATGCAGTTGAGGTTCATCAAGCCCCCGCCTCCCGCTTGCGGCTCCGCCGCCCCCAGGGGCCCCGATACGGCCAACATCACGATCAGCGCGAGACTCTTCATGACTTGCCTCCGGCCTCAGCGGCCTTGAACTCTTCTTTAAAAACCGTGACGACCTTGCCGAGACGCTCCCGCAGCTCGTCGGTGAGCTCGCGCTTGGCCGCGATATCCTTGAGGACGTCGGGATGGCGCCGGCGGATCGAAGCGCGCAACTCGGTCTCAAAGCGCCGCATCTGAGCCACCGGCAGGTCGTCGAGATAGCCGTTGACGCCGGCGTAGATCACAACGACCTGATCCTCCATGGAGAGAGGCTGGTACTGGTCCTGCTTGAGGATCTCGACCAGGCGCTCGCCGCGGTTGAGCTGCTGCTGGCTCGCCTTGTCGAGGTCGGAGCCGAACTGCGCGAAAGCCGCCAGTTCGTTGTACTGGGCCAGATCCAGGCGCAGGCTTCCCGCGACCTTCTTCATGGCCTTGGTCTGGGCCGCGCCGCCGACCCGCGAGACGGACAGCCCCACGTTGACGGCCGGCCGGACGCCCGAGTAGAACAGCCCGGTCTCCAGATAGATCTGGCCGTCGGTGATCGAGATGACGTTGGTCGGGATGTAGGCCGAGACGTCGCCGGCCTGAGTCTCGATGATGGGAAGGGCGGTCAAGGACCCCCCGCCGTTTTTGGCGCTGAGTTTGCAGGCGCGCTCCAGCAGCCTTGAATGCAGGTAGAAAACGTCGCCGGGATAGGCCTCGCGCCCGGGCGGTCGCCGCAGAAGCAGGGAGAGCTGGCGGTAGGCCTGGGCGTGCTTGGAGAGGTCGTCGTAAATGACCAGGACATGCTTGCCGCGCCAGCAGAGATCCTCGCCCATGGCGCAGCCCGCGTAGGGCGCGATATAGAGCATGGGGGCCGGCTCGGCCGCTCCCGCCGAGACGATCGTGGTGTATTCCAGGGCTCCGGCGTCCTCAAGAATCTTCGCGACCTTGGCGACCGTGGATTGCTTTTGTCCGATGGCCACGTAGATGCAAAAGGGCCGATCCGGCTGGTTCTTCTGGTTGATGATGGCATCGATGGCGATCGCGGTCTTTCCGGTCTGGCGGTCGCCGATGATGAGCTCGCGCTGGCCGCGGCCGATCGGGATCATGGAGTCGATGGCCTTCAGGCCCGTTTGAAGCGGGATCGTGACGGGCTCGCGCTCGACCACGCCCGGGGCCACGACCTCGATGGGCCGGCTGCGGTCGGTCTTGATCGGACCCTTGCCGTCGATGGGCTGGCCGATGGCGTTGACCACGCGGCCGACGGTGGCCTCGCCGACGGGAACCTGCATGATGCGGCCGGTGCGCCGCACCGGATCGCCTTCCTTGATCAACTTGTCTTCGCCAAGGAGGACGCAGCCGACGTTTTCGCGCTCGAGGTTGAGCACCATGCCCATGACGCCGTGTGGAAGCTCCAAGAGCTCGCCGGCCATGGCGTTCTCCAGGCCCCAAACTCGGGCGATGCCGTCTCCAACCTGCAGGACGGTCCCCTCCTCCCGGAGCTCCGCCCCGCCCGCGAAGCCCTCGAGCTGCTTGCGGATGACTCCCGTGATTTCCTCAGGCCGAATCGCCATACCCTACCCCCCGCGCTCGCTTCCCAACGCTTGTCCCAAACGGGCCAACTGGCCCTTGAGGCTGCCGTCGATGACCCAATCCCCCAGACGGACCACCGCCCCGCCGATGAGGTCGGCGTCCTCCCGGACGTCAAGCTCCACCCGCCGTCCCGAAAACGCCTCGAGCCGCCGCTTGAGCGTATCGGCCTCCGCGGCGGAAAGCGGGCGCGCCGTCCGGACGCGCGCCCGTGCCTCCCGGCGCTTCTCCCCCGCGAGCCGTCCAAACGCGGCGGTCATCAGGGGCAGGAGCTCGAGCCGCTTCTTGTCGACCAGAAGCCCGAAAAACCGCAGCATGAGCGGATCCGGGCGGGCGCCTGCGCCTCCCGGGATAATGGAAGCGCAGGCCTCGGCGATCCGGCGCTTCTTGTCCGAAGACGAGAGGCGCGGAGACCGCAGCGCCGCCGACACCGCGGGATCGCTCAACGCCTTGAGCGCGGCGGCCAACTGCGCCTCGATGCGGACATCCTCGCCCTTGGCTGCCGCGGCTTCGAAAAGCGCCCGGCCGTAGCGTCCCGCCAAGAGCTGGTCGGATGGCTTCATGCGGCCTTCCGGTCCTCGATGTCCTTAAAAAATGTTTCCAAAACGCTCTTCTGCACGCCCTCATCCACCGAGCGCCGCATGAGCCGCTCGGCGGCCCGGACGGAGAGGTCGGCGACTTCCTGGCGCAGCTCGCGCACCAGGCGCGACTTCTCCTCCTGGAGCTCGGCGAGGGTCTTATCCCGAATCTTGCGGGAGTCGCTCTCAGCCTCGGCTTTGAGCTTGGCCCGAAGCTCGTCGCTCTCCCGCGACGCTTGCGCCAGAAGCTCCCGGCTCTTGGCCGCCACGGCGGCCATCTCGGCGTCGAGCTGGGCCTTGATCTTCTCGGCTCCCTCGCGCGCCTCGCGCGCCCCCTCGAACTCGGCCTTCATGCGCGCCTCGCGCTCGTCCAAAGCCGCGATCAAAGGCTTCCAGCCGAATTTGCCCAGGACCAACAACAGCAACGCAAAGGTAACGACGGTCCAAATCATGAGGCCGAAGTGCGGCTCGAACAGCTTTTCCATGACAACAGGCTCCTTGGGAGGACCTGGGGGGGCCAACCGCCCCCCCAGGCCCCCTGGTGGCTTACCCCGGTATAGGCTTCAAGCCCAGGTTCAAGGCGATGACGTAGGCCACGCCTAGGCCGATGATCCCGAGTCCTTCGATCAGGAAGATGAAGAGCTGCATGTTGCCCTTGATCTTCTCATCGGCCTCCGGCTGGCGCGCGGTGCCTTCGACGGCGGCCGCGACCACCTTGGCGATGGACTGCGTGGCTCCCATCACGACCATCCCGGAACCCAGGCCGGCGGCGAGATACCCCAAGCCTAGATAGAACTGCTCTGTCATGCGTCCTCCTCGGTCCGGCAGTCCTGCGTCGCGCGTGCGCGACGCCTCCCGTCATCCGTATACGTCAGCCCGGCTAGTGCGCAGGATGCAGCGCGCCGCCCACGAAAATGGCGGTGAGCATCGTGAACACATACGCCTGGATCAAGGCGACCAGAAGCTCCAGGGCGTAAAGCCCCAGAGCCAGGCCGACCGAGATCGGCGCAACCACCAACCCAGACACGGGATTAGACTGTCCGAAAAGCAGGATGAGCCCGAGAAACAGCAGGATCACCAGGTGCCCCGCCGTCATGTTGGCGAAGAGGCGGATGCACAGGGCCAGGCACTTGGTCACGTAGCCCATGAGTTCGATGGCGAAAATCAGCGGGACCACCCACCACGGCACGCCGTGGGGGATGAGATTCTTGAAATGCTTGATCGGACCATGGCGCCACATCCCCGAGACGTGGATGAGCAGGAATGTCGTCATGCTCAGGGTCGCCGTGACCGAGATGTTGCCCGTGGCGCTCGCGCCCGCGGGCACCAGGCCCAGGAGGTTCATGAAAAAGATAAACACGAAGAGCGTGAGAAAATAAGGCAGATAGGCGGCGCCGTCCTCCTCCCCCAGCGCGGGATCGGAGATATCCCTGCGGATGAAAAGAATGAAGCCCGAGACCGCGGTGCGAACTCTCCCCGGGACGTAGGCGGCCCAGAAGACGGTAAGGCCCGAGAGCGCCGCGGCAAAGGACATCATCAGCATGTGCTTGGTCATCACCGGGGCCGCGGCGAGGGGATGGTCGGCCAAGTGGCCGCTGATGAGCTCGGAGAAATCCAGCGGGCCGCCGTGGCCGCCGGCCTGGGCCGCGGTCCCCAGCAGGCCCAGGGCGGCCAAAACTCCGGGCATCATCGGGATGCCGCCGCTTTTTTCAAGATGAGGACGGCCTGCCCGACCAATTGCAGGGTGGCGGCGGCGATGATAAAGACCGCGACCTCCAGGGGACGCCCGCGCCAGGACCAGACCGCGTGGGCGCCGCCGATGATCACGGCCATGCGCGCGAAAAAACCGGCGGCCTGCAGGAGGGTCTCCCGCGCGCCAAGTTTCGAGAATGACCCCAGCCGCAGGGCGCGGGCCAATAGAACGTTTGCCGCCGCGGCGGCCGCCGCCAGTCCCAGAATTGCCGTCATTTCACCGATCGTGCCAGTATGTACATTCCCAAAAACGCGCCGAGCATGAGCCCCCCGAGCGTCCCCAGCGGGCTTGGGAGCCACCTCTGGTCGAGCCAGTAGCCCAAGGCCAGCCCCCCCATGGCCGTGATGGCAAATTGCAGGCCATGGGCAAGTCCGCCGAGATCCTTCCTGCGGGCGGACGACGGGGACGGCTTTGGGCGTTCCGGAGACTCCAAATCACTCGCTCGGACGCGCGAGGCGAGATTCTAGCAAACCCCCCCGCGGGGCCGCAATCCTCGCCGAGGCCTCGGGTGCGCCAACCCGTTGTAGGCAGCTCAGAGACATGGCCGCGCGGTTAACCGTCGGAGGGTAATCCACGCCCCGTGGGCTCATCCGTCGTGAGCCCGAGATGGCGGCCGTCGATCCAACCCGCCTGGTTCCGACTGAGGTTTTTCTTCCGCCACCTCCACCGATGGAGGCAATCGCTCTCATTCTGTTGGAAAGCCCCCCGCCGGGGCTACTCAAGTCTGGGAGTAAACTTGCCGCCGCGTAGATCCGCCATTTGGCTTCTCCCTCACAGACCCGGACGTGCGGCTTTCCCGCATCCGGTTCGTCCCGATGGTCGCCCGCGGGCCACCGCAAAGAAGGCTGGCAGGGCCTCCTCGGTTCCAATACCTGAAGGCGCAGGCGGCCTTGACGAAGGCGGGGTTAGGGGGTTAACCTTCGAGTGATGACCGAATATGTCGCGGGCTGACCGCGCTTCTCGCTTCTGGCTCACGCTTATCGCCGCTGGACTCTTGCTCGGGCTCGGCGCGAAATTCTGGGTCCATTGGGGTGAAGATTACGTCTATTATTACTGCGCCGGGCGACTCATCGCCGGAGGTGTGAGTCCCTACCAGGTCGAGCCATACCAGGCTTGCATCGAGGCGATTCTGGGCCATCCCAACCCTCATCGCACCACGGGCACCGACTGGAGTTACCCTCCCGGAGCCGCCTGGCTGCTGGCCTGGCTCTCCGGTCTAAGGTACCCTCTCGCCCCTGCGGGCCTGTGTTTGCCCTGGGCGCGCTGGCTCAACCCTACTCCCACGGATCGGATGTGCTCTGGGTCTTTCCACTATTCCTGCAATGCCTTGAGTCCCTGCGGCGGCGGACACGCTCTGCATGGTGGACTTTGCTCGCGGCCGGGCTGGCTCTTGAAATCTTCGCAGCCGCCCGGCTCGGCTTCTATCCCGCGGCCCGGCTTTCCGCCGACATATACCAGAAGCGCAGGGCCGGCATGACCCTGATCCTCTGCGTCGCCGGCCTTGCGCTCGGTCCTCTTCGGCCGAAAAGTAGAACCGCGACACGAACATTCTAGGCCTTGGCTGGACCGCAGGAATCCCGCGGCGGGGTAAACACCCTAAGCTTCATCCCGCAGCCAGGCAAGCCCGGGCTCCCCGGCGCTGGCTCCCGCGCCCCCCAAAGAGATATCCTCGCTGTCATGGCTCCTCCGGACGACGGCCCCCCGCCCCGCATTCTCGTCGCCGACGACGAGCCCGACCTTCTGACTTTGCTGGGCACGACCCTCGAGAACGCGGGGTTTTCAGTCGAGACCGCCCCCGACGGACGCGCGGCGCTCGCGGCCATCCGCGCCAAGCCGCCCGACATCGCCGTGCTCGACCTCACCATGCCCCACATGACGGGCTTTGAGGTATGCAAGGCGGTCCGGAATGACCCGATCCTCGAGCATCTCCCCATCATCATTTTGTCGGCTGTCGCCGGCGGCGCGACCAAAGTCGAGGGGTTGAATCTCGGCGCCGACGATTTCATATCCAAACCGGTCGACATGGCCGAGCTTCTGGCCCGTATCCGCATGATCATCCGGCGCTCCCGGATGGGCCTCGACGCCAACCCCCTGACGCACCTGCCGGGCAACGTCTCCATCGAGCGCCGCATCGAGGAGGCGATCTCCACGGGCCGTCCCCTGGCGGTCCTCTACGTGGACTTGAATCAGTTCAAGGCCTACAACGACGCCTACGGCTATGAGGCCGGCGACGAGGTGATCAAGGCGACCAGCCGTCTGCTGGTGCGCGCGGCGCAGGAACAAATCCCGCCGGCCTTCGTCGGCCATATCGGGGGCGACGACTTCATCGTGCTATGCGCGCCGGACCGGATGGAAGAACTGGCGCGGCGGCTTTTGACGGACTTCGACCGGACGTCCCCCGGTTTCTACGCTCCCGAAGACGCCCGCCGCGGACACATCGCCTCCAAAGACCGCCAGGGCCAAGCCCGGGAGTATCCGCTGCTATCGATGTCCATCGGCATCTGCCACAACGACCGCCGCCCCCTCACATCCCACGCCCAGGTCTCCCAGATCGGCGCCGAGCTCAAGAAGTACGCCAAACGCCACAAGGGCAGCGCCTTCGTCGTTGACCGGCGCAACGCCTGAGCATGCTCCTCAAGGTCCATGCCGCCGCCGCGGCGACCATGTGCTGCGCCCTATGGTTCGTCCAGCTGCTCCATTATCCCCTCCTGGCGCAGATCCCCGCCGCCTCAATTCCCGCCTGCATGGCCTCCAACCTGCGCCGTACGACCGTCATCCTGGGGCCCGTCATGCTGCTTGAAATGCTGGCCGCATGTTGGCTCGCGCTCTCGCCCCCGCCGACCGTCTCCACGGCCGCGACTTGGGCGGGCCTGTCTCTCTTGGCCGCGGCTTGGCTCTCCACCGCGCTCATCCAACTCCCGATCCACCGCCGCTTGGCCCTGCGCCATGACCCGGCCGATCTGCGAAAGCTCCTCCAAACCAATTGGCTGCGCACCTTCCTCTGGAGCGCGCGCGCGGCCTTGGCTCTCGCCCTCCTCTAGCCCTCATGCCCAACTCATTTCCTGACGGGCATGCGGACCAGAGGGCTGCCGCCCTCTAGCCGCGTGGCCGCCCCCCCCGTCGTGGTCTTCGGAGGATGCGGCTTCTTCGGCCGGCTCCTCATTAAGGAACTGCTGGGCGAGCTCGACTGCCCGATCCGCGCGGCGGGACGCCGCCCCCAATCCTTCGAGATAATGCAACGGCAATTCGCCTCCGAGCGGCTCTCCTTCGTCGCCGCGGACCTGCATGACAGGATGTCGGTGGAGCGCGCGCTCGACCAAACCCGAGTCGCGGTGTGCGCCGCGGGGCCCTTCGCCGAGCTTCCCGACACGCTGATCCGAGCCTGCCTGGACCGCGGCATCCACTATCTCGACCTGGCGGAGCACCGCGGCTACGTGGCGCGCGTTCGGGCGGCGGTCGCGGGGCGCCGCGGCGCGCTCCCGACGGTATGCTCCGCCTGGTCCACGGCATGTGCCCTCACGGGCCTGCTCGCCCGACTGGCCGCGGAGGGCTTCGAGCGCGTGGAAAGCGTCCGCGGGCATCTGGCCCCCGGAAACCGGGGCGGGCGCAGCGCGGCGACGATCGCGGCCCTGCTTTCCGGCTTGGGTCCCTGGGGCAATCCCCGGGAATTTCCTTTTCCCCCGCCAGTCGGCCCCCGCAAGGGCTATCTTGCCGAAGTCGTTGACATCGACTTGCTCCCGGAACTTTTCGGCGGAGCCGAGGTGGAATTCCGCGTGGGAACGGAGTTCAGCGTTCTCAACGGTGCTCTGTCCCTGCTGGCCTGGGGGGTACGCCGCGGACTCGTGCGTGACGCCCGCGCGTGCGCCGGCGCTCTCAGCCTCCTCAGCCGCCTGCTGGGAGGGCTGGGCCACGACTGGGGAGCGGTCGGGGTGGAAGTCCAAGGGGCGCGCGCCAGCCGTTCCGCGATGCGGCGGGTGGTCGTGACGGCCGAACGGCAGGGCGAGGCCTTGGCCGTCATGCCGGCCGCTTTGACGGTCCCGCGGCTTTTGGCCGGGACCTTCCCGCCCGGCTGGGCCGCCCACGACCGCTGGCTTTCCGGGACGGAGTTCGCGGCCGCCTGCGCCCGGCGGGGCTATCGTCTCAAGTTGGGCGAAGTTCATGAGGGCCCGCATGAGTGAGTCCGGCGGCCGGCGGCTGGCTCGCGCCGCGCTCTTGTCGCTCGGCGCGCACCTGGCGGCCGGGCTGGCCATGGCCTTCATACTCAGGCACGGCCTTGAAACCAACCCCGATCTCGCTGATCGCATGCGCTTCCTCGCCAACAACCGCGGGGCCTGGACCGCGGCGTGGCTCACCTGGTCGCTGGCCGCGCTGAGCATACTCTACTTCTGCCGATGTTTCGTCGCGGCGCATCGGGACCTGGCGAAGCCGGGCCCGCGCGCCCAAGGAACCGCCTTGGATTGGGCGGTTCCCTTGGCCATGGCCGCGGTCTGCGCCGACCTGGCGGCGCAAGTCATGGAGTTGACGGCGGTGCCTTACCTCGCGGGCGTGGGCTTCAACCTGTGGCGCGACGGCGTCCCCGCGCCGCAGGCCGGGGCGGTGTTTCTCGCCTGGCACCGCAAAGCGGTGCTCCTGACCGGGTTCCTCGCCAACGGGCTCTACACGCTGATGGCCGGACTGCTGGCGTGGAGCGGCCGCTTCAACTATCCCCGCTGGGTGGGAGCCGCCGGAGTCTGCGTGGTCGTCTCGGGAACGGCGCTATCGGCGGCCGCGCTCGCGGGCTCGGCATCGGGCATGTTCTGGTCTAACGTCGTCCTTGTGCCGTCGATTCTTGCCTGGCAGGCGGGGGTCGCGATGACCGCGGCGGATCCACGCCGACATCAGTAAGTCGTACTGGTCCATCATGCGCTGATGGCCGCGGCGTCCGCTCCGGAGACATGGACGCGAAGCGAACTCGGTCCGGACCGAGTTCCGTGTCTGCGGCTGAGTTGTCCCCATGAGGCACGGTTATCCACAGCCATCCACAAAGAGAAAGGGCCGGCCTAGGACCATGGTTAAACTATTGACAAAACATATATCTGAACATATACTGTCTATGTGGAAAGAGTGATCCCCATCAGCGACCTTCAGACCAAGGCCAAAAAATATGTCGACCAGGTGCGCGAGACGGCCCAACCCATCATCGTCACCCAGCGCGGCCGCGCCAGCGCGGTGCTGGTGAGCTACGAGAGCTTCGAAGGGCTCCTCGCCACCCAGGACGAGGTGGGATTTCCCGACTGGAAGCGGCGATTGGCGCGAGCCGAGCGGGAGTCTCACGAAGGCCGGGGAGTCCCCCTCGAGTCCTACCTTCGCAAAAGGTCCCGGCGGGCTTGAAGCTCATCCTCCTTCCCCAGGCCCAGGAGGACCTCGACGGGGTCTCGGAGCCGCTTCTCGGCCGGGTGATCCGGCGCATCGAGACCCTGCGCCGCTATCCCGAGTTGGGTGCGCCGATGGCCGGGCCCTTCGCCGGATACCGCAGCACGGTCGTGGAGCTCTTCCGGATCGTCTACCGCCTACTTCCCAACGAAACCATCGAGATCGCCTACGTTCGCGATTGCCGCCGGCGGCCTGCGGCCTAGCCGCGGCCCGGCCCGCTCCTCGGCGCGGACTCACGCCGCTTCCCAAAGCGTCGCCAAGCCTTGGCCGACCCCCACGCAGAGCGCGGTCAAACCGCGGCGGGCCTTGCGCCGGCGCATTTCATGGAGCAGGGTCACCGCGATGCGGCAGCCGCTCGAGCCCAGGGGGTGCCCCAGCGCGATCGCCCCGCCGTTGACGTTAAGCCGGTCTTGATCGATGCCCATTTCGCGGACGCACGCCAAGGTCTGCGCCGCGAAGGCTTCGTTGATCTCGACAAGGTCCACATCGGCCAGCTTCACTCCGGTCCGCTTGAGCAGTTTGCCGACAGCCGGCACCGGACCGATGCCCATAAAGGACGGATCGACGCCGGCCGACGCCGAAGCCACCCAGCGGCCAAGGGGGCTCAAGCCCATGGCTCGGGCCTTGGCCGCTTCCATCAGAAGCACGGCGGAGGCCCCGTCGTTCAGGCTTGAGCTATTGCCCGCGGTCACGGTGCCTTCTCCTCGAAAAGCTGGTTTCAGCATGGCCAGCTTTTCGAGGGACGCGTCCTCCCGCGGCGTCTCGTCCTGCGAGACCTCGACGGATCCCTTCTTTCCCTCGATGACGATCGGCACGATCTCATCCTTAAACCTGCCGCGGCTCGCCACCGCGCGCCGGTGGCTGCGCCAGGCGAAGGCGTCCTGGTCCGCGCGGGAAATCTTGTGCTTTTGCGCCAGATTTTCGGCTGTCTCGCCCATGGAGAGCAGGGGGATGAGCTTCTCCATATTGGGATTTGGGAATCGCCACCCGAGTGCCGAATCGTAAGCCGTGAGGTTGCCGTACGGGTAGGCCGATTCGGCCTTGGGAAGGACCCAGGGGGCCCGGCTCATGCTTTCGACTCCCCCCGCGATATAAACGTCGCCCTCGCCGGCGAGAATGGCCCGCGCCGCGCTGTTGATCGCCTCGAGTCCCGAAGCGCAGAGCCGGTTGACGGTGCAGCCGGGGACCGACTGCGGCAGTCCCGCCAGGAGCGCCGCCATGCGGGCGATGTTGCGGTTGTCTTCTCCCGCTTGGTTGGCGCAGCCCAAATAAACGTCGGTGATCTCAGCTGGATCAACTGGTCCCCGTCGGACCAACTCCTTGATCACGGCCGCGGCCAGATCATCCGGACGCACCGCGGCCAGCGCCCCCCCCAACCGGCCCACGGGCGAGCGCGCCGCGGCGACGACCACTGCCTCACGAGACGCCATCGTGCCTCCCGACCAGCTCCTTGAATTGGGCCGAGACGCGCCTCACCCGGCCCGCCTTGTAATCAAAGCCCACCTGCACGGTGCGGGCCTCGGCCACGAGGCGCCCCGTGGCCCTGTCCTCGATGCGATAGACCATCTCGAAGCTCGCCCCTCCGATGTGGGCCACGCGCACGCCCGCCACCAAGGTCTCCCCCACGAAACCCGGGCTCCGGTAGTCGATCTCAACGCGGGCGAGTATAAATTCCACCCCCCGAAAGTCCGTGATCCCGGAAACCTGCCGGATATACTCCATGCGCGCCAGCTCCAGGTAGCTCAGATAGACCGCGTTGTTGATGTGGCCCATGGCATCGGTGTCCCGGAAGCGCACCTGGATGTCGAGAGTGGTCTTAAAACCGGTCACCGCGCCTCCCGCAGCAGGCGCGCGAAGCGCCCGCGCGTCATGACCACCTGCAGGATCGAACCCTCGCCGATCTTGCGCTGGCGCGAATAGACAGCCACTCGGGTATAGACCCGGGCGCCGCGCACGCGCACGAGGGTGCACACGACGTGCAGGGGCGCCCCGATGCGGGCGGGACGCAGATGCTTGACCAAGACCGCGCCTCCGACCGCCTCCTCATCCGGCTCGAGATAGGGGGCCAACAGCATCCGGGAGGCCGTTTCCATATGATAGACCATGGCCCAGGTCGCGTAGAGGCGGTGCGCCACCAGCCCCTCCAAGTAGGGTTTGTGGGTGGGCTTGACCGTGGCCGGCAAATCCACTTTGATGCCCGCGCGAAAACCCGCCTTCATGCCGGCCCCATGGCATCCAGCGCGGTCTTGAGCACCAAATCCGCCGCGGTTTGGAAAGACATGCGCGCCGCGGCGTCCCGCGCCGCCCTCCCCATCGCGGCGAGGGCCTCCGGCCGGCGCAGCAGCTCCCGCAGGGCCCCGGCCAATCCCTCGGGAGCGCGGGCCGGGCTCGGGTAAGGCACCATGCGGCCGAAGGCGGGGTCCATGAGGTCGCGGACCCCGTAATGATCGCTCGATAGGATCGGCAGGCCCGCCTGCATGGCCTCGACGATATTCAAGCCGTAGCTCTCGTGGATCGACGGGGAGACGAAGAGATGCGCGATCCGGAAGTAAAGCCCCTTCTCGTTGGAAGGCAAATACCCCGGAAAGAAGACTCTCACGCGCTTGAGGGCCGCGGCTTCCGCCGAGACGCGGCGCATGTAGGCCGCGCCCTGCATGAAGGCGGGCTCCCCGCAGAGCAGCAGGCAGATATCGCGCCCGGTCAGGTCCGGATCGTCCTCCACCCGACGAAGGGCCTTAAGAAGAAGATGGAGGCCTTTCTCTGGAGAAATTCGGCTTAACGTCATCAGCACAACGGTGTCCGGCCGAATTTGGAAATGACGACGGAGGTCCTCCAAGGCCTCCGGCCTGGGAGGACTGCAGGGCTCCTTCCAGCAGCCCCACGGCACCACCACCATGCGCCCTGGAAGCTCGCCGGCATCCGCCGCGACATCGGCGTAGCAGCGTTCGATCGTGCCGGCCATGGTCCGGGAGGGGATCACCATGCGCCGGGAGTAGCGCACCGTGTCGCTTTGTTTCTCGAAGATCAGCCGCAGCATGTCCGGAATCAGCCACCGGCCGCCGAGGCGCCGCGAACGCTCATAGAGACGGGTCAGCCTCTCGGGCCTTATGAAATTGCGCAAGTACAGCTTGTTGAAATAGTCGACCACGTCGACATGCCAGAGACTGACCACGGGATAGCCCGCCGCGGCGATGGGCGCCAGGGTGGGCCCTTCGGCGATGTCGTTGACCAAGACGCAAGTATTGGCGGGATCACAGCGGGCGCGGTTGGAGAGCACCCATTCCGTGGTGGCCGCCTCGAAGCGCCGGGCGAACCGGGCGTATTCCAACTCCGAGAGACTCACGAGGGACTCGCCGTTGCCCGCCCGGGGCAGTGGGACGTACTCGATTCCCGGGACCGGAGCCTCCGGGCCGGCCCCGAGGGCCGTGATCGTGACTCCCGCATCCCGCGGCCAATGCCGCAGGAGCTGCAGGCCCACCATCGCCCCGCCCCCCAGCGGGGTGCGGTCCATGCAGTAGCCGAGGTGGCTGCCGATGAAAACGATTCGCTTCACGGTCTCTGGAGCCATCCGGGAGGCGTGATTATAACATTTGCCGCCGGGAACACCGGAGTATTGCCCCTGGGCAGGGCAAGGGCTATAATAGGGGGGACACACCCCACTCCCAGGGAGGACCACTCAATGTTCGCCGAATCAAAGAAGATCGTGCTGTGCCAGGGCGCCCGCACGCCGATCGGCCACATCTCGCGCTCGCTCTCGAACCTCAAGCCTGAGGATCTCATGCGCATGGCCCTGGAAGCCGTGCTCTCCCGCGCCAAGCTATCTAAGGAAGCGGTTGATGGTCTCATCGTGGGCTGGGTGGGCCAATCCTTCTCCGCCCCCAACATCGCCCGCGTGACGGTCTTAAACGCCGGCCTGCCCGAAAAGACTCAGGCGGTCACGGTCCAGAACAACTGCATCTCCTCGATCGAGGCCATCTCGTCAGCTTCGCGCTGCATACTGGCGGGCGAAGGCGAGCTCTACATCGCCGGCGGCACGGAGTGCATGTCGCGCATCCCCTACACCATCGACGGCGCGCGCTCCTCCAAGGCCCTGCGCAGCCTCGACACGGTCAAGAACAAGTGGGGCGAGCTCCTGCAGAGCCAGGACGTCGCCGTCGTCGACGCCCTAGAGACCGGCCTGACCGATCCCGTCAAGAAGATCAACATGGCCGCCACGGCCGAGGTCTCGGCCCAGATTTACGGCGTGACGCGGGAGGCCCAGGACGCCTACGCCCAGGAAAGCTTCCGCCGCTCCATCACGGGCTGGAATTCAGGCTTCTACGCCTCCCATGTCCAGAGCGCCGGCAGCAACGGCACCGCCCTTTTGGAGAAGGACGAATATCCCTTCCTGCGCGAGGACCTGGTGTCAAAGCCCCAGATGTTCGCCAAGGCCCCGGTGCTCTTTGACAACTCGGCGTATCCCTTGAAGCGGTTCTACGAAGACTACGGCGGGTTCATGGAGGGCAAAACCTATCTCGAAGGGGCCAAGGGCACGGTCACCCTGTTCAACGCCTGCGGCCGCTCCGATGGAGCCTCCGCCATCATCGTGGCCACGGAAGCCCGGGCCAAGTCCCTGGGCCTGGAAATACTCGCCGAAATCAAGGGCTGGGGCTTCATGGGCAACAACCCCGCGCACATGGGGGTCTCGCCCGCCCTGGCCGCTCCCGTGGCCCTGAAGCGGGCGGCAATCTCCTTCGACCAACTCTCCAATATCGAGCTTCACGAGCCTTTCGCCGCCACGGTCTTATCCATCTTCAAGCTCGGAAAAGAGAGGTTCGGCCACGACTGGGAGTCCACGTTCAAGTCGGGCGCCATGAACCCCAACGGCGGCTCCATCTCGCTGGGGCACCCGCTGGGCGCGACCGGCGTGCGCCTGATGCTCAACCTTCTCTACGCCATGAAGCCCGACCCCAAGTCCCGCTACGGCATGATCGCGGCCTGCGCGGGCGGCGGGATGGGCGGGGCGCTCGTGGTTGAGAAACACCCGGGCTGAGGCCTGCGGCGCGCTATTTCGAGCCGGTCTCGACCTGCAGTTCGGAACCGGGAAAACCCGTCTCGGGAATAATGGCGCGGCTGAGCGCCATGAACTCGCCTTCGGTGATCGCGTGGAACCACGCGTCGCCGGCCCACTCCCGGCCCACGGACTTTCCATCCGCGTCCACGAGGCTCTCCTCGACGATCCGCGGAAAAAGGTCTCCGTAGATCCAGAGCATGCGCGCGCCGGTCAACTGCGATACGGCCGCCCGCCGCGACGCGGCGGTCTCCTTGGAAATCGTTCCCGCCGCGGCCATCTCCGTGAGCTTCGCGGCGAGCTTGGCCTCCAGTTCGGCCTGCTTCTTCTCTATCTCACCGCCCAGCTTCCAGACCTGCGCCGACCAGGCCTCCATGCCGAGGCGATCCGAGGAGCCCTCGGGATGGCGAGCGGCGAGCCGATCGTAAAGAGCTCGAGCTTTGGCCTTCGTATCCCGCCAAGAGCCCGCCATCTTGCGAAGTTCGGCGAGCCTCTCGGCCGCGATCGCAACGCCTTGGATTTCTTTCGCTGCGGGAACGACCGGCACGGCATCGTCCTGGGACTTGGCATCGGCCATGAACTCGGCGAAGCCCGGGGCTCCCTGGTCCAGCTTGATGTTGATCCGCTGAGCGAATGCGGATTGCGTCCCTAAAATCGCGACAACGGCCGCGAACGCGGCGGAAGGAAATCGGTGGCTCATGTCGGGTAAGGCCTCCTTTCGGAACGGCACACCCTGAGCATAGCCCGGCGCGCGGCGGCGAGCAGGTGTCCGTGGGCCTAGGAGGGGCTAGGTCCTTGGGTGGATGGTTCGGCCAAAGCCTGGATCTGGCGATCATGGACCCCGCCGAAGAGAATCTGCACCGAGATCGCGCCGAGCAAGGCCATGAGCATGTCTTTCTGCGCGTCCCACACGTCGCCCTGCGAACCCAAGAAGGCGATCCCCGCGTCGGGAGCGGCTGTGCGGAAGGTCGTTGTCGGAAAGTTATTGCCACTGCGGCCGTTTTCCAAACCTATCCGCCCCGGTGCGGATAAGGTCACCCCGCTCGCCTCGGCCGTGTGCCGCTGCGTCCGGACGCAGTGGCCCACGGCTGCACAGGTCCCTCGGAGCCTAGCCGCCCACGCACTCCCAATCTTTCAGCGCACCCCTTAAACCCGTGGCGAATTCATCGCCGCGTGTACTAGCATCGGCCAGAGAAGACCCCCCGCGGCCTCAAGGCCCACCCGGTCCTAGGTCCAGCGCTTCTTGTCGGCGCGTCGAAAGCGGGCTATGCTTGCTCCATGCGGCATCTGGGTGGCTTCCTCACTTTGGCCGTAGCCGCCACCCTTCTTCGGCCGTTCCCGGCCGAGGCGCAGGGCGCAATTGAGATCCGCTCCAACACCCGCGTAGACGGCAGCCTCTCGGAAGGCAAGATGTCGCTGGTCCTGGCCGACGTGCGTTTTCGACCCGACGACGGCGCCGGCTGGACCGACCGGTATTTCCTCAACGCTGGGGTCGACGAGCAGGCCTCTCTCTCGGTCGTTTCCGTCATTTGCCAAGCTGGGCGCCTGCTCGGGTACAAAGGCTTCAACCAGCGGCTTAGCGAGCTCTCCGGCAGCTTCTCCATCGGAGAGTTCCTGGCGACCGGCTCCATAACCCCACTCATGCTCGCCCGCGCCCATCCCTGGCTGCTGACCAGCCGCGACCCGGTTTCCGGATTCGAGCGCCGACACGATCCCGCCGCCATTTGCGGCGAGGCCTTCCGCGCGACCCGGCAAGACGTCAATCTCCTCAAGACCCCGAAAGGGTCCTCCGGGATTTTCTCCTGGGAATACCAGGACGGGCGCCGCCGGCTGGAGTTGCGTTGGGCCCGGCCGTCCCGGCCCAATCCCGGCGGCTGAGCTGGTAGCGATACTCGTCGCTCGACGCGCCCTTGAAGAAATCGGCCCCCTTCTTGACCCCGACCCGCTTGAATCCCAAGGATTCGACCAGCCGAATGGAGGCTTCGTTGCGGGTGTCCATTTCCGCGGCGACGCGCCCAAGTTCATGGGTTTCGAAGAGTTCCCGCAGCATGGCCCGGCACCCCTCCACCGCGAAACCCCGGCGCCAAAACCGCGGGAACACCGTGTAGGCGATCAGGGCCGGGCCACGGCCCAGCGTGGCTTGCAGCCATCCTACATACGCGCCTCTCGAAGAGAGGCGCAGGGCCCAGTTGAGCCAGATTTCCTTGCCGTCCGGCGAGCGGCGCTTGGCGAGGAGACGATATCTCGCTTTCAGAGCCTGCAGGCTCGCCGGGGGAACCGTCGGGATGAACCGGTAGAGCCGCGGGTCCTGCAGGACGGCAAAGAGCGCCGCGGCATGGCCCGGGCGGAGCGGCTCGAGCACGAGCCGCTCCGTGCGAATGGGCCGCTCGCCGACCCCGGGGCGAGCCAATCAGCTCGGGCGATCCGCCAAGGCGCGAACCGCGGCCCAGGCCGCTTCGGGCGTGCGGACCTCGGCGGGGAACGCGATCCGGCAGCCCCGCACCCGTCCGCTGGCTTGGACCCGAAGATGAAAGCCCAGACGGTCCACGGCCGTGATCTTGGGCTGCGAGACCTCCGGGCCGTACCGGCGGCACGCGATCGCGGCAAGGCAATCTGCGCCCTCGGCATGGAGCCTCAAGAGCAGGGCGGGGGCGGCCTCGGCCAAAGGATCGGGGCTGGCCGCCGTGTAGTCGGCCGCTTCGATCCAGCCCATGACCCCGAAGCCGCCGACGAAGTAGCTGTCGCTGACATCCAGCCGGGCGAAGAAGAAATCCGAGTAGTCGATCCAATGCCGCGCCGAGGGGTGGCGCTCCAAATAGGCGCGGCGCATCGGCTCTTCGGGCTCATGAATTCTCGCCACGGTCCCGATCAGCGTGACGCGGCCCGCGCCCAGCGGGTCTTGGGACGCCTCGGCCGCCGTCACCAACAGGCTCGAACGTCCATCGGCCAAAACGTTCTTGGAATGCACGGCCATGGCGCTAATGAGAAAGACCGGCCGGCCCTCGCGGTCCAGGGAGTAGGGCATGACGGAGGCGAAGGGAAAGCCGACGGCCTTTTGGCTGTTCGTGGCTAGGGCGCCCACCCGAGACTGCGCGACCAGCGTCTTGGCGCGCTCCGCGAAAGTCGGCTCCGGGACTTCGGGCCCGGCGACGTGCGCTCCACCCGCGGCATGAGCTCCGGGCCGGCGTGACGCGCGTGATCGTGGGGGCATGGGGTTAACCTCTCGGGTGCGCCTTCTCGTGCGCGGCTTTCAGGCCCGCGGGCGCGAGGTGGGTATAGATCTGCGTGGTGGCCAGGCTCGAATGGCCCAGGAGTTCCTGCACGGCGCGCAGGTCGGCCCCTCCGGTCAACAAATGCGTGGCGAAGCTGTGACGCAGCATGTGCGGGTGCAGATCCACCCGCAGGCCGGCCTTACGGCCGAGGGCGCGCAAGTCGCGCCAGAATTGGACTCGTGAGAGCTTCCTGCCGCTGCGGCCCACGAATACCTCGACCGCCGACGCTCGTCCCGAGAAGCGCCGCTCGCGCAAAGCCAGGTAGCCCGCCAAGATTTCCCGCGCCCGGTCATGGATGGGAACCAGACGCTCCTTGGAGCCCTTGCCCAGCACCCGCACCCAGCCGTCCTTGAGGTTGAGGTACTCCGAGCGCAGGCCCACCAACTCCGAGACCCGCAGGCCCGCGGCGTAGAGGAGTTCGAGCATGGCCTTGGTGCGGACGGATTCAAAGCTCCCATCCGGAGGGACGCGGAATAGGCTCTGGACGTCGCCCACGCTGAGAACTTTGGGCAGGCGCTCGGCCAGACGGGGAGACTTGAAGTGGGCGAGCGGACTGGCGGGCAGGCGCCCCTCCGCGGCCTGGAAGGCGTAGAATGATTTGAGGGCCTCCTGCTTGCGGTAAAGCGTTGCCGCGGCGAGCTTGCGCTGGGACTTCTGGGCGAGAAGAAAATCGAGCACGTGCTCGCGCGTGACCGAGAGCGCCGCAACCCCGGCCTCCTCCAAATAGCCCAGGAAATGCCGCAAGTCCGAGGCATAGGTCGAGACCGTGCTCGCCGCGAGGCCCCTCTCCAGGGAGAGGTGCCTCAGATGCTCTTCGAGCAGGCCCTTACTTTCTGCCTGCAACCGCGGGAGTCTTGGCCGCTGGCGCCGGGGCCTTGGCAGCCGGCGCTTCGGGTTCCGCGGCCGCGGGGGCGGCCGGCACCAGGTATTGCGCGCGCAGGGCTTGCTCGATGGCGCCCGCGATCTCGGGCGAGGCCTTCAGGAACTGCTTGGCCTGCTCCCGGCCTTGGCCGAGACGGTCGCCCTTGTAGAGAAACCACGAGCCGGACTTGTCGATGAGCTGATTTTCAACGCCTAGGTCGAGCAGGCAGGCTTCCCGGGAGACGCCTTTGCCGTGGATCATCTCGAACTCCGCCTGGCGGTAAGGCGGGGCCACCTTGTTCTTGACGACCTTGACGCGGCAGCGGGCGCCGACCACGACATCGCCTTCCTTCATGTTCTCGATGCGGCGGATGTCCATGCGCAGGGTGGCGTAGAACTTAAGCGCCAGCCCTCCGGTCGTCGTCTCGGGGTTGCCGAACATGACGCCGATCTTGTGGCGGATCTGGTTGATGAAGATGAGGCAGGTCTTGGACTTGGCGATGGCGCCGGTGAGCTTGCGCAGGGCCTGGCTCATGAGCCGGGCCTGGAGCCCCATGTGCGAGTCGCCCATCTCGCCTTCGATCTCGGCGCGGGGAACCAGGGCCGCGACGGAGTCGACCACGATGACGTCCAGGGCGCTGGAACGTACCAGGCGCTCGGTGATCTCAAGGGCTTCCTCGCCCGAGTCGGGCTGCGCGATAAGCAGGCTGGGGACGTCGACGCCGAGCTTGGCGGTGTAGTCCGGGTCGAGCGCGTGCTCCGCGTCGATGTAGGCCGCCGCGCCCCCGAGCTTCTGGGCTTGGGCCACGATCTGGAGCGCCAGGGTGGTCTTGCCCGAAGCCTCCGGGCCGTAAATCTCGATGATGCGGCCGCGGGGCACCCCCCCCACGCCGATCGCCAGGTCCAGCGACAGGATTCCGGTCGGAATCGTGTCGACGCGGATTTTGGCCGCCTTGTCGCCCAGCTTCATAATAGCGTCGCGTCCGTAGGCCTTCTCGATCTGCGCCAGGGCCAGCTCCAAAGCCCTGCCCTTGGCTCCCGTCTCGGCGTTCGTGGTCATTTAGTCCCCCTCTAAAAAGTGGTGCGGCTACCCGCGGGCACCTGGCGCATTAAATTGCGCCAGGTATTCTACAACAAACGGCCGTCCTGCGCCTCTAATCAGTGGAAGCGCAGGCAACCGCCTCGGCCGCAACCTGCACGATCCTCAGCTTGGTCACTTTGGGATCGTAGAGAATCTTGTCGTGCTCGAAGTCCAGGCGCATCCGCCAGGACTGGAGGGTCTTGGCGCCGATGATGACCGGGTCCGAAAGACCCACGATGACCATGAACTCGTCGGAAAACCGGTCGCTGCCCAGGAAGAAATCCAGCCGCACGGCGTGCTTGGCTTGCAACCCGACGCCCCCCTTCGCCGTCCCGAATTTAAGCGGCGGGCGCAGCGGATCCAGAGGCGCCAGGCATTTGGCCACGTCGGGGCGGATGCAGGAATAGGTGGCCCCGTTGTCAAAGAGCGCCGGAACCCTCCTCTCCCCCCTCGATCCCCGAAACCGGACCGTCTTTACGATGACAGACATGGTTGTCCCCCCTCAACGGTATTATAGCGGTTCCCGGCCGCCTGCTCCGGCCGCTCCCCTATATACGATCAAGGGGGGTAAAAAGTTCCCGAAATCTTTCAAGCCCGGGATTCGAGGGACGTCAGGCGCCTGTCGTGGGTGTCCAGGCGGACACGGTGCTCGCCTAAAGTCTTGTCGTAGACCAGGAGCGTGCGGCGGTTGTCGGCGGTACCGGCCGCGAAGGACTCGACAGTCGTGATCAACCGTAAGATCTCCTTCTTGGTCGCCATATTATCCTTGACGTCGCGAAGATCTCCTTGGATCTTGACGACTTCCCGGGCCAGGCGATGGAAGTCGTCCTTGGTCGCGAAGGACTTTAGGTCGTCTTTTGTGGCAAACGCTTTGAGGTCGTCCTTGCTCGCGAGGTCGCGGCGCAAGCGCGCTTCCATGGCCCTCAAGTGCCCCAACGTGGCGGGGCGGCGGTCGGCGGTGGTCATATGTTTCACTCCATTCTATCGAATCCGGAAAGATCCCGGGAGGGCCGAAGGGCCCACACTGTCTATACGATTAGACCCCCCAAAAAGTTCCCGGAAAATTCGCCGCGGGAGAATGGAGCTCGCGCATAAGCGGGCCGCGCCTAGCGCTCCTTGCGGTTGAGAAGGTCGGCCTCCATCAGCTGGACGCAGGTGCGCAGCCCCACGGACTTCTGCCGGCCGACGAGGACAGGGACCTCGAGGTAGTAGACCCGCAAGACCCGCTCTCCGTCGGTCCACCAGAACTTCCCCGAGTCGGACTTTTGGGGATCGCCGTAGCCGCGGGAGAGCTCGTTGGCCAGTGATTCGGGCGGGTTGTCCCGGGTGTAGTCCTCGTCGTAGACCACCTGGATCTCGACCAAGCGGTCTCCCCGCAGCCCGAGCCAGAGCGTCTCGGCCCGGGCCGGGAAGCGCTTGGCCGAGTTTTTGCGCACCTGGATGCGGCTCACCCGGGTACGAGGCTCGATGTGAGACGGCCAATCCCGGGACGCGGCCTGCGGGTAGACCCGACGGACGGTGTCCAGGTTGTCGCCCAGGTAGAGATCGACCAGGTAGCGCTGCAGGGGGGCACCGTCTTGGGCGAACGCCCGCGTCTGCAACAGTTGGGACGCGCAGACGGCGGCCAACAGCAGGACCCGGATCAACGCGGCGCGACCGAACTGCGCCTGCGGGCGCCGGCCGTGGTCATCTGCTTCACTCTCTTCTATCGCATTCGGCGACATATGTGGAATCCACCACGCGCCTGACGGCCGTATCAATGGCGGCTCGATGGGTCATATTTTGTTCCCCGAAGTATACCAGGGATGCGCCCTAAAGACAACATTTACCGCGGAGGAGCAGCAATTCCGCAAGGCAGCATAAAGGGGGAGCAAAAACCTTGCGGAATCCGAT
>CAYJXJ010000025.1:0-37299 GCA_964374095.1 uncultured Elusimicrobia bacterium
GCTCCAGTATACGAAATCATGATTCGCTACCGACGGTTAAGTTCAGCGCCATGTCTCTCAGGCGCAATCCATCCGCGGCTTGAGTATTGACGCTCAGGTCGATGGCGATGGCGGTGGCCGAGCCGCGCGCCGCAGCGCCTTCGCTGGTGAGGAGCCACCGGGTGCCGGACTGGAAGTTCAGGCCCGCTTCGGACTTCTGAATGTCGGGGTAGGACCGAAAGACCCGGGACAAGTCCTTGATGCGCCGCTCCCAGAGGCCGCGGTCCACGGCGGCCAGGGCCGGGGGCTCGAAGGATTGCACCGGCTTTTCCCGGGACAGGTCGTCGAAAATCTCCGAGATCATGCGCTTCTCTTGGAAGGCTTTCTTCTTAGCCAGGTTTTCCAGGGCGGCCTTGTAGGCATCGTCGCTCAAGCTCCAGAGGATGAAGCGCAGGTTGTCGTAGTCGTCCTCGAAGGAGGCGTTGGCCTGCCCCACGGACTGATCGGGGTAAAAGCCGCTGGGCAGGAAGTGCGTGTTGTCGAAGCGATGGCCCCCGACGCGAATCTGGACGCCGGCGTCCATGAACGAGACCGACACGCTCGATTCCAGGGCGCCGTAACTGGCCCGGATGTAGGCCTGGGTTCCTTTGCGGACCGTGTAGGAAACGAAATAGGGTCCGGGCATGCCCTCCATCCGGAGTTTGCGCGTCGTCCGGTCCAATTCGTCCTTCATGGCCGCGAAAACCCTGTCGTCCGTGGGCAGGGCCCGGGCCTCAAGCGGAGCGATTCCCCACAGGAGTGCTGCGACCGCGGCGCGCAGGACGGCCCTCATGTCCTCCTCATCAGTTCGGGGACCCGTAGGGCGGCGGCAGGAGCGGCTGTTTGGCCTGGGACTTGGGCACCTTCTCGACCTCCAGCTCGGACAGGAGCAGGCTCGGCGACACCGCGGAGACCGGGACCATTCCGGACTCCGCGCCGCAGGTGCCGTTGAAGATGTCCGGATCGTCGGCCGCGGCCAGGATCTTCATGAAACTGGCGATGGGCGTTCCCACGATGTCAACGCCGCGCACCACCTCGTCGGGCCGTCCGTCCGGAAAGACCTTGTAGACCAGGACAGGCTTGACCTTGAAGGCCTGCAGGAAGCCCCGGCCGGTCATGGTGAAGCCCCCGGAGACATCGTCGAAGATCAAGCCGAAGGGCTTCTTTTGCCGCGCGATCTCGGCCAGCAGCTGGCGGCGCAATTCCTCGTAGGGCACCTTCCGGGAGGACTCGACGATGGTGTTGCCCATGCGCGCCACGGTCATCCGGCCCGGTTCGCGCCGGCCGTGGCCGTTGGACTTGGGGAAACCCTTGATGGGCATGCGGTTGAGCAGAAAGTTGCGGAGGATGCCGTTCTCGACCAACGTCACCCGCTGGGACTTCACGCCTTCGTTGTCGTACTTGTAGGCCCCGCGCAAGGCGGTCCCCTGGAACCGCTCCAGGGTCGGGTCGTCGTAGATCGAGATGAAGTCCGAGACCACCTTGTCGTTGAGCTTCTTCGTGAAGGTCTGTCCCTCGCTCTCCTTTTTCTGGCGCTGTCCCTCGATCCGGTGGCCGAAAATCTCATGAAAGAACACCGCCGCCGCTTTGTTCTTCAAGATGACCGGCCCGGCGTAGGGTTCGACCAAGGGCGCGGCCACGAGGGCCTTGAGCTCGGCGATGGACGTGTCGATATCGCGCATGACCTGCTCTGGCGCGGGAAGGTCGGCCATGCCGTCGGCGGCGTAGCTCTTGTAGCGGTGGAGGTCCATGCCGTCCGTGGTCCGGCTGGTGAGTTGATAATGGAGCAGGATGTAGGCGTTGCCGGTCTTGAGGCGCGTCCCCTCGCTCGACACGAAGTAGCGGTTCACGGTCTCCACGCTCAGGCCGGCGCTGGAGCCGTAGATGAAGGGATGTTCCTTGAAGCGGGCCGACAACTTCCTGATCCGAGCCCGCCACAGGTCCTTGTCCAGCTTGGGAAAGCCCCGGGTTTCCTGGTAGCTCTCCGGGGCCTCCTCGCGGGAAAAATCCGGGGAGAGGTCCGACTCCTCCGCGGTCACGGCCCGGTTTGTCTTGACCTTGGTGTAGCGCTCCAGGGCCGCCTTGTAGGATTGGTCGGTCTGCCGCCAGATCTCGGCGCGGAGGGCCTCCGGGTCATCCTCCAGGGGGACGCTCACGCGCTGGCGCTGCTGGAATTCCCCCCAGGCGCCGGCGCCCTTGATCTCGTGCGTGTTGTCGAGCTCATGCGTCCCGACCCGTACGTCCACGTCCAGCCAGCGGCTGGAGCTTTGGGAATCGGCGTCGATGGCGCCCAGGGTCCCCCGGAGCCGGTAGCGGGCCTCCTCCGTCACCTCATAGGCGAGATAATAGAGGGGCGCGGCCTCGGCATTCTTGAGCCCGGCGAAGGAACGGGCCAGCTCCGCCCTCATGGCGGCGAGCACCCCGCCCTGGGCGGACGCGGCCCGGGCCGCCGGCGCCGAAAGAATCAATCCCAGGCCCAGCATGAACGCCGGCATTCTAAGGATAGTAGCACAAAGGGAAACGAGGCGCGTCCCTGGAGCGGCCCGGATGGCGACCGTTACCTCCACCGATGGAGGCAACCCCTCTCATTCAATTGGGAACCCCATCCCCTTCCCTCTCCATGGCCGCCATTCCCCGAGCCGGAGCGCGCCAGTATCGACGTCCCGGCCCACCGCCCCGGTCCTATCGCGGCGTAGGCCCAATTCCTGAACCCAGGGGTCCAGTTGGTCTATTCTCCCGCGGCCTGGTAGTGCATAGAATCTATGGAGGTAGAATGAGACGCTCGCTTGCGATCGTTCTCGCCGCGTGCCTCCTCGCTTCGCTGAGCGCGGTCGCCCAGGTCCGTACGGCGCCCTTGAGACTGGGCCGAATCCCGGCCCCCGCGGCATCCGCCGGACACCGGATCTCGCTCTCCCCGCGCCTCACCGCCCCCGCATTCCAGCGGTCCGGCCTGGCCGGCCCCTCGGATATCCCTGATTCCCCGGCGCCCGAGGCGCTCCAACCCGCGGCGCTTACAGGATCCATCGCCCTTCCCGCCCAGCCCGCCGCACTCGAGGCCCCGAGCCTGCCCGCTCCCGCGGAAGGCGCCGCCCCGCTCGAAGCCGAGCGCGAGCAGGCCGCCGCGCTTTTCGACGAAGCCGTCCGCGGCCAGACCATCCTGCTTGTCGGCACCAAGCCCTCCCGCCCCTTCATCCTGCGCGAAGTGCGCCGCACCGCCGACAAGCTCGCCTTGAACCTCATCGTGCTCGACGACCCCGCCTACCGCAAGCACTCGAAGAAGGCGGTCCCGGATGAGGATTTCATCCCGGCCCAGGTCGAGGACAAGGATGACGCGAGCGTCTCGGCCGTGGCGGAGAAGATCGCCGACTTCGCCAGGACCCGCAAGATCGACCATGTCGTCTCCTTCCTAAGCCGGCACGCCAAGCTCACCGCCGCCATCGTCGACCGCCTAGGCGCGGGGGGCATACCGGGCGCCGCCGTCACCGCGGCCGACGACAAGGCCAGGACCCGCGAGATTCTCAATACCGTTCCCGGTCTGGAGGTCGCCTCCCGCCGGGTGTCGGGTCCCGAGGATTCCCGCAAGGCCTACCGCGAGCTCGGCGGCGGCAAGTTCGTCCTGAAGTCCATCCGCGGCGAGAACAGCCGCTTCGTCATGCTCGGCATCGACTCGGCCGAAGCGGCCGAGCGCGCCTACCGCACACTCGACGCCGACCTCAAGGCCTTCGCGGCCCGGCCGGAAGCCAAGGGCACCACCTTCAACAGCCACCCCGGCATCGTGATGGAGCGATTCCTGGAGAAGCTGCCCGGAACCGAGGAGATCGCCGTCGAAATCGTCATGCAGAAGGGCAGGGCGGCCTTCGGCATCGTCTCCGACACCATGGGCATCGGCGAACGGGGCGAACTGCTCGGCGGGCGCAATACCTTCCCTTCCCAGCAGCCCGAGGCGCTCCAGCGGGCCTTCATCGACGCCGCGGCCAAGGCCGCGGCCGCTCTGGGAATCGTCGACGGCAACGCCCGCGTCGACATGATCATGACGGCCGAAGGTCCCAAGGTCATCGAGGTCAACCCCTTCATGGGCGGGGCGAACATGTACAAGGCGGTCAAGCTCCTCACCGGGGTGAGCTTGGTCGAGCAGGGCCTGCGCGCCATGCTCGGCCTGCGCGTCGCCGTCGGCCGCAAGCCCACGCAGGTCCTCGACTACCGCTTCATCGCCGCGCGCTACACGGGACACATCCAGGGCCTATCCGGCCTTTCCCGCGCGCGCCGCTTCCCCGGCGTGCGCCACATCCAGATGTTCATGGGCCGGGGCGATCGCGTCGAGGCCCCGCAGGGCGACGGCTACGAGGACATCGGCGAGATCATGTCCATCGGCCAAACCATTCAAGAAGCCATGCAGCGCGGCTACGCCGCCCTGCGCCGCCTGCACCTGCGCCTCTTCAAGGACAACGGCCGCGTCGGCCGGCAGACCGGGGCGTACCTCCAGCCTAAGAAGCCCTAAACCGGAATTCACTCCCGGCGCTGGGAGTGAATTCCAGAAAACCAGCGAGGAGATCGGCAACTGCATCGCGAATAATCTCTGGGAAATCCCCGCCGGGTCGGCGACCAACCACAATATCGAATCGGGTTGTCCACAATACCTGGAACGTTCCAAGTGAGGGGGATAACTCGAACGGGAAGCTGGACTACCGCGTCTGGCCCAGGTCCCGCGCCAGCCAGATGTACGAGGCGGCCGCGAGCGTGCCCAAGACGGCGAAGCCCCCGAAGCCGGCGGTGCCGAAGGCCGCGAAAAGCGCCCCCGTGAGCAGGAAGCCCGCGATCTGGGAGGCGTAGGAGAGGGCGCGGATGGCGCCCACGATGCTTCCGCCCATGGTCTCTTTTTTATCGGCGGGGATGCGGTCCTTCATGATGGTATCGACGTGGATCATGGCGACCTGCGCGGTGAGAGCGAGTATGACCAAGGCCGGGGAGATCCAAAACAGCGGCCATATGAAGGAGGCCAATTGGATTTGGCTGATGAAGAGCCAGGAGCCCAACAGGCCGACCGCCGCGGCCACGAGGGCCCGAGAGGCGCTCTTGGCCAGGGCGTGGCGGCGGGCTTGGGTCCGGGCCGGCTCGACCAAATGGCCGGTCCGAACGTCGATGCGGTTGGCGATCCAGCCCATGAGGAGGGTGCCGATCATGGCCCCGGCGCCGTAGAGCCCGCTCAGGGAACCGGAGACCTTGGCCGCGGCTTCGGTGTTTCCGCCCGCCACGTAGGCGCCGAAGGCGGTGAAGACGATGTAGTAGAGCATGAAGAATACGCCGTTGAGCACGGTATAGCCGATCATCGGCTTCAAGATCCCTTTGTTGGAGAGGACTTCCCTGATGCCGGCCCAGAGCTTCACCCTGCCGGTTTTATCACCCCCGAATTGCGGAAGGCTCTTAAGCATCCACGCGAAGGCCGCCGCGACGGTGAAGATCACGGGCGTGGGATACATCACCACGCCGAAGCCCCAGACCGAGATCGCCCAGCCGACCGCGGCCGCGGCGAAGACCGCGCCGTACTCGATGAACTCCCGGATGCTGCCGAAGCGGCTCGATTGCACCGGGGCGTCGGGAAACCACGCGACCTGGAGCTTGTGCTCGGCGATGCGGCCGATGGAGTGCACGAAGTAGTCCGCCGCGAAGAGCGGCACCATGAACATGAGGGGGACGGTACCCGTCACGGGGTTGAAGAGGAGAGCCGCGACCGTCCAGATGACGGCGCGCGTCGCGAGCACGACTCGGTAGGACGTGGCGATGCCGAACTTGTCCACCCAGCGTCCGCCGAGAAAGCTCCCCAGGGCGTAGGCGCCGTAGCTCACGCTGACCAGGCCGGCGAGCGCCATGAAGCCCTGGGACAGGGGCTGTGTCATCTGGGAGACGGCCAGGGCCGTAGACTCAATGAGGAGGGCGACCATCGAGAACACCGAGAAAAAGCCCAGCACGGCCCGGGAAACCAGCGACGGCGCGGCCCGGGCCGCGGCGGCCTGCGGGGCCGGAGGCTGGGGAGATTGGGAATCCTCTTGAGGCCCGGCAGGCGCCAAGGGGCTCTCCGCCCCGCCGAACGGCGCCTCATCAACGGAGGCAGGAAGCGCCCGGCGCGCGAAGCCCCGGCGTTCGGCGTGATCCCAGGCCTGCTCGGCAAAGCCGGCGGAGCGTGGGGTCGGGGCGTCGGAGGTCGCGACTCCGCCCTCCTCCGTTTCCGGCGTCGGGCCGGCCGGGGCCATGTGCCGCGGTAATACGACGGACGGGGCCGGGGAATCGACGCGTCCAGACTCGATCGAGGGAACCGGCGCGGAGAGTTCCCCCGTCATGGAAAGCCCCTGCGGCCTCGACGAGTCATTGCGCCGTACCGACGGCCCGGACCGCGGGATGAGCCCGATGGACGCCGCGGGCAACCCCGTCAAATTTGAAGAGAAACCAAAGACCGGTCCCCGAGAAACTCCCGCGGGAAGGACGCCGGAGGCGTTGCCCGGCCGCGCCAAACGCACGCGCCCGATGGCCTGCGCCCATGAGGGTAAGGGTTGCAGCACCAGGGCGACGGCGACGGCCAAGGCGACCGGAGGCCGCGGTGGTTTCGGCACATGTGTATTCTATTACAGGACCCTCGATTCCCCTCAGGTCTTAGGTCCTAACATTCCATTGGCGTTGGTCCTACCGCCGGATATACTGGGAAACCAAACCCTCCCACACCCACGACTGCACGCGCGGCAGTTGAAGGCCCGCCATCGAAATTGGTTTAATACATATCGGGAAGGTGCGAGCACGAAATAAGTCCAAGCCCGGCCCGGTCCGCCCGAGACATCAGGGCGCCTCCCCCGCTCCCTCGCCGCCCTGGACCCGCAAGGACCTTCTCGGTTTGCGCGAACTAAGCGCCCGGGAGATTGAGAGCCTCCTGGACGCGGCCAAGCCCTACGCGTCGGGGGCCGAATCCCGCAAGCCCCTCTCCGGGCGGACGGTCGCTTTCCTCTTCTCCGAACCATCGACCCGGACGCGCAGCTCATTCGAGGTGGCGGCCCGGCGCCTGGGAGCCGAGATCCTGGGGTTCTCGGTGGCCTCCTCGAGCCTCTTGAAGGGCGAGAGCCTCCTCGACACCATCCGCAACCTCGAGGCCATGGGGGTCGACTACTTCATCATTCGCCACGAGCACTCGGGGACGCTCGACGCGGTCGCGCCCCACACCCGGGCCTCCCTCGTCAACGCCGGGGACGGCGCGCACGAGCATCCCACCCAGGCCCTCCTCGACGCCTTCACCCTGCGCGAACGCTGGGGCTCGCTCCAGGGCCGCCGCGTCGTGATCGTCGGCGACATCCTCCACAGCCGGGTGGCGCGTTCCAACATATTCCTCCTGCGAAAGCTCGGCGCCCGCGTGGCCGTCTGCGGACCGGCCCCCTTGATGCCCCACGGGATCGAATCCCTGGGCGTCTCGGTGTCGCACGATCTCGACGCGGTCCTCTCCGATGCCGACGCGGTCAACGTGCTTCGCCTGCAGCTGGAGCGCCAGAAGGAGAACCTCGTCGCTTCCATGGGCGAGTACTTCGAGACTTACGGCATCACCCCGGCGCGGCTGGCCCTGGCCAAGCCGGGCTGCCTGGTCCTCCACCCCGGCCCCATGAACCGGGGCGTCGAAATCGCCTCCGCGGTCGCCGACGGCGCCCAGTCGGTGATCCTGGAGCAGGTCCGAAACGGCGTGGCCGTGCGCATGGCCGTGCTCGAGACGCTCGAGTCGGCTCGGGGGACGCGTGGCTGAGCCGCTCCTTCTGACCGGCGGGCTGGTGATCGACCCCTCCCAGAATCTCGAAGCGGTCCGGGATGTCCTGCTCCGCGACGGCCGGGTTGAGGCGCTCGCCCCGGGGCTCTCGCGCAAACTCGAGCTGAGAGGAGTCCCGACCTTCGACGCGCGCGGCAAATGGGTCCTTCCGGGACTCATCGACATGCACGCCCATCTCCGGGAGCCGGGCGGCGAGGGCGACGAGACCATCGGAACGGGCACGCGGGCCGCGGCCCGCGGGGGCTTCACCACGGTTCTGGCCATGGCCAACACCGACCCGCCCGTCGACAATCCGCCGCTGGTGCGCTTCCTCCAGGCCAAGGCCGCCTCGGAAGGCGCGGTCAACGTCCTCTTCGCCGGGGCCGCCACCATCGGGCAGAAAGGCCAGCGCCTGACCGAGATCGGCCGCCTGGCCGCGGCCGGGGTGCCCGCCCTCTCCGATGACGGCCGCCCCATCATGGACGCCGAGGTCATGCGCCGGGCCCTCGAGCACGCGCGCGATGCCGCCATCCCCCTCATCGCGCACTGCGAGGACCGCGCCCTGAGCCATTCCGGCTGCATGAACGAGGGCGCGGCCGCGACGTCAAAAGGGCTCCGAGGCATGCCCTCCGCCGCGGAGACCGTGATGGCCCTGCGCGACATCGCCTTGGCCGAACTGACCGGCGCGAAGCTCCACATCGCCCATGTCAGCTGCGCGGCCGCCGTGGAGGCCGTCCGGCGCGCCAAAAAATCGGCGGCCGTCACCTGCGAAGCCGCGCCGCATCATTGGACGCTGACCGACTCCGACATCCCCGCTTGGAACGCCGACTTCAAGATGAACCCGCCCCTGCGCGGCGGGGCTGACCGCGCCGCCGTTCTCGAAGGCCTCGCCGACGGGACCATCGACGCGATCGCCACCGACCACGCCCCGCACGGCCCCGGCAAGAAGGCCCTGGGCCTGGAGTTGGCGCCCTTCGGCGTGATTGGTCTCGAGACCGCCTTGGGTCTGGCCCTCACCCGCCTGGTCGGCGCGAAGGTCCTCAACCGCCGCCAGCTTGTCGAACGCCTCAGCGCCGCCCCGGCCCGGATCTTGGGCCTGGCCCGCAAAGGCTCGCTGAAGCCGGGCATGGACGCCGACGTCACGATCGTCGACCCCGATAAACGCTGGACGGTCTCGCCCCCCTTCGCCTCGAAGAGCCGCAACTGCCCCTTCATCGGGATGAGCCTGAAAGGCCTGGCCCACGCGACGATCGTCGGGGGGAGGGTCGTTCATGCTGTATGAACGTATCGTGAGGCCCCTGCTTTTCGCGATGGATGCGGAGAGGGCACACGACTCGATCACTCGAATTCTCGAGTTGGCGGGGCGAACGAGCGTGGGGCGACGGATTCTGGCACGGACCGCGGGGCCGGCGCCGATGGGGTTGGAGACCCAGTGTTTTGGCCTCAGATTTCCCAACCCCATCGGCGCGGCCGCGGGTTTCGACAAGGACTGCCGCCTCTTCGATCCTCTGGCCGCGCTGGGCTTCGGCTTCATCGAGGCGGGCTCCATCACCCTTCGCCCTCAGACGGGCAATCCCAGGCCGCGCCTCCACCGCATACCGGAGGCTCAAGCCATTATCAACCGCATGGGCTTCAACAGCGCGGGGGCCGCGGCATGCGCGGCGCGGCTGCGGGACATGGGTCCGAGAACGCTTCCCCTCGGGATCAACCTCGGGCTCAACGCCGATTGCCCGCGCGAAAAGGCCGCCCAGGAGTACGCCGCGTGCCTGAAGAGTCTCGAGCCCTTCGGCGATTATTTCGTGGTGAACGTGAGCTCCCCCAACACGGCCGGACTGCGCGGACTGCAGGAGAGGCTCCAACTCGAGCGCATCCTGACGGCCCTCGCCGAGGCCAACCCGCGCTCCAAGCCCCTCCTCGTCAAGATCGATCCGGACCTCGAGGATGAGCCGCTGCGGGACTTGGTCGGGCTGGTCTTGCGCGCGGCCGCCGGGATCGTCGTCTCCAACACCTCGCTCTCGCGCGAGGGAATACCCGAGTCCTGCCGCGCCATCCCCGGGGGCTTGAGCGGAGCGCCCCTCCGGCCTAGGTCCACCCGCCTGATCCGCCGGGTGTTCGAGCTCGCCGAAGGCCGCCTGCCGATCATCGGCGTGGGCGGGGTCTCCACCGGCCAGGACGCCTACGAGAAAATACGGTCCGGGGCCGGCCTCATCCAGCTCTACACCGGTCTCGTCTACCGGGGTCCGGCGGCGGCGCGCCGCATCCAGGAAGAACTGAAAGGTTGTCTTAAGAGAGACGGATTCAAGTCGGTGGCGGAGGCTGTGGGGACGGCTCAGAGCCCCCCGCAACAAATGCCCTCCTTCCCTGAGAGGACAAGGTGAGGAGGACGGCATGACCCACGTCATCGTGGCGCTCGACGTCGACACGATCCTTAAGGTCGAGGACCTCCTCAAGAGCCTGCGCGGGACCATCACCCATTATAAAGTCGGCTTGAGGCTCTTCACGGCGCACGGCAAGCGCGCCATCGATCTGGTGCACCGCTACGGCGGCAAGGTCTTCCTCGACCTCAAATTCCTCGATATCCCGCAGACCGTAGCCCACGCCGTTCATGAGGCGCAGCGCCTGGGCGTCGACGCGATAAGCCTCCATCTCTGGGGCGGGGCGGCCATGGTCAAGGCCGCCGCCGAAGTCCACCCCCGGCCCAAGCTCTGGGGCGTTACGGTGCTGACCAGCATGCTGGGAAAGGATATCCGGGTTTTTCATCCGGGGGCGCGGCTCCCCCACATGGTCAAGAACATGGCCAAAATGGGCTGGGTCAACGGCATCGACGGCACCATTTGCTCCGGCCAAGAGGTCTCCTTCCTTCGCAAGTCCTTGCGCCACCTCGACATGCGCTTCATCACCCCCGGCATCCGGCCCGCCGGAGCCTCGAAGAACGATCAAATGCGGGTCATGACCCCGGGGGAAGCGGCGCGCCTGGGCATCGATTACATCGTCGTCGGCCGGCCGATCACCATGGCCCCGGATCCCCTGCGGGCGGCGCATGACATTCTGCGCGAGATGGTCGACGCGTCCCCGACGACCTTGGAGGCCAAGAGTGCTTGACGCGGAGTCCGACGATCAATCCTACGCGGAGACGCTCAAGAGCCTCATGGCCGAATGCGGGGCCATGCTCGAGGGACACTTCCTCCTGTCCTCCGGACTCCATAGCGACCGCTACGTGCAATGCGCGCTCCTCTTGGCGGAGCCCCGCCGCGCGGCCGAGACCGGCCGGGCCTTGTCATTGCTCCAGGCCCAACCCCCGGACCTCGTGGTCTCACCCGCGTTGGGCGGCATGATCATCGGGCACGAGACCGCCCGGGCCTTGGGAGTCCGGGCCTACTTCTCCGAGCGCGACGACGGCATGCTCCGGCTTCGCCGCGGCTTCCGGATCGTCCCCGGCGAAAAGGTGGTCGTGGTCGAGGATGTGATCACCACGGGCCGCTCGACACGCGAGGTCGTCGACCTCGTCAAAGCGGAAGGCGGCCGCGTGATTGCGGCGTTATCCATCATCCTGCGCAGCCTCGTGCCTCCCGACCTCGGCGCCCCAACCCGCAGCTTGGCGCACGTGCCCCTCGACGCCTTCCCGCCGGGCGAGTGCCCGGGATGCCGCGCGGGACTGCCGCTGGTGAAGCCGGGCAGCCGGACGACAACGTCGGACGACCAAAAAGGAAAGACTTCATGAAACGGCGATCATCCCCCCCACCCACGATCGCCCCCCCCCGGTGGGGGGGGGCTCAGGCCGCGGCCCGTGGATTGACGTACAAAAAGTCCGGCGTCGACACGGCGCTGGCCGACCGGCTGGTCGATCACATCGCCAAGCGCTCCAAGGCTATCGGCGGCTTCGCCGGACTCTTCCCGCTCGATGTCAACGGAAACGGCCCGTACGACCTCGTGGCCTGCACCGACGGGGTCGGCACCAAACTCAAGATCGCCTTCGCTCTCAACCGCCACGAGACGGTCGGCATCGACCTCGTCGCCATGTGCGTCAACGACCTCATCACCTGCGGGGCGCGGCCCCTGTTTTTCCTCGACTACTACGCCACCGGACGCCTGGACTTGCGGCGGTCCAAGCGCGTCATGGCCGGCATATTCGAGGGCTGCCGTCAGGGGCGCTCCATGCTCCTCGGCGGGGAAACAGCCGAAATGCCGGGCTTCTACCCCGCCGGGGAATACGACCTCGCCGGCTTCTCCGTCGGCATCGTGCCCCGCGCCGAGGTGGTCGATGGAAGCAAGATTTTTCCCGGCGACTTGATTCTGGGGCTCCCCTCGTCGGGCCTCCATTCCAACGGATACTCGCTGGTCCGCAAGGTATTCCGAGGATCCATCCTCCGGGCGCGCGGACGCCAGCTCCTGGCGCCGACGCGGATCTACGTCCCCCAGATCCAAAAGCTTCAGGACGCCTTTCGCCGCGAAGGGCACATCATCCTGGGGATGGCCCACATCACGGGGGGCGGACTGGTTGAGAACGTCCCACGCATTCTACCCAAGGGCTCGCGGGCGATCTTTCATTCGCATGCCTGGAAAATTCCCCCCATCATTGCCGAGATCCAGGAGCGCGGCGGCGTCCCCGAGGCGGAAATGTGGCGGACCTTCAACATGGGCCTGGGTCTGGTGATCGTCATTCGGCCCAACTCCCTGGAACTGGCCCGGGAGACCCTCCCCGAGGCGCGGCTTGTCGGCGAGATCACGGCCGGGCGCCAAGAGGTCCAAATCGTTTGACCAAGATCGCGGTCTTCGCTTCCGGCGAGGGGACCAACCTCCAAGCCCTCCTGGACGCCTGCGCTTCCGGGCGCATCCACGGCCGCGTCGAACTCGTCGTCTCGACCTCGGCAACGACCGGGGCCGTCAGCCGGGCCCGCCGCGCGGGCGTTGACGTCTTGATCCTCCACCATCGTGATTTCACGACGCCCGAAGAGCACAATGCCCGCCTGGCGTTGGAGTGCCACCGTCGCGGGATCGGCCTCATCTGCCTGGCGGGCTTCATGTGTCACATCAAAAAGCCCCTCCTCGAGGCTTTTCCGTGGCGCATCCTCAACATCCACCCGGCGCTCCTGCCGTCCTTCGGCGGGAAGGGCATGTACGGACGCAAGGTCCACGAGGCCGTGATCAAGTCCGGGGTGCGGGTCAGCGGGTGCACCGTCCACTTCGTCGATGAGATTTACGATCACGGCTGGGCCGTGGTCCAGTCGGCCGTCCCCGTTCTTCCCTCCGACACCCCGGAGTCCCTTGCGGCGCGGGTGCGCGTCCAGGAGCACTGGCTCTACCCCCGCGCCGTTTCACTTTTCTGCGAGGGACGCCTCAAGATCGGCGACTGCGGGGTGGACATTCTGCCCTCCCCGATGCCGGGATCGGCGCGGGTGGGAAGGGCGCTGGTCTCGGTGGCCGACAAGACCGGGCTGGCGGAGTTCTGTCGCGGGCTGACCGAGATGGGAGTCGAAATCGTCTCGACCTCCGGGACCGCCAAGAACCTTGAGGACGCGGGAATCGCGGTCCGGCCGCTCGACAACCTCACCGGCTACCCCGAGATTCTCTCGGGCCGGGTCAAGACCCTCCACCCGAGCGTGCACGGAGCGATCCTTTTTCGGCGCAAGGACCCCGCTCAGGCGCGGGAGATCGCGGCGCTGGGCATCGAACCCATCGATCTGATCGTCGTCAACCTGTATCCCTTCGCCCGGACGGCGGCGGGGGCGCCCTCCCCATTCGGCGCCGAGGTGATCGAGCAGATCGACATCGGCGGCGTCGCCCTCATCCGCGCGGCCGCCAAGAACTTCGAGCATGTGGGCGTGGTCGTCTCCCCCAAGGACTACGGGGAGGTGCTCCAGGAAATGGAGCGCTCACTCGGCTCTCTCACCCTGGCCCGTCGGCGCCGCCTGGCGGTCTCGGCCTTCCGCCACACCGCCGAGTACGATTCCATGATCTCGCGCTGCTGGGAGGAAGCCTTGGGCACGGGCCCCAGCCCCCTGGGAGACCTGCCTCAGACCTTCACCCTCGTATTGGAGAAGGCCCAGGACCTGCGCTACGGGGAAAATCCGCACCAGAAAGCCGCGCTCTACCGGCGCGCCCCGCAGAGCTTCAAACAGCTCCACGGCAAGGAACTCTCCTACAACAACCTCCTCGACGCCTCCGCGGCGTGGGAGGCCGCCTGCGAATTCACCGATCCCGCCGCGGTCATTTTTAAGCACGCCACCCCCTCGGGCATCGGCCTCGGCCAAAATATCGCCGACGCCTTTCAAGGGGCGTGGGCCTGCGACCCCCTCTCGGCGTTCGGCGGCATATTGGCCGTGAACCGCCCCCTCGACGCCGCGGTCGCCCGGCGGCTGGTCGAACGCTTCGTGGAAGTGGTCGTGGCGCCGGAATTCCCCCCCGAAACGCTCGAGATCATGCGCCGGAAGCCCAACGTCCGGCTGTTGGAGCGTCGCGACCCGCCGCCTCCCCTGCCGGTCGTCCGCTCGCTGGGCGCCGAGGTCCTGGTCATGGAGCCGGATCGGGCCACCTTCGGACCCGCGCTCAAGATCGCGACGCGCCGGGCCCCCACGAAGGAAGAAAACGAGGCCCTGCGCTTCGCCTGGACCGCGTGCAAGCACGTCAAATCCAACGCCATCGTCCTTGCCGGCCCGCGGGCCACGGTCGGCGTCGGGGCGGGGCAGATGTCGCGGGTCGACGCGGTGCGCCTGGCGGCCCAAAAATATGAAGGATTCCGTAAAGACAATCCCGCTCCCCCCGTCCTCGTCCTGGCCTCCGACGCCTTCTTCCCCTTCCCCGATTCCGTGGAGCTGGCCGCCGCCGCCGGAGTCACGGCGGTCATCCAGCCCGGGGGTTCGGTCAAGGACCCGGAGGTCATCGCGGCCGCCGAATCCAAAGGAATGGCGATGGTATTGACGGGCATGAGGCACTTCCGCCATTGAGCGGCGCGGGCAAAATCGCCGCCGCCGCGCTGACCGTCCTGATTCCGGCCGGGGCGTGGTGGGCGGCGGGAAAACTGCCGAACACTCCCAGGCCGTCGGCGCGCGTGCAAGGCCTCGCCTCGTTCGAGGAGGGACTGCGCCTGGCCCGGGCCAAGCGCCACGTGGAGGCTCTGGACGCGCTCCGGATCGCCCTGTTGAAGCTCGCCCAAGACCGCCGGGACAACCGCGCCGGGAATCCCGAAGTCGAGAGCCGCATCCTCCTCGCCGTTGGGAGGTCGCACCACGAGCTGGGAGACTGGTGGCGGGCGGCCGAAGCCTACGAAGGCGCGGCCCGCCTCCTCTCGGAGAACAAGGGCATTCCCGGCGCCGCCGGCCTTCTGGAAGAAGCGCGTCGCGGGGCCAAGATCGCGCGGGAAAAGGAGCGCCGGGCCGCGGGGCCTCAGGAGAAACCATGACAACGACGGCCATCCTCGCCCTTGAAGACGGCTCCCTCTTCCCCGGACAGGCCTGCGGGGCGGAGGGGGAGTCCGGCGGCGAAGTCGTCTTCAACACATCCATCACCGGCTACCAGGAGGTCATCACCGACCCGTCCTACCGCGGGCAGATTGTCGCCATGACCTACCCGCAGATCGGCAATTACGGCATCACGGCGGGCGACAACGAGTCGCGCAAGCCGTTTCTGGGCGGCCTCGCGGTGCGCGAGCTCTGCCGCCGGCCCTCCAATTGGGAATGCGCCGAGCCCTTGGATTTTTTCCTGCGCAAGCACGGGGTGGTGGCCATCGAAGGGATCGATACCCGGGCGCTGACTCTGCGCCTGCGCGACCGCGGGGCGCTGCGGGCCGTGATCTCCACGACGGACCTCGATCCCAAACGCCTGTTGGCCAAGGCCCGCTTGGTGCCGTCGCTGGTCGGCGCCGACCTGGCGCGGGAGGTGACCTGCCCCGAGCCCTACGTCTGGCCGCGCGAGTATTACCCCCGGAAGGGACTCCACGTCGCGGTCTACGATTTCGGCGTCAAGTACGGCTCGCTGCGCCGCCTCGCGGCCATGGGCTGCCGGGTGACGGTCCTGCCCGCGGCGACCCCCGCCCGCGAGGCCCTGGCTTTAAAGCCCGACGGGGTCCTCCTTTCCAACGGCCCGGCCGATCCCGCGGCCGTGACCTACGCGGTCTCGGGCATCCGCGAGTTGCTTTCGGCCCGCGTCCCGGTCTTCGGCATCTGCCTGGGCCATCAGCTCCTGGCCCTGGCCCTGGGCGCCAAGACCTTCAAGCTCAAGTTCGGCCATCACGGGGCCAACCATCCGGTCCGAGACCTGGCGACGCGCCGCGTGGAGATCACCGTGCAGAACCATGGCTTCGCGGTGGACCCCACGTCGCTTCCCGGAGACGTCGAAATGACCCACGTCTCGCTCAACGACCAATCCTGCGAGGGGCTGCGCCATCAAAGCCTTCCCGCGTTCTCGGTGCAGTATCATCCGGAGGCCTCGGCCGGCCCTCACGACAGCCGCTATCTCTTCGACCGGTTCAAGGCCCTGATGCTCGAGAGACAGGAGGCGCGCAGCCATGCCTAAGCGTCCGGAACTCTCCTCGGTACTCGTGATCGGCTCCGGGCCGATCATCATCGGGCAGGCCTGCGAGTTCGATTATTCCGGCACGCAGGGGATCAAGGCCCTCCGGGCCGAGGGCTGCCGCGTCATCCTGGTCAACTCCAACCCCGCGACCATCATGACCGACCCCGAGCTTGCCGACCGGACCTACATCGAGCCCCTGAGCCTCGAGGTTCTCGAGGCGATTATCAAGGCCGAATCGCCCAAAGCCCTCCTCCCCACCCTCGGGGGCCAAACCGCCCTGAACCTGGCGGTCGCGGCCGCGGAGAAGGGCATACTCGAGCGGCACGGCGTCGAGATCATCGGCGCGAGCTTGTCGGCCATCCGCAAGGCCGAGGACCGCCAGCTCTTCAAATCCGCGATGCAGGCCATCGGGCTCGACCTTCCCCGCAGCCGCGTGGTGACCGACGCCGCGCAGGCCCGCGAGGCCTCCCGGGAACTGGGGTTTCCCATCGTGGTGCGCCCCTCCTTCACCTTGGGCGGCACCGGCGGGGGCATCGCCTATCACCTCGAGGACCTGCGCCACCGCGTGGTCTCGGCCCTGGAGGCCAGCCCGGTCAAGAAGGTCCTCCTCGAGGAATCGGTGATCGGCTGGAAGGAGTACGAGCTCGAGGTCATGCGCGACCGCAAGGACAACTTCGTGGTCATTTGCTCGATCGAGAACCTCGACCCCATGGGCGTGCACACCGGCGACTCCATTACGGTGGCGCCGGCCCAAACCCTCACCGACCGCCAGTACCAGGAGATGCGCGACGACGCCAGGAAGATCGTCTCGGAGATCGGCGTCGAGACCGGCGGGTGCAACATTCAGTTCGCGGTCCACCCGCGCACGGGGCGCCGCACGGTCATCGAGATCAACCCCCGCGTTTCCCGGTCTTCAGCCTTGGCCTCCAAGGCCACGGGTTTTCCCATCGCCAAGATCGCGGCCAAGCTCGCCCTGGGCTACACCTTGGACGAGATCCCCAACGACATCACCCACATGACCCCGGCGAGCTTCGAGCCCTCCATCGACTACGTCGTGGTGAAGGCCCCGCGCTTCGCCTTCGAAAAGTTCGGCGAATTCGCCCTGGACACGGCGATGAAGTCGGTCGGCGAGGCCATGGCGATGGGGCGCACCTTCAAGGAAGCCCTCCAGAAAGCGCTCCGGGGCCTCGAGGGCGGAAAGACCGGCCTGGACCCGGCCCCGAAGGTCGACCGCGAGACCCTTCTCAAGAAGCTCGCCCTGCCCGGCTCCAACCGCATCCACCACGTGCGCGCCGCCCTCGACGAGGGCATGGGCTCCGCCGAGATCGCCGAGGTCTCGGGCATCGACCCGTGGTTCCTCTCACAGATGCGCGAGATTTCCGAATTCGACCGCTGCCTCCGGGAAGCCCGCCCCTCCGCGGAACTAACGCGCGACGCCAAACGCCTGGGCTTCTCGGACCGCCAGCTGGCTCGCGCCTGGAATATGACCGAGGCGCGCGTGCGGTCCCTGCGCAAACGCTGGAAGATCCGCCCTTCCTACAAAATGGTCGACACCTGCGCCGGGGAGTTCCGCTCCGAGACCCCCTACCTCTACTCGACCTACGAGCCCGAGGGCGACCTGAAGCCGACCCGCCACCGTCGCAAGGTCGTCATCCTCGGCTCCGGCCCCAATCGCATCGGCCAGGGCATCGAGTTCGATTACTGCTGCGTGCAGGCCTCCATGGCCCTGCGGGAACTGGGCTGTGAGTCCATCATGGTCAACTGCAACCCGGAGACCGTTTCCACCGACTACGACGCCTCGGACCGCCTTTACTTCGAACCCCTCACCCTTGAGGACGTCCTCGAAGTGATCGAGCAAGAACGCCCCCTCGGGGTCGTTGTCCAATTCGGAGGGCAGACTCCCTTGAATCTCTCCCTGCCGTTGGCCAAGCAGGGAGTCCGCATACTGGGCTCCCAGCCCGCCTCGATCAACGCGGCCGAGGACCGCAAGGTCTTCGGCGCGGCCCTGCGCCGCCTCGGGATACCCGCCCCCGAGTGGGGCATCGCCCGCAGCCTCGCCGAGGCCTTGGCGGTCTCGCGGCGCGTGGGCTTTCCCGCCATGGTGCGGCCCAGCTACGTCCTGGGCGGACGCGGCATGGAGACCGTCTATGACCTGGAGTCTCTCAAGGCCTACGTCACGCGGGCCCTGGCGGCCTCCGAGCACCCCTCCCTCCTCATCGACCGGTTCCTCTCCGACGCGACCGAAATCGACGTGGACGCCATTGGCGACGGCAAGGACGTCTTCATCGCCGGGATCATGGAGCACATCGAGGAGGCGGGCATCCATTCGGGAGACTCCGCCTGCACCCTGCCGCCGCATTCCCTGCCGCCGGCGACGCTGGAGGCCATCAAGGACTACACGCGCCGAATCGCCCTTCATCTTGAGGTGAAGGGCCTTATCAATATCCAGTTCGCGGTCAAAGACGGGGTGGTCTACGTGATCGAAGCCAACCCGCGCGCCTCGCGCACGGTGCCCTTCGTGAGCAAGGCGACCGGGCTCCCCCTCGCTCGCCTCGCCACACACGTCATCATGGGACGGACTTTGCGGCGGCTCTTCCCGCGGCGATTCATTCGGGACTCGCCGCCGCTGCTTCCCTACACCGCCACCAAAGAGGCGGTCCTTCCCTTCATCAAGTTCCCGGGGGTCGACCCCAAGCTGGGCCCGGAGATGAAGTCGACCGGCGAGGTCATGGGCATCGACTCGGACTTCCCGCGCTCATTCGCCAAGAGCCAGGCCGCCAGCGGCATGGACCTGCCCGTCTCGGGCGGGGTGTTCGTGAGCGTGCGCGACGAGGACAAGCCCGAGATCCTTCAGATCTGCCGGGCGTTGAAGCAGATGGGATTCACCCTGGTCGCGACCCGCAACACCCACTCCTACCTGAGCCGCCACGGCCTGGCCGCGGAGCGCGTGGCCAAGATCGGGGAGGGCAAGCCCGACGTGGTGGACCTCTTGAAGCAGAGGAATCTGAGCCTCATCATCAACACGCCCTCGGGACAGCGGGCCAAGGCCGACGGCTACGCCATCCGCCGCACCGCGCTTGAGCTCAACATCCCCTTCATCACCAACATCCGCTCCTGCCAGGCCGCGGTCAACGCCATCGCCGTATTGAGGGAGTCCCAGCTCGGGGTCAAGCCCATCCAGGAGTACTACAAGCAGTTGACGTACTTGGCTCACTCCGGCGCGGGCGGGCTGAATTCCTTGTCTAGAAGATAAAGGAAGAGAGACGCCATCGAGTCCTGGTCGCGGGTCGTGGTGTTGTTGTAGACGCTGATCAATTCATATCCACGCCCGGCATGGATGGGTATGCCCGCCGTGCTGGAGTAGGTTTCGACCTCCTCAAGGCCGATCCCCCCGGCGATCTGCCGGGCCCGCGTCTTGAAGAGGGAGCGTCCCGTCGCGAGGTCGCGCAGCTCCAGGGATTGGGCGAAGGGGTGCAGGTGGACGGCGATGTAATGGATCGTCGTGTCGAAGGGGATGTTGAGCTGGCTGGCCACCGCGGTGCGCCGGACCTCGCGTCCGGGAGGCACGACCCAATGCCCGGTCATTTTCCGGCCGAAGGGATCTTGGTAGGTGCCCAGCGCGGTCTTGGCCGCGTGCCGGCCCGGCAGGCAGCTCGACTTCTCGGTTTCCGGGGTGGGCCCGGGCGCGCCGAAATAGCCGTCCTTGCCCTCCATGAGGGCCATCACGAAGGCCGAGGACATGAAGAGGGGCCGCAGCGGGGCCTTGAGCCGCGAATCCCTGACGAAATCCACCGTGACCTTCTGCCTGACCCGATAGCGCCCGGCCGGACGGTTGTGGTTGAGGACCTGAGTCGCCAGCGTCAGGGGCTCGTTTGAGAGCAGGGGTATGCCGAAGCCTTCCGGCAGGGAGATGTCGAACTGCCCCTGGGATAGGGTCAGGAGCCTATCGGTGGCGTATTTCTTCCACCCGAAGAGCTTTTGGTGGCGCGCCATGTCCACATCGAGATTCACATGGCACATGAACTCCGGCGAGGCGGGGCTTGAGCCGTCCTCGCCCACGATGGCGGTCCGAAAACCGCGGATCCAAAGCATCTCGGGCTTGCCCTCGGACAAGGAGACGGACTTGTGATCGAGCGGCCCTTCCATGGACTTGTAGGGCTTGGCGATGGTATAGACCCGGGAAAGGAAGACTTTGGTCTCTATGTCGGACGCCGCGGCGAGGGACGCCGCCAGAAGCGCGGGCACCGTCATACGGCAGTATAGACTCCTGGGATGGCGGTGTCAACGCCGCTGAATTTTCTACAATCCCGATTCATGGCCGACAATCCAGGCAGCCCGCATCACCCGCTGCGCGTAGCCATCGTCGGCTCCGGCCCCTCCGGCTTCTACGCCGCCGAGGCGCTGGCCCGCGAGAAGGACCTCGCGGTCCGCGTGGACATGTTCGACCGCCTGCCCACGCCCTACGGCCTGGTGCGGGGCGGCGTGGCCCCGGATCATCAGAAGATCAAGCAAGTCGTGGCGGTCTATGAGCGCGTGGCCTCGGCGCCGGGCTTCCGCTTTTTCGGCAACGTGAAGCTGGGTCAAGACCTGCCGACCGCCGAGCTCCTGGGGCTCTACGACATGGTGGTCTACGCCGTGGGCAACGAGTCCGACCGTCGGCTCGGAGTCCCGGGCGAGGACCTCGCCGGGAGCCACTCGGCCACCGAGTTCGTCGGCTGGTACAACGGCCACCCCGACCACCGCGGCAAGTCCTTCGACCTTGCGGTCGAGGCCGCGGCCGTGATCGGCATCGGCAACGTGGCCATGGACGTGACCCGGGTGCTGGCCCAGGACCCGGGACGCCTGGCGGCCACCGACATCGCCGCCTACGCCCTCGACGCCCTGCGCCAAAGCCGCGTGCGCACCATCTACCTGCTCGGCCGCCGGGGCCCCGCCCAAGCCGCTTTCTCCCCGGCCGAGATCCAGGAGATCGGGGAGCTTGAGTCCTCGGATCTCGTGGTCCGTCCCGAAGACACGGTCGTCGACGATAGGTCAAAGCAGGATTTGGAGGATCCCGCCGCGAAGAAGAACGTGGGATATCTGATCGAACACGCCAAGAAGGGCGAGGGTTCCCGAACACGGAAAGTCCGCCTGCAGTTGTGCGCCTCCCCCGCGGAACTGATCGGGGAGAACGGCCGCGTGGCCGCGATCAAGGTGGAGAAAAACACCCTGGTCCCGGACGGACGCGGCAGCGTCAAAGCCCAGGGCACGGGGCAATTCGAGACCCTGCGCGTGGGCCTGGTGTTTCGGTCCGTGGGCTACCGCGGCATCCCCATCGCCGGCGTGCCCTTCGACGAGAAGGCCGGCAGGATTCCCAACGCGGAGGGACGGGTAACCGATCCCCAAACCGGGGCTCCCCTGACCGGCCAGTACGTGGTGGGCTGGGCCAAGCGCGGCCCCTCGGGCCTGATCGGCACCAACCGCGCCGACTCCGCGGCCACGGTCAAGGCCATGCTCGAAGACCTGCGCGCCGGAAAGCTCAAGCCCGGCTGCGCCGCGGCCGCCGGCGACGTGGAAATCCTCCTGCGCGGACGGAACGCCCGCTTCGTCACCTTCTCGGACTGGAAAACCCTCGACCGCATCGAGCTCGAGCGCGGCAAGGCCGCGGGCAAGATCCGCGAGAAGTTCACCCGCGTCCCCGAGATGCTGGACGCCCTGCAAGGTTCCCCCGCCCGCTGAACGTGGGGCCTGGCGCCCAACTAGAAGTCCAGGAGCTTGACCAGCCGGGTCTCGATCGAGAACTTCTCGCCCCCGGCCTCTCCCGCCTCGTCGGCGGCGCGCGCCCCCGTCTTCTCGATATGCGGGTAGTAACTTTCCAGCTCGGCCCGCGAGGCCCGCACGAGGAGCGGATGCTCGATGACCGGCCCCGCCCGGGCGCGGCGCGCGCCCATGCCGCGCGCCTCCTGGGGACCCAATCCTCCCGGCTCATCGGCCGGCGCCGACCCCGCGGCTTTTCGGCCGCCGTCTTCAGCCGAGGCCCGGAACCCCTCGCGGGCCATGTCGAAGAGCTCCGCGGAGCCGAGCAGTATGCGCAGGTAGGCCAGCGAGAACTCCCGTCCCACCTGGGGGTGATGCGCGAAGCGGAAGGCCGCGGCCAGTCGTTCGACCAACTCGGACCGCGGCGAGGCGCTGCCTTGCTCGAGACTCGCGTAGGCCCGGTAGGACACCCCGAAAAATCCCCGCCCCCCCAGCGCGCGGTAGAAAGACCGGGCCGATTCGTAGCCCGCCTGTTCGCGGCATCGGCGCACGACGACGGCGAATTCCTTGAGGGCTTGGCGCGCGGCGCTCACCGCAGCCTCCGGACCGTGACGTCGGCGACGAAGATGCCGGAGTCGGGACCGCCGTCCCGGCGGGAATAGACATGCGCGCCGTAGACCGCGCGGGTCACTGCGGGCATGACCTCGCGCAAACGCTCGGGGGTGGAGACCACCGTCCAGGATGATTTCCTCAATACCGCCCCGCGCTTGGAGGCCATCCCTTCCCAGTGCCTGCGCAGGTCCGTCATCACTTCGGACATGAAGAGCTTCCGGCGGGGATAGACGAAGACCCGCCCGGCCTGGGGGCAATTAAAGAGCCCGTCCTTGCCCCGGGCCACGAGTCCAGCGGACTTCAGCCGGGCCAGAGCCGTCCGAGCGGCCGCCGGCGGCTCGCCCGCGGTCCGCGCCAAATCGGCGACGCCCCACCGGCCGGAGTCGTTCGATAGGAGGGTAAAGCACCAATAGGCCCGACGGTCGCGCTGGAGCAGCCGGACCTGGCCCTCCGTTAGGAGCCGGTGGCGCGCCGAGAATCCGACTTCGGAAGCCCGCTGGAAGAGCTCCTCGGGGCCCGACGGGGGCGCCTCCTCCAAGGCCTTCAGCACGATAGCCGAGAGCTCGCCGCGGCCCGTGGCCTGACGGACGTAAGCCGAGATGTAGCGCCGGCAGCCCGGCGCTTCGGCGGGAAACCCCAGGGCTTGGGCCAAACGGAGAGCCAAGGGCGGCAGGGGCAGGGAGCGTCCGGCCTCGACATTGAGGTAGGCCTTATACGTGCAGCGCAGGGTTCGCGTTCCTCCGGCGTCTCGAAAGAACGAGCGCGCCGAGGAGAATCCCCGGGATTGGCGCAGACCGCGGAGTGTCCCGGCGAAATCCGACATCAGGGCCATGCTACAACAAAGTCCCCGGGGGTGAACAGGCGGCGCAGTTCCTGATAGCGTGATATCGCGGGATATTCGCCTGCCGCGGCCGATATCAAAGCTTTTCGGCAAGAATGCTCCTGGGTCCTTAGGCCTATCCCACGCTAGGCCTACGGCTCCATTCCCCGAGCCGCGGCGGGGTCTATAATATGGTCGTGACGATCCTTTGGGCGGTCGGCGCGCTGGCGGCAAGCGCCTTCGCTTCCAATATCTCCCCGATGTACGGGGGCGAGACGTCCCGCGCCGACATCGCCGTCAAGGTCCGCGATCTCAATGACGCCGTGGCCAGCCCGATGGTCCGCGACGACCGGGTCTACGAGATGGCCCGCAACCTCTTCGACCGCGTTCCCGACGCGAGCATCAAAGTTGAGATCCAGCTTCGCGGCTGGGACCGCGAGACCGTTCCCCAGAAGGGGCCGGCCACGGTCGAGCGCATGATCGACTCCTCGGGCAAGCGGCTCGACCAGTGGGATGTGCCGGCCCCGGAACTGGCGGCGACCCACGGGGAGGCGCGCTCCATGCACGCGTCGCGCCGCATGTCCTTCGATGAGAGCCTCCCCGACAACGAGATGGGAGTCTACCGCTACAACTCCCGCACCTCCGAGACCGGCTCGATCGGCCTCAATGAGTGGCTCGCGGCCATCGCCCCCGAGATCGGCGACCCCTTCACCTTCTCCACGGGCTTCCACGAGGCCGGGCACCGCCTCTTCCGCAAGCGCGGAAAGCTCAACCCCCTGGAAGTCATCCGGGGCGAGATGTTCTCCTACTGGCTGGAATCGCTCTGGGTGCGGGGGCTCGACCCGCACGGCGAGAAGCTCGTCTTCCTGCAGGCGCGCGCCGACAACGCCTTCAAGAGCGAGCCGAGCAAGCTTAATTCCATGGTGCTCGCCTACGTCAACCATCTGATCGAGGTCTGGGGGACCAACGGCGACGAGGAGAAGCTTGAAGCCTTGGTGCGCCGCCGCGGCTACGAGGACGGACACGAACACCGCGAAGATCACGACCACCCGGTTCGCAACTGACCGTTTGACGCCCCCTCCAAAACTGCTACACTCCAGATAGGTGCCATCATGAAACTCAGACATTTCCTTGCCGGAGCCGCCGGAGCCCTTGCCGCGGGAGCCGCCGTGGCCTATCTCATCATGAAAGAAGAGGAGCGGCTCCTGGAGGACATGGAGCCCTATCCCCCGGCCCCGCCCCCCGCGTCCACGGGCAACGGCGAGGCGACGGCCGCCGCGGTCGCGGCCGCGGCCCCCCGGCGCCACAACCGCCGCCCCAACGGGGCCGTCGCCCCGAAGCCGCGCCGCAAACCCGCCGCCCGCAAGCCCCGCAAGAAGGACCTCTAGCCCTCTTCGACCGGGGGCCTTCGCGGACAGTCTCTACGGCGACGGAGAATGAGGAATGCAACTTTGCCCCAGGTTGACGGAAGTTGATCGAGATTGGCCAATATTGGACACAAAGCGGACAAGCCGGGGGTTCAAATCCCTCCCCCTTCGCTGGCCTGACGTTCAGGGCCTCCTTGTAGTTGAGCCAGACCGGCTGCGGTTGCGCGGTAGCATTGAAGGCGGCGACGCAACGATCCCTGCCCCTGCGGCAGCGGGCAGAAATACAAGAAGTGCTGCCTTCCCGCGGAGGAAGCCAAGACCTCGCTGGTTGCCTCCGGGATCGTGACCTGATGTCTCAGCGTTAGGCGATAGGTCTCGGCTAGGTGCTTCTCGACCCTGGCCGTCTCGGTCATGGCCTGGGGGAAGATCGCCACGGTCATGCCCACGACCTTCGAGCAGGGCTCCAGTCTGGCGGCGGCGGCGGACAGGGCCTGGAGCTTCCGATTGGGATTTACCTCCATTAAGGCCTCCGATATCCGTAGAGCCAACGGGCTACGATCCCGCCGATGTTGCGAACCGTGTGCAGAGTCTTGGCCGGGATCAGCACCTCCTCGCCGGGCCGAGGGCGCAGGACTTGTCCCTGCATCTCCAACTCGACCTTGCCCTCGACGACCATGAAGAGTTCGTCGCTGGCGTGCTCGTAGTCCTTCCAGACCTGGCCGGGCCAGTCTGTCTGACCAGATGCCGGCACTCTACAACGCGCTTCTATTGCTTTAGGAGCCGCAAAATCTCTTCTTCAATCCGCCGCCCATCCTCCACCGTGATCGTCCCGCCCGCATGGACGAAGCGGACGATCCCCTCCTGGTCAAGGAGAAAACTGACCGAGGTCCAAGCCCCCGCCGGCGCGCGGTCGAGCCAGTATCGCCGCAGGGTCTTCCACTCCGGGTCCACGGCAAGGGGGAAGTCCATGCCCAGGGCCTTCGCCCAGCGGCGGACGCGGGCCAGCTTCACCGGGCCGCCCGACTTGTCGTGAAAGAATCCAATGACGGCGAGCCCCTTATCACCGTATCGTCGGTCCAGATCGGCCAAGATCGGCGCCGACGCCCTACAGTACGGGCAGGCCGGCCCGGTCCACCACCTGATGAGGATGACCTTGCCCCGCAGACCATCCAGGGTCAGGGGTGGAGAGTTGATCCAGTCCGTGACGGTCCAGGCGGGCGCGGGTTGGCCGATGAGTCTGGCCGCGTGAGTGGCCTCCGCTGCAAGCCCCGGCGCCGACATCAAGGCCATGATCGCGGCCAAGGTCAGCGTCAGGCCACGGCACCGACTGCGGTTGGCCACGGGCGGGCTATGGCGCGACTCACCTGTAGACGAGATCGAAGACGCGGCCCCTGCTCACCGATTGTTCACGAACCACACGGCATAGTCGTGCAGGAGTTGATAATTTGGCGCCCTCTTGTCCGTGGCCTCTAGTTCGGCCAGCCCGAGACAGAACTCCTTGTCGTCGCTGACCCTACGAACATGGGCGGCGATGTCCTCTCCCGCATAGAGCATCCACTCCGAGACCACGCCCCGCTCGATTCGCAGAAGTTGATAGCGATCCCGGTAGGAAGGCTGCGTCTTCTTCAACTGCTGATACTCCTGTTTCGACCGGGCGCCGAAGACGTAGGGCTCCTCCCATCGGAAATCCTCGCCGCCCTTCACTTCAGCAGGCAGTAGGAGATGAGCCCTGAGGTGTTCATAGAATCTTCCAGCCGACGCGCTGAAGTCGCTCCCCTCGTCATCCCCGACGATCGCCCTGATCCGCTCGTCCTGTGTGTCCTGAACCCTTGTCATTTCCGCCTCCTCGTATCAGGACCTCGATCTTCTCCGCGCTGGCCGTGTCCGACGTGGTCAATCTCGGGCCCACAGTTGCGGACCATCCCTCCTTTGAAGCAGACAACGGTCGGGCGGGTCAGGCGTCCTTGGCACGACCGGAGTCTATCGTTTTGCCGCCGGGGGTGTCCACGACCTCTGACTCCAGACAGAACACCCCTCTAATCCTCACAGAATCGCCGCCACAAGCTGGTCCAATGACCGTGTTGGAGCGACGGCTCAGGAGCCCGAGGCGGCGAGGGGCGCGGCGGTGAAGGCGGACCCGGACGTGGCGGCAGGGGTCCCAGCGGTCGCGCTGGACCTTGATGCAGACGGCAGAGGTCGCGCGAAGACCCCTGCTCCTGTAGCCGCCGCCCGCGTCCCCAACCTCCTCCAACCGACTCGCACGTCGCCCTCATCGCCGTTACCTGAATTGAACGCCGCCGACCGGAAAGCTATAATCTCCAGAGGCGAAAGTGGACAGAAAGCGGACAAAAAACCAGCCCGAATTTCGGTTTTGACCACGCAAACCGCTTGAGCCGATGTTTAGAAAATAGAGAAAAATAAAGAGTAATTGAAACTTTCAGGAAGGGTGCGTGAGCGGTTGAAACGAGCAGTCTCGAAAACTGCCAGGGGCTAACGCCCCTCGGGGGTTCGAATCCCCCCCCTTCCGCCGGTGAGGAGAATATTATGGGTTGGAGAGAAGTCCTGAACACGCCGGTCACCGAGCTCTTCAAGAAAAAGCTCGGCGACGAGGCCGCCGCGGAGGCGGCCAAGGCGGGCAAGCCCGCGGATGGGGCCGTCGCGACCAAGGAACACGAACCCCCCCCGGGGATGCTGGCGACTTTCTACCGCAAGTGGAAGGACCCGGCCTTTCTCAAACAGGCCCGCATACTCGCCGAGCACATGGCGCGCGACGGCGTGGACTTGAAGAACCAGGACCAGGTCAAGGCCTGGATCGAGAAGAACAAGGCCGAGATCGAAGCCGGGAAGTACTCGGAGTCCCCGGCCGCGGGCGGAAAGCCCCAGACCTACGAGAAGTCGGGTCCCGAGACCGGGCGCAACCAGCCCTGCCCCTGCGGTTCCGGGAAAAAATTCAAGAAGTGCTGCGCGAACAAGTAGGCGCCCCATTCCAATGACCCCCTCGGAAGGGGCAGTCCCCGCCCCCCTGAAGATCGGCCGCTTCGAGCTGCATCTGCTCAGCGACGGGCGCTTCCGCTTGGATGGCGGCGCCATGTTCGGGACCATCCCGCGCATCCTTTGGTGCCGCCACGACGTACCCGATGAAAAAAACCGCATCGAGCTTTCCCTGGGCGTGCTGCTCATCAAGACGCCGCGGGGGCGCTTCATCCTCGTCGACGCGGGCCTGTCCTCGAAGTACGACAAGAACCGCAAATTCACCGACATCTACAAGGTGGAACGGCCCCGAACCCTGCGGGATGAGCTCAAAGACTTGGGCCTGTCGGTCGAGGATATCCATCTGGTCGTCAACACCCATCTGTATTTCGACCACGCCGGCGGGGACACCGAATTCGACGACTCGGGCCGCCCGGTCCCGGCCTTCCCCCGGGCCCGCTATATCATCCAAAAATCCGAGTGGGACGACGCCAACGCACCTCATGAGCGCAACCGCGCGAGCTACCTGGCCGAGAACTTCTCCCCCCTCGGTGAGCGGCGGGTCCTCGAGCTGGTCGATGGAGACTACGAGATCGAGCCGGGGCTCAAGGTGCTGCGCTCCGGAGGCCACACCCGCGGCCATCAGTGCGTGCTCGTCTCGGACGGCGGGCAGACCGCCCTCTTCTTGGGGGATTTGATCCCGACGCGCTCGCATCTGCCCCTGCCCTACATCATGGGATACGACCTGCATCCGATGGACACCCTGGAAGCCAAGCGGCGCCTGCTCACGCAGGCGGCCGCGGAGAAATGGACCCTGCTCTTTCAGCATGACCCGCGGCGGCGCGAGTGCCGCGTCGAATCGGTGGACGGAAGGCTGGTCGCCGTTTAGGAGTTAGGGGTCACACCTAAAGCTTCTCGATCTCGCGCAGCTGCCCCATCCGGTGGAGTTGCTCCGCCCCTTCCTTGATAGCGTGCAGTTCCCAGTCCAAAGCCTGGTAGATCCACCGGCGCAAACCCGCCAGAACCGGCCGCACGATGAAAGGGGCCTGGTAGCGCTCCTCATGGGTCAGGACCGTCCCGCCCGCGACCTGGCGCAGCTGGTAGGACACGGACAACCTAAAGAGCGTCCCCAGGGGAATCTCGGCGTGATAGCCCCCATCCCGCGTGAACTCGACCCGAAAGTCCGACTTCCACGCCAGACCCAAGAACTCACCGGACCCGGAGACCGCCGCGCCGTCGGCGCCGTTGGATGCCACCTCGAGGCGATGGACCTTACGTTCGTACTCGGGCATCCGCCCCAGGTCCCGCAAATAGGCGCTCACCGCTTCGCGCGGGGCGCTGATCATGATATTGGAAGCGATGGTTGCCACGGATCTGGAGCGGGCGAGGGGAATCGAACCCCCGTCTCCACCTTGGCAAGGTGGCGTTCTACCATTGAACCACGCCCGCGTCGGGCTATTGTAGTCTTTTCCGGGGCCCCGCCTCAAGATGTCGCCTATGATTCCGCGGGAGGCGACGACAGGTGCGGGTGCTGGTCGGCGAGTTGTTCCTGCTGGGCGAAGACCGGATTGGCGGCCTCCTCCTCCACGATGCGGCGGTTGACTTCCTCCATGGCCGCCAGAACCTCGTCGAATCGCCTAGCGAGGCACGCCGTGACCTCCGGGTCGAAGGTCTTGCCGGCGCGGCCTTCGATATAGGAGAGCGCGTCCTCGACGGCCCAAGCGCCCTTGTAGACCCTTTTCGAGGCCAGGGCGTCGAAGACGTCGGCCACCGAGACGATCCGGGCCTCGATGGGGATGGCCTCGCCCTTGAGGCCGTGCGGGTAGCCGCTCCCGTCGAAATGCTCGTGGTGGGCGATGGCGATCTTGGAGGCCAGGCGCAGGAGCCGGCTCTCGGCGTTGGCCAGCATCTGGCTCCCGTAAATCGTGTGCCGCTTCATCTCCTCAAACTCCTGGGGAGCGAGCTTGCCCGGCTTGCGCAGGATCGCGTCGGGGATGGCGACCTTTCCGATGTCGTGCAGGGGAGAGGCGTAGCGGATCTCGTCGGATTGCTGCTCGCTCAGACCGAGGCCCCGCGCGAGTATGCCCGAGAAGCGGCTCATGCGGCGCAGGTGCTTGCCGGTGTCCTGGTGGTCGCGAAACTCCGCCACCAACGCCATGCGATAGATCGTCTCCAGGTGCGAGCGCCGGAGCTCGTCGTAGAGAGTGGCGTTCTCGATGAACGAGGCGGCGATGGTGGCCAAGATGCGGAGATAGCCTTCGTCCTCCTCGTTGAAGGCCCCTTTATTCTTGTTGAGGACCTCAAAGACCCCCAAGACCGCCCCGTCGCGGCCCTTGAGGGGGACGGCGAGCAGGTTCTTGGTTTTATACCCGGTCAGCCGGTCGAGCTCCTGGTTGAAGCGCGTGTCGCGGTAGGCGTCCCGGACGTTGACGGCGTTGCCGGTCTTGGCCACGAAGCCCGCGATGCCCTGCCCCATCGGCACGCGCAGGACCTTCTCGCCCATGCCGAGGGCGACTTTGGTCCAGAGTTCGCCCTTGTAGGCGTCGAGCAGGAAGACCGAGCAGCGATCGGCGTCGAGGATGCGGCGCACCTCCTCGGCCACGATGGACAGCAGGGCGTCGAGCCGCGTTTCGGCCGCGATCAGCCGGCCGAAACGGGCCAGAAGAATCTGTCTCTTCTCAAGCTCCTGTCTGCGTCCCATGACAACTATCGCGTGCGGCCGACCCTGGAGTCGGCGCGTCCTCGGAGGGCCTGCGCTTCCCATCTCCTGGAGGCGCCGGTTCTCCTTTCCCGAAGAGGGCGGATGCGGCGAGTTCGCTCACGTGCAGCGCTGCGGCGTCAGGATAGTATTTCTTCAGTCCGACGGCAAGCTGGATCAGGCACGACGTGGAGCTGGTGACGATCCACCGCGCGTGCACGGAAGCCGCGGCTCCGATCTTGCGCCGGAGCACGTCATCCGAGAGTTCCGGATGGGCGAAGGCGAATAGCCCGGCCCCCCCGCAGCACACGTCGGATTCGGGAAGCTCGACGAAGTCCTTCCCGGCGACGGCGCGGGCCGCGGCGCGCGGCTGGGCGCGCAGGCCCTGTCCGTGGCAGGCCCGGCAGGAATCGTGGACCGTCACGATCCCGCCGGGGGGGGCGGAGGGCAAGTCCAGAGTCCCCAAAACTTCGACGACGTCGCGCACGCGCGAGGCGAAGGCCTCCGCGCGGCCGCGCCAAGCGGGGTCGTCGAGGAAGAGCTGGGGGTAGGACTTGAGGAATGCCGCGCAGGAGGAGCAATCCACCACGACGGGGGCTTGGGAGCCCGCCGCGGCCCGTACCGCCTCGTCCCGCCGGATGAGCCCCCGGGCCAGGGCGACGGCATCCTCCAAACGGCCGTAGTTGTAGGCGAGCAGGCCGCAGCAGCCGTTGTCCATGAACCGCACCGGCCCCGCCTTGGCCTCCAGCACCCGGATCGTGGCCCGCCCGATCCGGGGCAGGACGAAATTGGGTCCGCAGGCGGCGACATAATGCCACCGCGGGTCAGGGGGACATGGCCGTTCCCGCAGTTCCTCGGCCAGAAAGCGCCGCGGGGCATCCTCGATATGACGCTCCGCCTCGGCCAGGGCGCCGAGCCCGAACAACCGGCTGACGCCCAGGGCTCCGGCGAGACGGGCCAAGCCCGAGCGCTTGATTGCATACGCCGCCTTGAGCAAGGCCCCCACAGCCTTTGGCCGCCTCGCCATCAGGCGTCCCAGCCATCGCCCGGCGGGCGAAGCCTCCGGGGAGAGCCGCCGCCGCCCTTCCAGGACCAGATCCGGGGTCGGTATGTGGGCATAGCAGGCCGAACTGCAGGCCCCGCACAGGAGGCAGGTCGACAAGGCCTCCCAGGCGTCGGCTCCTCCCGCGACCTTGCCTTCGAGCATCAGGCGCACGATTTGGTTGCGTCCCCGCGGGGAACGGGACTCGTTGCCCGTGGCGACGTAGGTGGGACAGGCCTGCTCGCAGTAGCCGCAGCGACTGCACTGGCTGGCCGCGTCGTAGGTGGAACGCTCTCCTAGCTCGGTCGCGAGCTTTCCCAGCGTCCTCGCTGCCAGGTGTTGGGTTTCGTGCGCATGCGGATCGCTCATACGAAACCGAACACCTGGCGCCTCACCTACCGATTTTATGAAATTTTAATTTGATATCCAGGCAAAAACGGGCTAGACTACAAAATAGGACCGACCATGGCTGCAACGAGACTCGTCTATTTGGCGGCGGCCGCCGTGCTGGCCCCGGCCGCCCTCCCAGGGGATGCCTGGGCGCGCGGGGCCATTAAGGCGGAAGCGGATAAGAAAGTCGTCAGGCTCGATGAACAATTCAAATTCGCTTTCACCTATCCCCTAGGCTGTTGGCCCGGCGATCTCCCCAAGAGCCCCCAATACGAGATCGTCGAGACCAAGATCGAATCCATATCAGGCTTGAAGTCCCGCGGCACGGCCACATCCCTCGGCTCGGATATGACCCGGCAGACCCATTTGATCCGCCCCAAACAGGCGGGGACCATCGTCTTTCCCGCCGTCAAATTCGCGTGCGGGAGCTGGGGCGGGGCTTCCTTTCCGCGGGAGGTGTTGGTGCTCCCCGGCGCCGGCGCGAGACCCGCTGAAGCAACGGCCGCCGCAGCGCCGCCCCCCCAGAACCCCGACGACATGCTCTTTAAGCCCGTGAGCATTCAGAACATGCGGGCCGGCCAGCCGGTCCGCCGGCCCCCCCCGGAGCCCGGGTTGGACCCGCGCGACACCGGCCCCGCCGCGCCGGTTGCCGCGGCTCCCCCTTCGGCGCCGCTCGCCGATCAAGCTCCCCCCGGCCCGCCGCCGGAGCAGGCCGCGGCCGAGCACGTGGATAAGGCCGCCCGCTATATCACGGGCGTCGGTTCGGAGGTCTCGCGCCGGGCCTTCCACTGGGGCCCGGGCCTGGCCGCCGCGGGCGCCGCCCTCGTCCTGGGCTGGGCCCTTCTGCTGGCCGTCCGCAAGACCCGCTGGTGGGAGGAGACCCGCCTGGCGACCCGGGCCCACCTTTCCCCGAGCGCCGGATCCGATACCGCGGCCCACCTGGGCGGCAAGTACCAGGTCGAGATGGAGATCGGCTCGGGAGGCATGGGCAAGGTGTTCCTGGCCAAGGACGTCAAACTCGGACGCCGGGTCGCCGTCAAGGAGATGAACCGGGAGCATCGATTCAAGCTCAAGGACCGCGAGAGGTTTTTGCAGGAGGCCCGCCTCATCTCCCAACTGACCCACCCCTACATCGTGGCCATTCACGAAATACTCGAGGCCGACGACGCCCTCTATCTGGTCTTCGAATACGTCGACGGCAAGACCCTCTCGCGGGTCATTGACGATCGCAAGAAGCTCAGCCTTAAGGAATGCCAGCGCGTATTCTCTTTCGTCTGCCAGGCCGTCGAGCACGCCCACAAGAACAACGTCCTCCACCTCGATCTCAAGCCTGGGAACATCATGATCGACAGGAACGGCTACGCCCGCGTGATGGATTTCGGCCTGGCCCGCCAGCTCGGCGGAAGCACCGGCCGGGCCTCCAGCGCCGGGGGCACGGGGGCCTACATGGCCCCGGAGCAGCATGTGGGCGACGGCTCGCCGGCCAGCGACGTCTACTCACTCGCGGTATGCCTCTACGAGAGCCTGACGGGGCAGGTCCCCTTCAAGGGGCCGGAGTACCTCCGGGAGAAGGAGCTCCTCAAGTACATCCCCGCGACGACGCTCATCCCGGAGCTCCCGGCCGAAATCGACGCGCTGGTCGCCAAGTGCCTGGTCCAACAGCCGGGACGGCGCCTGGCCACCACGGCGGAGTTCATCGCCGCGCTGCGCGCCATCCCGGCCTGAAACGCGGCGAAGGCCGCGGGAACGGTCATGTCAGCCGCCTCAGGAAGTTCAGCATCGCGGCCTCCATGCGCCCCCGCAGGAAGGCCCGCTCGCTCTCGCGGAACTCCTCGCTGACCCGCTCCATCACCGGCAGGTAGCGGCGGGCCTCGTCGTCCTCCGGGCGCTCCCCCAGCCAGGTGTTGAAGGCTTGCGCCTGCCGCTCCCATTCCTTGACGCCGCGCGTCAGGGGCCGATACTCGTGGACAAAGGCCGTCAGGCGGCAACTGCCGGCCTCAATCAGCCCGGGAGGAACCTCCACCCAGCGTCCCTTGAGATCGGCCACCCGCGCGAGGCTGGAATCGATGATCCGGAAACCCGCGGCGGCGGAGCCGACCTCGAAGTTGGAGCCGTAGCCCGCGTTGCCGTAGCTCCAAAAACCGAACCTCCGCCGATACTCGCCGGTCGGCAGCGTTGAATAATGGAAGAAAGATTCGCCCTCGGGCAAATCGCGGTGGATGAGGGCCCCGTTGGGACTGCGCTCCAGGGCGCGCCCGGCGTTGGGGTCCAGGTAGAAGAAGAACAGCCCTCCCGGGGGAAAGAGCGGCAGGTGCTTGTACCAACTGTGCGCGCCCGCGACGTGATGGACGAAGGCCCGGGTCTGCTCCAGGGTCGGCCGGGGAAGAGAGGCGGTGAGGGTGAGGTAGTCGGACCCGGCATCCATGCTTGAAGCGTAGCCCGCATGCCCGCGCCCGTCAAGACCGGTCCCGCCGCCGATTAACCATCGCGTAATAGCGGTCCGATGCCGTTTCATCCCCTCCTTGAGGGCCCAAAGCAGGTCCGCGGCCGGCTGTGCGGCCCAATACGATGCCCCGCGGCCGTGTTACACTGCCTGGGTCTCGCACAAGGAGGAGGTCCATGAAGAACGCCGTCCGTTTCGCCGCCGCGCTGTTTGCCGTCGTCTCGCTGATCCTGATGTCCATGGCCCATTCGGCATGCGTCGTGGTCGGCGGCAGCTGCGGCTGAAGCCCACGTTTCACCCGACTGGGGAGGAGCTCCACCGGAATTCACCTCCACCGCTGGAGGAAGCCCGGCGAGTGGCGCGGAGTCAGGGAAACAGCCAGGGATTGAGCCGGTTGCCCGGGTCGAAGGCGGCCTTGATCCGGCGCTGCCAGGGCCCGGCGGCGAAGGGCTTGGGGTGGGCGTCGCAAGGGACCCTGGGCTGGGGCCGCGGGTAGGCGCGCAGCGTGGCCTCGAGGATAACGGCGAAGGCGCCCCAGGAGCCGAGCATGAGCCGGCAGATATCGTAGCCCGCCACGTCCTTGACGATGCTTCCTCCGACCTGGACGACGGTCCCATCGGCCAAGAGCAGGCGCATCCCAAGGATGGCGTCGCGCGACCCGGGCCAGGCCTTGGTCGCCAGCAGCCCCCCCAAGGTGCCCCGCAATTCGGGCACGGTGAGGTGGAGCCCTTCGCGCTGGAGCCGGGAGTGCAGGTCCATGACGGAAATCCCCGCCTCGGCCGTGACGGTCCCGTTGGCGCGGTCCGCGTGCCGTATGTCCCGAAGCTCCCCGGTACCGATATCCTCGATCCCCTTGAGTCCGGCGGCTTCCATGGGCAGACGCGTCCCCGCGCCCCGCACCCGCATCTCCCGGCCCGCCGCCGCGCAGGTCCGGACGCGTTCGGCGAGGCGCTGGGCCGCCGGCGAGAGTTCGCGGGACTGAGGCCGCAGGTAGGGGCGCGACCCCGCGGGCTCCGTGGGCAGGACCTTATCCGGATTGGCGATGCCCAGGGGATCGAGGGCCGCCTTGATCCGGCGCTGGAGCGCCAGGGTCTCGGGCGAGAAGAGCCAGGCCATGGCCTCGCGCTTATCCGAGCCGATGCCATGCTCGCCCGAGAGCGACCCGCCCAACTCCACGCAGGCCCGCAGTATGTCATAGCCCGCGGCCTTGACGCGGGAGGTCTGCGCCGGGTCGCGCTCGTCGTAGGCGATGTTGGGATGGATGTTGCCGTCGCCGGCGTGAAAGAGGAGCCCCGCCTGGACGCCGTGCGCCGCCGTGACCGCGCCGATGCGGCGGACGATCTCGACCAAGCGGTCGCGGGGGACCACCCCGTCCTCGACCAGGACGTTGGGCGCCAGCCGCGCCATGGCCGCGTAGGCCCCGCGGCGGCCTTCCCAGAGCCGCTCGCGTTCGGCGGGGTCCGTCGCGGACCTGAATTCCCGCGACCCGTGCCGGCGGCAGAGCGCCTCCACCTCGTCGGCCGGGGCGAGCCCCTTGGCCCTAGGCCCGTCGAGCTCGATGAGGAGCACCGCCTCGGTCTTGGGGTACCCCGCCGGCTTGTAGGCTTCCACCGACTCCACGGTGACGCGGTCCATGGCCTCAAGCACCCGGGGCACGATGCCGCGCGCGATCATCTCCGAGACGCAGGCCATCGCGCCCTCCAGGGAATCGAACCCGGCGAGCAAGGTCAGGATGGTTTCGGGCGCGGGCAGGATTTTGAGCCAAGCCCGGGTCACCACGCCGAGGGTCCCCTCCGAACCCACGAGCAGACTGGAAAGCTCCGGGCCCCCATCCTCGAGGGAGAAACGCACGAGGGAGCCGTCCGGCATGACGGCCTCGAGCGCGAGCACATGGTTGGTCGTGGTCCCGTATTTGAGGCAGCGCGGGCCGCCGGCATTCTCGGCGATATTGCCGCCCAGCGTGCAGACCCGGTAGCTCGCGGGATCGGGGGCGTAGAAGAGGCCCAGGGGTTCGAGCTGTTTTTGAAGCCCCAGGTTGACCACCCCGGGCTCGACCAGCGCCACGCCCGCGGCGGCTTGGACCTCGAGCACCCGGTCCATGCGGGCCGTGGAGAGGACCACCCCGCCCTTCAGCGGGACGCAGCCTCCGGAGAGGTTGGTGCCGGCCCCGCGGGCCGTGAACGGGATTCCCTCTTGGGCGCACCACGCCACGGTCCTGGCCACGTCCTCCGCCGAGCGCGCCAGGACCACGGCGTCGGGCCGAGCCCGCTCCAGGGCGCCGTCATAGGAGTAGACGGCGAGTTCGGCGGGCGAGGTCAGGACCGCGCCGGGGGAGAGCTTCCGCGCAAGAGAATCAGGAACCGCCATATGGCCGCCGCTTCGATTATGGCATTGTCGCCCCAAGCCTATCCAACGCCGCGGCGAAGTACGTGCTGAGCCCGGTGGATCGCGTGGGGATCAGGCCGTGAGAGGCCCGCGGACGCCCTCCAACTCGCGTCGGCCCGGCTCACGGTCCGCGCGGACCCCGGCATCGCCTTCGCGTCGCTGGACCGTCGCCTCAACGAGGCGGCGCAAGCCCTTGGGCTGCGTCTGCCGTGGTGAGCCCGGCCTACACCTTCTGCACCGGCAGGGTGAAATAGAAGCGCGAGCCCTTGCCTAGCTCGGACTCCAGGCCGATGTCGCCGCCGTGGCGCTGGACGATCTCACGGGCGATCTTCAAGCCCAGGCCGAAACCCGCCTTGCGCATCTTCTGGGCCGCCTCGGTCTGGAAGAAGCGTTCGAAGACCCGGGGCAAATCCTCTTTGGCGATGCCGATCCCCGTGTCTTGGACGCTGACGGTGACCATCTCCGGGCCCGGAACGACGCTCAGGGTGACCTTCCCCCCTTCGGGGGTGTATTGGACGGCGTTGGTGCACAGGTTC